>NZ_JBFRGF010000008.1:0-146077 GCF_052115205.1 Arthrobacter sp. 2RAF6 | reverse complement strand
GCCAAAAAGCACGGCGCCGAGCTGACGGTCAACGCGCTGCACGAGGATCCCGTGGAAGTCATCCAGCGGGAAACCGGGGGCTGCCATGGTGTGCTGGTCACGGCGGTGCATCCGTCGGCATTCGGGCAGGCGATCGGCATGGCCAGGCGTGGCGGGACCATCGTGTTCAACGGGCTGCCGCCGGGGGACTTCCCTGCGCCGATCTTCGAGATCGTGCTCAAGGGCCTGACCGTCCGTGGCTCGATCGTGGGGACGCGCCAGGACCTGGAGGAAGCGCTGGACTTCTACGCGCAGGGCAAGATCCACCCGACCGTGTCCACCCGGGAGCTCTCCGAAGTGAACGCGGTCCTTGACGAGATGAAGCATGCCAAGATCGACGGCCGTGTGGTGCTGAGGTTCTAATGCCTCAAAACAGGCTTGACGCCGCAGTGACGCTGCCCGGGGAGGACTTCTCCCGGGTGGCGCTCACCGCCGTTTCCATCGAACTGCTCCGGAAGTTGTGGGAGCAACACGGTCCGCTCATGTTCCACCAGTCAGGTGGTTGCTGTGACGGTTCCTCACCCATGTGCTTTCCCGCCGGCGAATTCATGACCGGAGATTCGGACGTATTGCTTGGACTTTTCGACATCGGCGACGACGCACGGCCGCAGCCTTTGGAGTTCTGGATGTCCCGGGAACAGTTCAATTACTGGTCCCACACCCATCTGACGGTGGACGTGGTGAACGGCCGGGGGAGTGGGTTCTCGGTGGAGTCGCCAGAGGGGAAACGCTTCCTTATCCGTTCCACCTTGATGGATTGGGACGTCCCCAAGATCTGAAGTTACACCGTCCTCGCGTCTCACGATTTGGGACAAATGTGGGGGTCCATTGGCTGGACACTACTCTTGATGAGTCTGTTTCTAGCACCTCATCAAGATTGTGGACTCTTCTATGAACCTCTTCCGGACCAAATCGATCGAGCAGTCCATTGCGGACGCCGATGAGCCCGGACGCAAGCTCAAGCGTTCCCTCAGCACCTGGGATCTGATGATCATGGGCGTTGCCGTTGCCGTCGGCGCTGGGATCTTCTCTGTCGGTGCCAAGGCCGCTGCGAACTTTGCCGGTCCCGCCGTGACGATCTCCTTTGCCGTCGCAGCCGTCACGTGTGCCTTGGCCATCATGTGCTACGCCGAATTCGCTACTGCGATCCCGGTCGCTGGGTCCGCCTACGTCTTCACCTACGCCACGATGGGTGAAGTCCTCGCCTGGATCATTGGCTGGAACCTCATCCTTGAACTGTTTACGGCCGCTGCCGTGATCGCGAAGTACTGGGGAATCTACTTGAGCAAAGTGTTTGCTCTCATGGGCGTGGATATGCCCCCGGCCTTGAACATCGCCGGTGTGGATCTCTATTGGGGCGCTTTCCTGATTGTTGCCATCTTCACGGTGCTCCTGGTGCTCGGCACCAAGCTCTCCGCGCGCGTAGGCAACGTCTTCACGCTGATCAAGATCGCCGTGGTGCTGTTCGTGATTGTTGTCGGCTTCACCTACGTGAAATTCTCCAATTACGCGCCCTTTGTCCCGGCATCGCAGCCTACCGGAGGCAGCGACGGCGCGGATGTCATGAAGCAATCCCTCTTCGGCTTCCTCACTGGTGCGGTTCCGGCCCAGTACGGAACGCTGGGCATCTTTGCCGGCGCAGCCTTGGTGTTCTTTGCCTTCATTGGCTTCGATGTGGTTGCGACCTCCGCGGAAGAGGTCAAGAACCCGCAAAAGACCTTGCCTCGGGGCATCTTCGGCGGACTGGCGCTCGTGACGTTGCTCTACATCCTGGTCTCCCTGGCCCTGACCGGCATGGTGTCCTACACGCAGCTGGCCGAAGCCAAGAACCCCACCCTGACCACGGCCTTCGAGGCGGTTGGAAACACCGACGCGGCCAAGGTCATTGCCTTTGGCTCCCTCATCGGTTTGACCACTGTCATCATGGTGCTGCTCATGGGCCTGGCCCGCGTGGTCCTCGCCATGAGCCGCGACGGTCTGCTTCCGCGCGCTCTGTCCAAGACGAGCGAGAAGCGTTCGACGCCGGTCCGGCTCCAGATCATCTGTGGGGCTGCCGTGGCACTCGTCGCCGGTCTGACCAACGTGGATCTTCTCGAAGAAATGATCAACATCGGTACCCTCTCGGCCTTCGTCATGGTGAGCCTGGGCATCCTGGTCCTGCGTAAGAAACGCCCCGATCTGAAGCCGGCGTTCCGGGTTCCGCTCGGCAAGGTGCTTCCCGTGGTCTCGGCTGTGCTGTGCATCTACCTGATGACAAACCTGGCCGTGGAAACCTGGATCTTCTTCGCCATCTGGCTGGCAATCGGACTTGCCATCTACTTCGCCTACGGGCAGCGCCACTCCCGCCTGAACGAGAAGTTCGCTCCCGCGAAGGCCGCAGTTTCCGGGACGGCATCTGTTTCCGGCAGGAACAGCGACTCCAGCGATTCCAGCGACTCCAGCGATTCCAGCGACGACGAGGACAGCTTCAGCAAGGTCTGACCCTGGAACGGATTCACTGCTCCGGCCGGACTCACGGGCCCGGCAACGACCCCAACGATTACGGCGCCGCGTGTTCGTTGACCCACTCCACGAGCGGGCGCAGGACCTCCCACCGCTTGGCGATTTCTTCCTTGGCTGAGGGCTGGGACATCCATTCCGGCTCGCCTAAGGTCACCCCTGCAGACAACGATTTGTGCTTCAAGAGCTCGGCGCGTGGATGGTCTTTGTCGAACCCCCGCGGCACGGTCTTGAGCTTCTCGCCTTCCACCGCGAAACCGGCGGCGGCGATGGAATCGACGATTTTCTGGAGTTCCTCCCCGCTGGCCGGCGAATCCGTGGCGGCGCGGAACCGGGCAATCTGCTCCGGGGTGCGCGAGTGGCATCCGCCGCCGATTAACAGGCCGTCTGCACTGAGCTGGAGGTAGAAGCCCACGCCCTCCTTGTCCGCTGCAAACGCTCCCTGTGCAGTCTTGTAAGGGGACTTGTCCTGCGAGAATCGGATATCCCGGTTCGGACGGAAAACCTTGCCCGGCCCGAAACGTGGCTCAAGCTCCTCCAGCAACAGCGTCAATGGCTCCTTCACAGCGGAGTCGTAGATGTCCTTGTGCGCCAGCCACCATTCGCGGTTGTTGTTCTCTTCAAGTTCGGCATAGAAGGCGATGGCCTCTGCGGGGATCCCGGTAAATGTGCTCATGTAAGGATCCTATGGATCACAATGCCGAGCTAGCCAGAGTCATTGTCGGCTATGTGGAAAACCCGCCGTGGAAACCCCGCTGTGTAAAACCGCCTCGGAAACCCCGCCGTCGGAACCCGCGCCGCGGACTCGCCGCTGGGAGGCGCACCCCTGGATCCTTACCTTGTTTCCTATTCCACGAGCTGCAAGCTCAGGAGTCGCAAACAAGCCCCGGTTTACGTGCCCATTGAGCCGGTTTACGTGCCCATAAAGAAAGCAACCCCGCCGCGGAGAATCCGCAGCGGGGTTGCTTCGTTTGTGGATGTTGTTACAGCTTGTTGGCTGCCTCTGCAGCCGACTCGCCCTCGCCTGCGCCGAGGTTGGCGCGCAGCTTGGCGCCGAGTTCAGCATCGACGTTGGTCCAGTACTGGATGGCGCGTTCCTTGATGCCGGGGCTCTTGACGCCGCCCACAGCGCCCGTGATGGTATCCAGAAGGCGGGCCTTGGCGCCGTCGTCGTAAACCTCGCGGTACAGCGCGCCGGCCTGGACGAAGTCGCCGTCCTCGGCATGCAGGGAATGTGCGGAGAGCGTCAGCTCGCCGTCGTTCTCCCAGCCACCGGCCGGGTTCTGCGGCTCAACAGCAGCCGGGCCGCCCAGGGAGTTCGGTGCGTAGACCGGAACCGAAGGAGCGTTGAACAGGTAACGTCCCGCGCCGTCCTGGCTGTAGTTGTTGACCTGGTTCTTCGGCTGGTTCACCGGGATCTGTGCGTGGTTGGTGCCCACACGGTAGCGGTGTGCGTCAGCGTAGGAGAAGATGCGGGCCTGCAGCATCTTGTCAGGGGAAGCGGCGATACCCGGAACGAAGTTCGACGGCGCAAAGGTGGCCTGCTCGATCTGCGCGAAATAGTTCTCCGGGTTCTTGTTGAGCTCCATGGTGCCCACGTGGATCAGCGGGTAATCCGAGTGCGGCCATACCTTGGTGAGGTCGAACGGGTTGAAGCGGTACGTCTTGGCGTCCTCGTAAGGCATGACCTGGACGTGCAGTTCCCAGGACGGGAAGTTGCCGGCGGCAATGTTTTCCTGGAGATCGCGGATGTAGAAGTCCGCGTCCGAGCCGGCCAGTTCTTCAGCCCGGTCGCCGGTGATGGTCTTGACGCCCTGGTTGGACTTGAAGTGGTATTTGACCCAGAAGCGCTCGCCCTCGGCGTTGATCCACTGGTAGGTGTGCGAGCCGTAGCCCTGCATTTCACGCCAGGAAGCCGGCAGGCCACGGTCGCCCATGAGCCAGGTGACCTGGTGCGCGGACTCGGGGGAGAGGGTCCAGAAGTCCCACTGCATGTCGGCGTCCCGCAGGTGGGTGCCCGGGAGGCGCTTCTGGGAGTGGATGAAGTCAGGGAACTTGATGCCGTCGCGGATGAAGAACACCGGGGTGTTGTTGCCCACGAGGTCGTAGTTGCCCTCGGAAGTGTAGAACTTGACGGCGAAGCCGCGCGGGTCGCGCCACGTGTCAGGGGAGCCGCTCTCGCCTGCGACGGAGGAGAAACGGATGAGCATGTCCGTCTCCACGCCCGGCTGCAGGAAAGCGGCCCTGGTGTACTTGGAAACGTCCGAAGACGTCTTGAAGGTACCGAAAGCGCCGCCACCCTTGGCGTGGACAACACGCTCCGGGACGCGCTCGCGGTTGAACTGGGCGAGCTTTTCCACCAGGTAGTGGTCGGTCAGGATGATGGCACCATCGGCGCCAACGGACTTGGAATGCGCATCCGAGGTGACTGGTGCGCCCGACTGTGTTGTCGAAATGTTCGCGGTCATCGTTCTCCTATTTCGTGGGTTACTTGCGTTTGAGTAGGAAGCTGTTGTTTGGCCTGGCAGTCCTGGCAGATGCCTTGGTACAGGACGTCTGCGATCTGGATGGTCATGGGTTTGGAATGCTCATCCCAGTGCGGGGTGAGGCAGGGTGCATGGCCTACGGCGCAGTCGACATCCTCCACCCGGCCGCAGCTGATGCAGACAGCATGGTGGTGGTTGTCGCCCACCCGGGTCTCGTACAGCGCGGGAGAGTGGGGCGGTTCAAAGCGTCGCAGCATCTGTAGGTCCGTGAGGTCGCTCAGCACCACATAAACAGACTGCGCTGTCAGTTCGGGTAGATCCTTGCGCGCGGCAGCCAGGATGCCTTCGGCCGGGGAGTGTGGATTGTGCTGAACGGCAGCAAGAACCGCAAGACGCTGTTTGGTCACGCGGCGTCCGTGGGAATGCAGGGCGGAAGCCCACGCTTCCTGGTCTGCCGTGTGATCTGCCATACGCCCATTGAAGCACTTATTATGAGTACTTCACAATAAGGTGAGGCTAACTTTGGATGAACCCGGCCGACGGCGGCCCGGCCTCGCCCGGCCGACGGCGGCCCGGCCTCGCCCGGCCGACGGCGACACGGACTCGGGCGCCCGACGGCGGCCCGCGGCGCTCCGGGAGGGCGGACGCGTTGGTGGGTAGGGTTGGACGGTGGCAAAACTCCTGGCTGACATGACCCCGCTTCGCGAAAGCCCGGCATTCCGCCGCCTGTGGCTGGGGTCTTCGGTGTCCATGGTTGGATCCCAGCTCACCCTTGTTGCCGTGAGCCTTGAGGTCTACAGCATCACCCAACAAAGCCTTTACGTGGGCCTGCTCAGCATCTTTGCCCTGGTTCCGCTGGTGATCGCGGGTTTGTTTGGCGGCGCGCTTTCGGATGCCTATGACCGGCGGAAAGTCGCCATTGTTGCGTCCCTCGTTTTGTGGGGCTGCAGCGTGGCCCTGGCACTCCAAGCGTGGTTCCAGCTAAACAATGTCTGGATCCTGTTCCTCCTCGTCGCGATCCAAAGCGGAGCGCAGGGCATCAACGGGCCGGCACGCAGCGCCATCATTCCCCTGCTGGTCCGGAAGGAACTGCTGCCCGCCGCCAACGCGCTGAGCATGCTCAACATGGGCATCTCCATGACGGCTGGCCCCCTGCTGGCCGGTGTGCTGGTTGCCTCGAGCGGTTTTGGCTGGACCTACACGATCGATGCCCTGAGCTTCGCCTTCGCGCTGTGGAGCCTTTTCAAGCTCCCGGCCCTTCCCGCAGCAGCGAACGCGTCGGCACCCGGCCTGCGTTCCGTCGTCGAGGGCTTCCGTTTCCTGGGCACCCGGCCCAACCTCCGCATGACCTTCATCATCGACCTCATCGCGATGATCTGCGCCCAGCCGCGCGCCCTCATGCCCGCGATCGGAGCCACGATGATCGGGGGTGGCGACACTACCGTGGGTGTGCTGCTCGCCTCCGTAGCTGTGGGCGCCTTCTTGGCGGGGTTGTTCTCCGGACCCCTGGGAAGGGTGCGGCGCCAAGGGAGTGCGGTGGTATGGTCCGTGGCCGGATGGGGCTTCTCGATCGCAGCTTTCGGCCTGGTCGTGGTCCTGGCCGGGGACGCCGGGCGCGACGGGGTGACGCCCTGGATCATCCCGGCGGCCATGTGTTGTGCCCTTGCGGGGATCTCGGACTCCGTCAGCGCCGTCTTTCGCACGACCATCCTGCAATCGGCCACTCCGGACCACATGCGGGGACGGTTGCAAGGCGTGTTCATCGTGGTGGTTTCCGGTGGTCCGCGAGTGGGGGATATGCTCGCCGGTGGCGTCACCAAGGTTCTCAGCGAAGGCTGGGTGCTTCTCCTCGGCGGCGTGCTGTGCGCAGTATTGGCCTGGCTCGTGGCGCGCGGGCAGCGCGGATTCCTCAAGTACGATTCCCTCCACCCGGTGCCCTAGCCCGTGGTCAGCCCGGCACTGGAACGTCCGGGCCGCCGTCGGCGTTAATCGGATCAGAACCAGCATGCAATGCAAGGCAAAAGAGAGAACTGCAAGAAAGTAGTGAAGTGCATAATCATCACAATGGCCTGAAGACAGCAGCGCTGTTCGGTGTGCTCTGGGCGGTGCTGCTGGGACTTGGAGCCGTGATTGGTGTGGGCACGCGCAGTGCGTCGCCCATCTGGATCATGGCAGTGATCGGCATCGCGACAACGGCTTATGGATATTGGAACAGCGACAAGATCGCCATCCGCTCCATGGCCGCCTACCCGGTCCCGGAAGCGCAGGCGCCCCAGCTGTACCAGATCGTCCGGGAACTCTCCATGCGGGCAAACCAGCCCATGCCTCGGATCTACGTTTCTCCGACCATGAACCCCAATGCCTTCGCCACGGGACGCAATCCGAAGAACGCCGCCGTGTGCTGCACCGCGGGCATCCTGAACTTGCTCGACGCGCGCGAGCTCCGCGGCGTCCTCGGGCATGAACTCATGCACGTCTACAACCGCGACATCCTCACCTCGTCCATCGCGGCCGCCGTCGCCGGTGTCATTACTTCGGTGGGCCAGATGTTGCTGTTCTTCGGCGGCGGGGACCGGCGGAACGCCAACCCGATTGCCATGATCGCCATGGCGCTCCTGGCGCCGTTTGCCGCCTCGCTGATCCAGCTCGCCATTTCCCGCACGAGGGAGTACGACGCCGACCACGACGGCGCGGAGCTCACCGGCGACCCGCTGGCGCTCGCCTCAGCCCTCCGTAGGATCGAAGCGGGCGTGAAGCAGGTGCCGCTGCCACAGGATCAGCGCCTCGTGAATACCTCACACCTCATGATTGCCAACCCGTTCCGCGGCGGGGCCATGACCAAGCTGTTCGCCACCCACCCGCCCATGCGTGAGCGCATCGAGCGGCTCGAGCGGATGGCTGGACGGCCGCTTTCCTAGCCAGCGGCCCCGTAAGTCACCTAGTACCGGTGCCGCGTTCGACGACGGGCGGCTTCATGCGAACAAGCCCTCACCAATGAAGCCGCCCGCCTTAATGCCCGGGGGCACTGCGAACAGGCCGGAGCCCGTGTGCTTGAGATATTCCAAGGCCAGCTTGTCGCTCTTTGCCATGGCCATCTGCATGGGCACGTAGTGCGTCCGCGGGTCCTTGACGAAAGCGATGAAGAACAGGCCCGCGTCGAGGTGGCCGAGCCCGTCCGAGCCGTCGGTGTAGTTGTATCCGCGGCGAAGCATCTTGACGCCGTTGTTCTGGTCCGCGTGGGCGAGGCGGACGTGGGAATCCAGGGCGATCAACGGCTCGCCGTCGCGCCCTTTGATCCCGAAGTCCGGCGCCGTGAATTCTTCCCCTCCGGACAATGGCGCTCCCGCACCTTTCGTGCGGCCGATCAGCCCTTCCTGTTCGCGCAGTGAAGTCCGGTCCCAGATCTCGATATGCATCCGAATCCGCCGGGAGACAAGGTAGCTGCCTCCCGCCATCCACGCTTCACCCGAGCGGGTTCCGGCGGTGGCCCAGACGTGCTCGTCCAGGAGTGCCGGGTCTTCCGACTTCAGGTTGGCCGTGCCGTCCTTGAAGCCGAAAAGGTTGCGCGCGGTCGCCTGGGCACGGGACGTGGACGAGGTGCGACCGAAGCCCAGCTGGGACCAGCGGACCCGGACTTTGCCGAAGCCAATGCGTGCGAGGTTCCTGATCGCGTGCACGGCGACCTGGGGATCGTCGGCGCAGGCCTGGACCACAATGTCGCCGCCGGTGCGCGCGGCCTCGAGGGCGTCGCCCGGGAAGCGCGGCAGGTCAATCAGGGCGTCGGGTCTGCGGCCCTCCAGGCCGAAGCGGGGCTTGCCGTCCTTTTCGAAGAGGCCCGGACCAAAGCCGAACGTCAACGTCAGCTTGCCTGCCGCCAGATCGAGGGCTTCTCCGGTGTCCTCCGGCGGCGCGTCGTAGGGACCGTCGACGGCGCCGGTCGCGCCCGTTGTACGGCCGGCTGTCATGGCTTCGGCCGCAGCAGTCCAGTCCTTCAGGAGCTGGATCAGTGCGGCGCGGTCCTCAATGGTGACGTCGAAGGCAGCGATGTGGAGGCGGTCCTGGGCGGGAGTGATGATGCCGGCTTGGCGTTCGCCGTAGAAAGGAACCACGCTGCTTGCGGCGGGCGCCGCCTGAGCTGCCACTGCGTCATGGCTGAGGTACCCGGCGGCAAGGCCCGCCACGGCACCGGCGCCGCCCACGCCGGCAAGGGAGAACAGTCCGCGACGGGACAGGCCGCGCTTGCCGCCCGTGCCGCCCCCGGCGGACGCGACGGCGGCCCCGCCGGGCCCGACGGCGGCAGCCTGGGTGCCGCCGTCGGGCGCCTCAGCGGGCTCGTGGTTGAAAGGGAAGCCGCTCACAGGACCACGGCTGAGGTGAGCTTGGACAATGGTTCTCCCAGGGCGTCGACCAGCGCGGCGAGCTGCTGGACATCGGCGGGGCTAAGTTCGTTGTAGTACGCGAAGCCGTCACCCTTGGCGTGCTTCTTGAGCTCGGCCTGCAGGGCAGCGAACTTCTCGTCGAGGCTCGTGGCCAGGGCGGGGTCCTTCTGGGCGAGCGCGGGCTTGAGGTTTTCGAAGGCGATCCGGGCGCCGTCGACGTTGGCTTGGAAGTCCCAGAGGTCAGTGTGGGACCAGATTTCTTCCTCGCCGGTGACCTTGCCCCGTGCGACTTCGTCCAGGAGTTCCTTGGCGCCGTTGCCGAGCTTGTCCGCGGAGAGCACCACAGTGCGGGTGCGCTTGCCGAGCTCCTCGGTATCGGAGACGAGCTGCGTGGCGATTTTCGTTCGCTCGGTGGCCGTCAGCGCCGTGTAGCCTTCCGGCGGGAACAGGTCCTTCTCCGCGCGATGCCAGCCGGTCCATTCCTGGCCGGGCTCAAGGTCGGCTTCGCGTGCGTCGAGCTTGGGGTCGAGGTCGCCGAAGGATTCCGCGACGGGTTCGATCCGCTCCCAGTGCAGGCGGGTCGCGGCGTAGAGTGCGCGGGCCTTGGTTGCGTCGCCCGCGGCGTAGGCGTCGGCGAAGGCCTTGGTGCCGGTCACGAGTTGCTCGGTCTGGTCTTTGACGTAGGCGGTGTACTGCTGGACGCCGGTGTCCACAAGCTTCTGGAAATCGGCATCGATGCCGGTTTTGTTTCCGGAGTCCGTGACCTCGAACGCTGCGCGGATTCCGTCGCCCTGCATGCCTGGTTTGCACGCCGTGGTGTATTTTCCCGCCGGAGCCGTGACCACCAGGTTGCGGGTCAGGCCGGGACCGATGTTCTCCACTTCGCCGACGATCCGCAAGCCGTCCTCGGCGAGGAGGTAGAACTCGGTGATTTCCGAGCCTTCGTTCTTGACCGCGAAGCTCAGGTTGCCGCTCGGGACACTGCCGGTGGAGACGTTGCACTCGGTTTTGGTGCTGGTGACCTGGATCGGTCCGGCGGCGGCGCTGGAGCCGGGAGTCTTCGCGTTGTCCGTGCAGCCGGTGAGTACCAGCGGAACGGCGGCGGCCGCGGCGACGAGGGCGAGGGACTTCCGACGGCGGGAGGCGATTTTGGGCAGCGGTATTTTGGGCAGCGCTGTTTTGGGCAGGGGAGTGCCAGGCATGGGGTTTTCCTTCTGTTGTGGGGTGCGGGACGCGTTTAGGCGGCGTTGGCGGCGTGGGAAGCGGCCTGGGAAGCGGCCGCGTTTCCTGCAGCGGCGTTGCCGGAAGATTTCGCGGGAACGGAACCGTTGGCCCGGAGGTAGAAGAAGAGCACAGGGATCACGTACAGCAACCAAACACCGGCTTCGAGCCAGGTGGTGGCCGGGGAGAGGTTGAGGGTGCCCTTCAGCAGGGTGCCGTACCAGGACGACGGCGGGATGGCCGCTGAGACGTCGAACGCGAGGTTGCGGAGCCCGGGCAGGATTCCAGCTTCCTGGAGGTCATGGATACCGTAGGCGAGCACGCCGCCCGCGATCACGATGAGGCCGACGCCGGTCCAGGTGAAGAACCGCGAGAGATTGACCTTGAGGACTCCGCGGTGCAGCAGGTATCCGAGCCCGGCGGCAACGGCCAGGCCGAGCAGCGCGCCAAGCAGCGGCTGCGACGACTCGCCGGCGGCCTGGGCAGCAGCCCAAAGGAACAGCGCCGTCTCGAGCCCTTCGCGGCCCACCGCGAGTGCCGCCACGACCACGAGGCCCCACGCGGCGCCGTCTGCCATTTTGTCCACTTGGGACTTCAGCTCGCCGCCGAGGCTGCGGGCAGTGCGCGCCATCCAGAAGACCATCCAGGTAACGAGCGCGACGGCGACAATGGACAGTCCGCCCCCGATCGCCTCTTGCGCCTCGAAAGTCAGTCCCTGTGGACCGAAGGTGAGCAAGGCCCCGAAAGCGATGGATACGGCCACAGCGATGCCGACGCCGGCCCAAAGCCGGGGGAGCAGCGAGCGCCGTCCGGTCTTGACCAAGTAGGCCATAAGAAGGACCACAACGAGGGTGGCTTCAAGGCCCTCACGCAGGCCGATCAGGAAGTTCGCGGTCATGTGGAATCTTTCGTTAGGGGAGCCACAGTTAGGCTCGCCTAAGAAAGTACAGTACCCGTTAGGCATGATTACGCAAAAGAAGGGTTTCGTAATTGCCGGAAATTACGCGCGGGTGGTTGTCACGCGCTGCAGTCTTTGGTCTTCGTGAATCGGTGTAGTCGCGGAATCCCTGGGTCTTCGCCGGACCTCGACCCCAAAAAGTTGCGCGGCGTGACGCGCCTGGTCCCATTAACGACAGCCGCATTAACGACGACGGCGCATTGCCCGCTCAGGGGGCAACGCGCCGTCGTCGTACTTCTGGATGGCGGCCGGGGCCGCAACAAAGTCTTAGCTGCGGAAGTTCACGAACTGGAGGTCGGCCTCTTCGAACTTCTTCAGGATGTTCATGGTTTCCTGCAGGTCGTCCCGGGACTTCGACGTGACGCGGAGCTCGTCGCCCTGGATCTGGGACTTGACGGACTTCGGGGCTTCGTCGCGGATGATCTTGTTGATCTTCTTCGCGATGTCCTGGGCGATGCCCTCCTTGATGGAGCATTCCAGGCGGAATTCCTTGCCGGAGGGGTAAGGCTCGCCTTGGTCGAGGGACTTCAGGGAGATGCCGCGCTTGATGAGCTTGGACTGGAACACGTCCAGAACGGCCAGAATGCGGTCCTCGGAATTGGCTTTCATGAGGATCTTTTCGCCGCTGAAGTCGATCTCGGCGCCGACGCCCTTGAAGTCGTACCGCTGTGCGATTTCCTTCTGGGACTGATGGAGCGCGTTGGCGACTTCCTGCTTGTCTACCTTGCTGACGACGTCGAATGTGGATTCGCCTGCCATGACTCTCCTTTGATTGGTGCGTTGCGTTTGATGGGTGCGTTGCGGCCCGGAAACGGGCGGCTTTGTCTGCCAACCAGCCTAATACGGAAGCGCCCGGCGTGTGCCGAGCGTTCACAGTTCACTCACAGCACACACATGGCCGGAACTGAGACTGCCCCGACAGAGTTGGATCAGTTTGAAGAGCCCATCCTGAAAGGGAGCACCATGAGCAACCAAGCCGTCCGCTACGTCACCAAGTCAGCTGCTGCCGCCGCCGGTTCAATCGGAGTCGCCGCCACCGCAGTTGCAGCCGCAGCGCTCGCGGCCTCCGTGGTCTTGAGCCCGGTCCCGGACGCGGCATCGCGGATGGATGGCGTCCACGCGGACTTGTTGCGGGCCGTGCAGCTCAACCAGATCACCCTGGAGCAGGCGGCCAGTTTCGAGGCCAAGCTGGCTGGCCGGATTCTTGGTTAGCCTGAGATTTCCGCCGATTTTGGGCCCTCGAGGCCTCGATTCGATTCTTCGGCCGAAGTTCTGTAAGGTTGTCTTGCTCGCGCTTACCGGATCGGAAACGAAACGATGATCGGGAGTGACTTCTTTTGAAGTTCGGCAGATTACCCGAGCGGCCAAAGGGGGCTGACTGTAAATCAGCTGGCAACGCCTACGGGGGTTCGAATCCCTCATCTGCCACAAAATTAAATCCCCGGAACCATTGGTTCCGGGGATTTTTTTGTGCCTCCTTTGTTTGGGCGGGCGCTTCGACGCGGGGCCCGCTCGACCCCGAAAACCGTCTGCGACGCGCAAATGGACTGGCGACACCCGAATTCGGGTGTCGCCAGTGATTAGGGGTGTCGCCAGTGGATTTCCGTGTCGCTGGTTTAGCTCGCGCTGCCTGGCTCCAGCCAGTACCCGTCCTGGTGGTGCACGAGTTGCCGGCCCAGGCCGCCGGACAACTGGATCCAGAGCGTGCTGCGATCCTCGGTCATGCCGTCCAAGGTGCCTATGATCCTGTTGCCGCGGGTGTCCTGCAACACCAACTCCTGATGGAGCGGCAGTTCCGGCCACACATCTGCGTGTGCCCTGATGGTTTGGATGGTGCTCACGGGATCTCCTTGATACCTTCTGCAATTTGTTTTCAGACATTCTTCCCGGGGCACGTGAACCGGCGGTAAACGACATGCCATGTAGCGACACACAAAACGAAGCTGTCCCGCCATGTTACTGAGGAGTAACATGGCGTTTATGCATTTGCTTCTCCGAACCCTCTTGCTCTTGTTCACCTCGTCCAGGCGGAGCCGGCTCAGCGTTTGGGGTACGTCCTCGTTGCCCATGCGTGTGCTGCCCACGGACATCGACATTGCAATGCATGTCAACAACGGCATGTATTTCTCGCTGATGGATCTTGGGCGCTTCGACCTCATGGTGCGCGCAGGGATCTGGCAAAAGATGCGCCGCCGCCGCTGGAGCCCGGTGGCAGCGGGGGAGACCATCGCGTTCCGGAAGTCGTTACAGCTTTGGCAGCAATACACGATCGAGTCCAAGATCATCGGGCTCGATTCCAAAGCGATCTACTTTGAACAACGCATGGTGGTCGACGGCGAGATCTACGCCCGGGCGCACATTGCCACCCGGCTTGTCACCAAGGGCCGGCCCGTGAGCCAGGAGGAAATCCTGGCCGAGTTCGGCGAGCCTCCCGCAGACCTCGAGCTTTCCGAATGGATCCACGAGTGGCGCGAGAACAACGCGCTCCCCGGCGCCCGCAAAACCGCCCCGCACCTCTGGCACTAGGTGCAGCGCCGGGCGGCGCCAACCACTCCACCCTGGGAAGACCGCCCCGCACCTCTGGCACTAACGGAAGGTGCCGGGCGGCGCCAACCACTCGACCCTGGGAAGACCGCCCCGCACTTCTGGCACTAGCTGAAGGTGCCGGACTGAGCCAACCCGGCCGCGCGCCGTCGTGGTTTATTCCCGGTTTGCCGGGTAGCGAACAAGGGCGACTTAGACGGCGTGGTCGCGTACCGTGGAAGCATGGCTACAGTTGACATCACCGGCGAGCAGTTCGCATCGACCATCGAGGGCAATGACATTGTCTTGGTGGATTTCTGGGCTGCGTGGTGCGGCCCTTGCAGGCAGTTTGCCCCCACGTACCAGGCCGCTTCCGAGAAGCATGACGATGTCTTCTTCGCCAAGGTGGACACCGAGGCCGAGCAGCAGCTTGCGGCCGAAGCCGGTATCTCCTCGATCCCCACGCTCATGGCCTTCCGCGAAAAGGTCCTCGTGTTCTCGCAGCCAGGCGCACTGAACGGACCCCAGCTGGAGCAGGTCATCGAAGCCGTCAAGGGGCTCGATATGGATGAGGTCCACGCGCACATCGCAAAGCAGCGCGCAGAAAACTCCTGACCGAAACTCCTAGAGGCGCTCGAGCTTCACCGGCTCAGCCAGCAGTGCGCTGAGGGATTCGTTGAGGTCCTGGACGGCGATGCCCTTGGAATGGATGTCGAGGTGTGCCTCGGAGGCCCACTGCTCGGTCAGGACCAGCTTGTCCTCGTTGGCTTCGGTGAGCTCGTAGCGGATGCAGCCGGGTTCGTTCACCACTTCGTCGATCGCGATTTCCAGCGCGAGCTTGACGCGGAAGAATTCGCCGTCGTTGGGAATGAACGTGGCCTGCAGGTCAATGGGTGCACTCATGGGATTCACATTACCGGCTGGCCGGGCAAGGCCCTGAAATATTTTGTAGGACTTCCAAGCAAAAGTCTTCTCTTGGCCCCGTGGAGTTGGTAGCGTGCGTTCATGCTTTCCTACACAGCCGGGGACACTGACGTCCTGCTGCTTGAAGAGACAATCGGCGCCAACTTTGAACGAGTCGCGGCGCTGTTTCCGCTGCGGGACGCGCTCATCGAAGCCGCCGTGGTGCCCGGCGATGAGGCTCGGCGCTGGAGCTACGAAAAACTGAACGACGACGTCGACCGGCTCGCGCGTGCGCTGCTCGCCACGGGCGTCGCCAAGGGTGACAGGGTAGGCATCTGGAGCCCGAACTGCGCCGAATGGACCATCCTGCAATACGCCACGGCGAAGGTCGGCGCGATCCTGGTCAACGTCAATCCGGCGTACCGCAGCCACGAACTCGAATTCGTGGTCCGCCAGAACGGCATGCGGATGCTGGTGGCGGCTCCATCGGACAAGAACAGCGACTATGTGGGCATGGCCCGCGAGGCTTTGGCCAGCTGTCCTGAGCTTCGGGAGCTGGTGTTCCTTCCCGATCTGGGACTGGACATGCTCAACGCAGGCGAACCGCAAACTGACGCCGAGCTGACGTACGCCGAACTGCTCAAGCGGGCAGACGACGTCGCGCCCCCGGCGCTCAAGACTCGCATGGCGGAACTGGACCCGCACGATCCGATCAATCTGCAATACACCTCAGGGACCACCGGCTTCCCCAAGGGTGCCACGCTGACCCACCACAACATCCTCAACAACGGCAACCAAATCGGCAGGCTGCTGGGATACACGGAACGCGACCGCGTTGTCTTGCCTGTGCCGTTCTACCACTGTTTCGGCATGGTCATCGGGAACCTGAACGCCCTGAGCTTCGGCGCGGCCACCATCATTCCGGGCCGTGGATTCACCCCGGCCGCCGCCCTGGAAGCCGTGCAGGATTTTGGCGGGACCTCGCTGTACGGGGTGCCCACGATGTTCATCGCCGAGTTGGCTTTGCCCGATTTCGCCTCGTACGACCTCTCCACGCTGCGCACCGGCGTCATGGCAGGCTCGCTGTGCCCTATCGAGGTCATGGAGCGCGTCATCTCCGAGATGAACATGCGGGACGTGGCCATTTGCTACGGAATGACCGAGACTTCGCCCGTGTCCACCATGACCCTCGCGGGGGACACGCTGGAGCAGAGGACCACGACGGTCGGGCGCACTATGCCCCGGCTTGAGTCCAAGATCGTGGATCCAAGCACCGGCGAAACCCTGGAGCGCGGAGAGATCGGCGAACTGTGCACGCGGGGCTACGCTGTCATGGCCGGGTATTGGGGCCAGCCGGAGAAGACAGCCGAGGCTATCGACGACGACGGCTGGATGCACACCGGCGACCTTGCCCGCATGGACCCGGACGGCTTCATCGTGATCGAGGGCCGCATGAAGGACATGGTCATCCGCGGAGGAGAGAACGTCTATCCACGCGAAATCGAGGAGTTCCTGTACCGGCATCCAGCCATCCAGGACGTCCAGGTCATCGGGGTTCCTGATGCCAAGTACGGCGAAGAGCTGATGGCCTGCATCATCCTCAAACCGGGAGCAGCTTTGGACCTGGACGGAGTGCAGGAGTTCTGCCGCGGCAAACTGGCCCACTACAAGATCCCGCGGTACGTGGACATCAGGGAGAGCTTCCCCATGACGGTGTCCGGCAAGGTGCGCAAGATCGACATGCGCGAAGAAGCGATCGCCCGCCTGGGACTCTGACCTCTGATCCAACGCGGGGTCACTTACGGCCCATATCGGGCGGCAACATGGGCCGTAAGTGACCCCGCGTTGGCGTGGTTGGAAGTCTGCCTGTGGATAACTCCTTGGCGGGGTCCGTTTGGGGCCAAACTGGATCCCATGGTCCGCATCATGCCGCTGCCGAAAGAACTCAGTAGCCGTCCTTTCACGGTCTATGAATCCCGGGTGCTTGGCGTCGCTCCGAAGCGTCTCCGGGCCAGGGATGTGTCCGACGGCGGCCGCCTGATTTACTTGCCTGCGGGTCGTGAGTTTGCGTTTGCCGAACGGGCGCGGGTCCTTGCCGCGGCAACACTGGGTGCCTGGGTGTCCCACGAGAGCGCCGCGGTACTGACCCGGCTCGGCCTTCCTCCGTGGCTCGGGGGCGGTGAGACAGTCCACCTCAGCAAGCCCCATGGGCTTCCACGGGTCCGCCGGACCGGAGTGACGGGGCACCGGGTCCATGTCCTCCCGGGCGAAGTCACCGAAATAGACGGAATTCCGGTGTCTTCCCCTTCCCGGACGTGGCTTGATCTGGCGCTTCAGTTGCCGCTGCCGTACGTGATTGCCATGGGTGACCAATTGATCCGCATACCCCGGCCGGGCTTTGAAGGAAGGACGGAGCCCTACGCGAACAAGGAAGGGCTGCGTCTCCTGATCCGGCAGCATCCGAACATGAAAGGCGTGGAGAAGGCCCGGCTTGCCCTCGAAGACATGCGGGTCGGAGCAGACTCGTTTCCGGAGACGTTCCTGCGGCTGGCCATGGTGGATGCGCGATTGCCTGAACCGGAATTGCAGCTCCGCCTCGATCCGGACGATCCGTGGTCACCGTCCGCGGACCTGGGGTATCGGCGGTTCCGGATCGCGGTGCAGTATGACGGTGCCCCGCATCTCGCGCGGGAACGGCAGACAAGGGACAACCGGAGGGACGAGGCCTTCACCAGCGCCGGCTGGTCCTACTTCAAGGCCAACGCCGATGACCTGGCCGAAGGGTTCACGGGGCTCATCGTCCGGGTCAAGCGGGCGAAACTCCGCTCCGTCTAAGCCAACGCGGGGTCACTTACGGCCCATGTCGGGCAGCAACTTGGGCCGTAAGTGACCCCGCGTTGCTAGTGTCCTCGGTGGTCCTGGATGGTCATCCGAGGTCCGAACGTCGGCTTTCGAAAGCCGCTGAGCCCGAGCATGCGGACTACCCGCTGCCGGTGCCCACGCCAGGGTTCCAGGAGGGCGATCATTCCGGCGTCGTCCGTTTTCCTGCCCGTCAGCGCGTAACCGACATACGAGGCCAAATGGTAGTCGCCCACCGCGATCGAATCCGGGCAGCCATGGGTCCGCTGGACAACCTCGGCAGCCGTCCATATGCCAATGCCCGGAATGGTTTGCATCTTGGCCCCGGCTTCGGCCGCGCTGAGTGAGGCGAGCCGTTCAAGCGCGACGGCGGATCGCAGCGCCCGCATGACGGTTGCCGAACGTTGGGGACCCACGCCGGCCTTGTGCCATTCCCATGAAGGAATGGCCAACCACTGCGCGGCGGTTGGTGCGACGAGCAGGCCCGACGGCAGGCTCGACGTCGAAAGGCGGCCACCGCCGGGGGCTGCGGTTCCGTACCGGTACATCAGGTAGCGGTAGCCCCGCCGGGCTTCGATAGTGGTGACCTTTTGCTCAAGAATCGTGGGCACGAGGGAGTCCACCACCCGGCCGGTGGTAGGTAAACGGACGGCGAGGTTCCGGCGTCGGGCTTCCCTGACCATCCGCGGAAGCGTGGCATGGAAGGCAGCATCGTCGAAGCCGGACCAGTCGTCGCTCCCTCCCAACAGTTCAGGCACAGAGGCGATGGCGGAGCCCGACCCGGAGCCCCAAGCTTGGGCATCGACATGCGTGTCTTGGCCGGTTCCCGCGGCGGTGAGGCGCAGAGTGGCCGGACCGTCCGGCGTCGTGAAGGCCATCCACACACCGTCCTGCCGCGCCGCGAACGAGGGATCGCCGTTGCCGCGCATGAGGATTCCGAGGGTCTGCAGAAGGTCGAAAGGGCCGCCGGGATGCCATCGCACGGAGGCGTCGGCCGCAGCCGCTGCGGCCGGTGGGACATCGACGAGGGTCATTCATTCATGGTCGCACGCTCGTCCGACAACACTCCAAAAGAGCGGCGTCCAAGCCCTTACGCCGCGAAACCCACACGACTAGACTCCACGTGTGGCGCGGGGCGTCTGCGCCTTCCATGACAATCTCAGGAGAACGCAATGGCCGGTGTGGTGCATTTTGAAATCCCCGCGGACGACAAGGAGCGGGCCAACACTTTCTACCAGGGTGCCTTCGGCTGGATGCTCAACCCCATGCAGGAGATGGACTACACGATCGCAATCACCACGCCTTCAGACCCGCAGACCGGCATGCCGAGCGCGCCCGGGGCTATCAATGGTGCATTGTTCCCGCGCTCGGAAGAGCTGAAGACGCCCGTCATCACGGTTGACGTCGAAGACATCGAGGCTTCGCTTGGCCAAATCGAGAGTGCCGGCGGTTCGGTGGTCAAAGGCAAGGATGCCGTTCCGGGCATGGGCTACTACGCCTATTTCAAGGACACAGAAGGCAACATCCTGGGCCTCTGGCAGACCGACTCTTCGGCAGCCGGCCCTGTACCGGCTGAGTGAGCCGATTGCCCGGGGGCTAGTTCGCGGGATTGTCTTGGGCTGACCCTGTTCCCCGAAACTATTCCCCCGAAACTATCCCCCGAAACGCCCGCGGGCCTCCACCGGGATCAACGGCTTCTCGGCGCGGACCTTGAGTTCCTGCACCGCCCACGTGTTGCCGTCCGGATCGCTGAAGCCGAAGAACGTGCCGCCGTCGCGCTCGTCAAAGACGGTGATTTCGCTGGCCTCGACCCCGCGGCCGAGCAATTCTTCGCGTGCAGCGCGCGCATCCGCGACCACCAGTTGAAGGCCCCGCATGGAACCCGGCGCCATCTCGCTCTGCGCCGGCAGGTCTCCGACGACGATCGAACATCCGGAGCCCGGTGGGGTCAGTTGCGCCACGTGCATGTGCTCGTTGGTGGTGTTGTGGTCAAGGTTGAAGCCCACTTTGTCGCGGTAGAACTCGATGGCACGGTCAATGTCACTCACAGGGAGCACAACCACTTCGAGGGTCCAATCCATGGTGCATGTCCTTTCCTTGGAGGGTGTCCCCCGCTAGCTTGCCCCGCGAGGCCATCCCTTGGCTAGACATGGATGGCTAGACGCAGACCCGCCACCGCCCCGACCCTCTGCTGCACCGAAGCACTCCCGACCAAGCGGTAACTTGGTACCTATGAAGTACGCCCAGTCCGTCCTGGACCTCATTGGCAATACACCGCTCATCAAGCTCAACCACGTGACCGGGGACATCAAAGCCACCATTCTGGTGAAGCTCGAATATGTGAACCCGGGCGGCTCCATCAAGGACCGCATCGCGGTGAAGATGATCGAGGAAGCAGAGCGGGACGGAAAGCTCAAGCCAGGCGGAACCATCGTGGAACCCACCTCCGGCAACACCGGCGTCGGACTTGCCCTCGTGGCCCAGCAAAAGGGCTACAAATGCATCTTCGTTGTCCCGGACAAAGTGGGGGAGGACAAGCGCGCCGTGCTTCAGGCGTACGGCGCCGAAGTTGTGGTCACTCCCACTTCCGTGGCCCCGGACAGCCCGCAAAGCTACTACAGCGTCTCCGACCGGCTCGTGTCGGAAATCCCCGGAGCCTACAAGCCGGACCAGTTCTCCAACCCCGCCGCCCCCGGCAGCCACTACGAAACCACCGGGCCCGAGATCTGGCGTGACACCGACGGAAAGATCACCCACGTTGTGATCGGCGCAGGCACGGGCGGCACCATCACAGGCACGGGGCGGTACCTCAAGGATGTGTCCGCCAACCGGCCGGTGTCCGACGGCGGCCGCGTCAAGGTCATCGGCGCAGACCCGGCAGGCTCGGTCTACTCGGGCGGCACCGGGCGTCCGTACTTCGTGGAAGGCGTCGGCGAGGACATGTGGCCGGCCAACTACGACAAGACCGTGCCGGACGACGTCATTGCCGTGAGCGACGCCGACTCCTTCGAGATGACCCGGCGACTGGCCCGCGAGGAAGGCCTCCTGGTGGGCGGGTCCTCGGGCATGGCAGTGGTGGCCGCGCTCCAGGTGGCCAAAGACCTTGGCGAGGAAGCCGTCGTCGTCGTGATCCTGCCGGACTCCGGCCGCGGCTACCTGGCCAAGATCTTCAACGACAAATGGATGCGCTCCTACGGTTTCCTCTCCGGTGGCGAGGAGGCCTCGGTTGGCGAGGTGCTGAAGTCCAAGACCGGCGAGATGCCGGACCTCGTCCACATCCACCCCAACGAGACCGTCCGCGATGTCATCAACATCATGAACGAATTCGGGGTCTCGCACATCCCGGTCCTCTCGCAGGAACCACCTGTGGTCATGGGCGAGGTCCTCGGCGCCGTCGATGAGCGCTCGCTGACCACCAAGCTGTTCCGCGGCGAGGCGAAATTGACCGACAAGATCTCCGAGCATATGGGGGAGCGCTTGCCGGTGATCGGCTCACTTGAAACCATCTCCGCCGCACGCGAGCTGCTGTCCGACGTCGACACCGTCATGGTGACGTTCGTGGGAGCTCCCGTGGGCATCCTGACCCGCCACGACCTTCTCGCCTACCTGAGCAACTGACACTAGGAGTTCATATGTCTGCAAACGAAGCAGGATTCAACACGCGTGCCGTCCACGCCGGCCAGGCCTTCGAACCGCGCACGGGCGCTGTGGTTCCGCCGGTGCACTTCAGCTCGACGTATGCCCAGGACGGCATAGGCGGTTTGCGTGACGGCTACGAATACGGTCGCGGCACCAACCCCACCCGCGATGCTCTGCAGGAACAGCTCGCCGCGCTCGAGGGCGGCACCCATGCATACAGCTTCAGCTCGGGCCTTGCCGCGGAGGACTCCCTGATCCGCGCCGTTGCGCGGCCCGGCGACCACATCGTTCTCGGCAACGACGCCTACGGCGGAACCTACAGGCTCATCAACCGCGTGCTCGGCGAGTGGGGCATCGGCAACACACCAGTGGACATGTCCAACCTTGACGCCGTTGCGGCGGCCGTCGCGGCGAACAAAACCCGCATCGTCTGGGTGGAAACTCCTTCCAACCCGATGATGAAGATCACCGACATCGAGGCGCTCGCCAAAGTAGCGCACGACGCCGGTGCCCTCCTTGTCGTCGATAACACCTTTGCGTCGCCCTACTTGCAGACCCCGCTCGCCCTGGGTGCCGACGTCGTGGTCCACTCGACCACCAAGTACATCGGCGGCCACTCGGACGTGGTGGGCGGCGCGATCGTGGTCAAGGACGCCGAACTGGCCGAGAAGATCGGCTTTGTGCAGTTCGCCGTCGGTGCCGTATCGGGACCCATGGATGCGTTCCTGACGACCCGCGGCCTCAAGACACTCGGCGTGCGCATGGACCGCCACAGCGAGAACGCGCAGGCAGTGGCCGAGTGGTTGCTCGAGCGACCCGAGGTTGAAGCCGTGCTGTATCCGGGACTGCCTTCCCACCCGGGCCACGAGCTCGCGGCCAAGCAGATGAAGAAGTTCGGCGGCATGATTTCGGTGCAGTTCAAGGGCGGGGAAGCTGCGGCCCGCAAGGTGGCGGAGTCCACCCAGGTCTTCACGCTGGCCGAGTCCCTGGGCGGCATCGAGTCCCTGATGAACTACCCCTCGGAGATGACGCACGCTTCCGTCAAAGGCACCGAGCTGGCCGTGCCGGTGAACCTGATCCGCCTTTCCTGCGGCATCGAAGACGTCGAGGATCTGATTGCTGACCTTGAGCATGCGATCGGCAACATCACGGACTGAAGTCCCCTCCGTTCCTGAGCCTTCTTTGATCAACGGATCGGCCGGGACACGCCATTACAGCGGCGTGTCCCGGCCGATCTGTGTTCAAACATGGTCAGGAGTGGAGTGCGTCCTCGCGCGATACCCTAGCTTTCTTTAGAAAAGCCAGCTAATCTCAAACCATGCCTTTACGATCCGATTGGTCCGAGCGGACGTGCAGCCTGGCACGTGGCCTCGATATCCTCGGAGACCCTTGGGGCAGCTTGGTGCTGCGGGAGGTCTTCTTCGGCAACGGCCGCTTCGACGCCATCAAGGCGCGTCTCCACATCGCGGACAACGTCCTCAGCAAAAGACTGGGTTGGCTGGTTGAAGCCGGCCTCCTTGCCCAACGGCCTTACTTGGATGGCGCCCGCACGCGCCAAGAGTATGTCCTCACCCCCAAGGGCGAAGATGCCTTGCCTGTCTTGAACGCCATCATCCTCTGGTCCGAGAAACATCTCGATGCGCCGGCCGACAATGCCCACATGCGCGTGATCCACAGCGGTTGCGGACTGCCGACGGCGTCGGCCGATACCTGCTCCCACTGCGGGACCCGGCTGACCGCCGCCAACACCAGCTGGCATAGCCTCACACGATCGGAACACCCGCTGGCCTTGGCCACTGCTCCCACCAGACATGACCTCCCGAACGAATCGGAGCCCTCCGCATGACCGCACCCAACCCGACCAGACTTTCCGCTGGCAGGACTCCCCGGAAGCGGCGCCTCCACCCGGCCTGGATGGTGGCCGCCGTCGCGTTCCTGGCACTTGTGGGCGCAGCCGGATTCCGGGCTGCGCCCGGTGTGCTCATGGTGCCGCTGCAGCAGGAATTCGGCTGGTCAACCACCGTCCTGTCGCTCGCCGTCAGCATCAACCTGGTGTTGTTCGGCCTCACCGCGCCCTTCGCTGCCGCACTCATGGAGCGCTTCGGCATCCGCACCGTCACCTCGATTGCCCTCTGCCTGATCGGCCTCGGCTCCGCCCTGACGGTGTTCGTGAACCAGTCCTGGCAGATCCTGCTGACTTGGGGTGTGCTGATCGGGCTCGGTACCGGCTCCATGGCACTGGTTTTCGCGGCCACCATCGCCAACACGTGGTTCTCGAAGAACCGCGGACTGGTGATCGGCATCCTGACCGCGGGCAGCGCCGCCGGTCAGCTTGTGTTCCTGCCCTTCATCGCTGTGCTTGCGCAGAGCCCGGGCTGGCGCGGCGCCTCGCTGCTCATCGCCGCCGGAGCGCTTGCCGTAGTGCCGCTCGTGCTGCGCTGGCTCAAGAACTCACCCGCCGACGTCGGGGTCCAGCCTTACGGTGCCGAAGAAGAGCAGCCGACGACGGCGGACGCCGCCCCGGTCGAGGACGGCACCAACGCTGAAGGCGCCAAGACGCCCAACGCAGCGGTGCGGGCGCTGCAGGTCCTCAAACGCGCCAGCAAAGTGCGCACGTTCTGGGCCTTGGTTGCCGGTTTTGCCATCTGTGGTGCCACTACCAATGGCCTGATCGGCACCCACTTCATTCCCTCGGCGCACGACCACGGGATGCCGGAAACCACCGCGGCAGGCTTGCTGGCCGTCGTCGGGATCTTCGACATCGTGGGCACCATTGCTTCCGGTTGGTTGACGGACCGCTTCAATCCCAAGGTGCTCCTGGCGGTGTATTACCAGTTCCGCGGGGTCGGGCTGCTGGTGCTGCCCGTGCTTTTGGGCTCCACGGTGCAACCCAGCATGATCCTGTTCGTGGTGGTGTATGGCCTGGACTGGGTTGCCACTGTGCCCCCGACGGCGGCCATCTGCCGGAAGGTGTTCGGGGCGGACGGTTCGGTGGTGTTCGGCTGGGTCTTCGCTGCGCACCAGCTCGGGGCCGCTGCCGCCGCGTTGCTGGCGGGTTACATCCGCGACGCCACGGGCCACTACACCTATGCATGGATCGGCGCCGCAGCGATGTGCACGGTGGCCGCCGTCATCAGCGCGACCATCCGCCAGGATACTAGAAAGAAGGACGGGGGGAAGAAGGAACCTGTCCCGCTCGGGGCCTGATCCTCGCGCTGAAACCTAGCGGAAAGCCGGAACGCCCGTGATGTGCTGGCCGAGGACCAGCATGTGTACCTCGTCCGTCCCCTCGTAGGTGCGCACGGATTCCAGGTTGTTGGCATGGCGCAAGGGCGGGTAATCCAACGTGATGCCGTTGCCGCCCAGAATGGTGCGGGCTTCGCGGGCGACCTTGATTGCCTCGCGCACATTGTTGAGCTTGCCCACCGAGATCTGCTCCGGGCGCAGCTTGCCCGCATCTTTGAGCCGTCCAAGATGCAGCGCGAGCATGCTGCCCTTCTGGATCTCCAGGAGCATGTTCACGAGCTTCTCCTGGGTCAACTGGTAGCTGGCCAAGGGCTTGCCGAATTGCATGCGGCTTCCGGCATATTCAAGCGCGGCTTCGTAGGAGTCACGGGCTGCGCCCATCGCGCCCCAAGCGATGCCGTACCGGGCCTCGTTGAGGCAGGAGAACGGGCCGCGGAGGCCTTGGGCACCCGGGAGGACGGCCTCGGGACCCAGCCGGACGGCGTCGAACACCACATCGCACTGGATCGAGGCACGCATGGAGAGCTTCGCCCCGATGGGAGTCACGGTGACTCCCGGAGTGCCGGCCGGAACCAGGAAGCCCCGGATACCGTCGTCGGTGTTTGCCCACACCACCATGACGTCCGCGATCGATGCCATCCCGATCCAGCGCTTCGAACCATTCAGCACCCAGTCGGCGTCGTCGCCCGTCCCGTCGCGGCGCGCAAAGCTGGCCATGGACGATGGGTCCGAACCCGCCGTCGGCTCCGTCAAGGCAAAGCAACCGATCAGTTCACCGGCGGCCATGCGCGGGAGCCATTGTTCCTTCTGCTTCTCGCTGCCCCACTTGTGGATCGCCGTCATGGCCAGAGAGCCCTGGACGGATACGAAGGTGCGGATGCCGGAGTCGCCGGCCTCGAGTTCCATGGCCGCGAGGCCATATTCGACGGCGGTGCGGCCCGGGCAGCCGTAGCCCTCCAGATGCATGCCAAGGACGCCGAGTTCGCCGAGTTCCGCCGGCAGTTCCCGCGGGAACACGGCGTCCTCGTACCAGCGGGCGATGTTCGGCCGGATCCGCTGGTCCGTAAAATCGCGTACCTTCTCCCGAAGCTCCAGCTCCTCGGAGCTCAAGAGGGAATCGAGGGCAAGGACATCGGAGGTATTCGTCGTTGAATGGCTCATGCCAGCATCCTAAGGCCGGACATGTTCCCCGCAGCGCCCCGCAGCGTCCTGCAGCGTCCTGCAGCGACTGCCAACGCCGGCGTGGCACGCGCGCCGTGCCAGAATTGAGCCATGGCCGCGGCGGACGTGAACGCAATGGGACTGCCGCTACCGGCAGTCAGGGGGATTGGGCGACGCCGCATTCTGGCGGGCCTCGTCCTGGCCCTGCTGCTACCCTCGGCCATCGAAGTCGTGGTATCCGCGCTGCAATACCGGAACTTCGCCATGATCATGCTCTTCCAGCTGGCCGTCTCCGCCGCGGTTGCCGCAATCGGGGGGTTGTGGCCGGCCGTGGTGTCGGCCGTCCTCGGCAGTATGCTCTTGAACTACTTCTCCGCCGATCCGGTGGGCTCCCTATCCATCGCGGATCCCGCCACGCTCTTCACCCTGGTCATCTTCCTTGCTGTGGCGTGCGGCGTGGCGCTCGCCGTCGGTTTGGCGACCCGACGGGCGCAGGAGGCCGCGCATTCCGGCGCCGAGGCAAGAGCCCTCAGCGAACTGGCCCTTCGGATCCTGAGCTCGGACGGCAGCCTCGAGTCTTTCCTGGACAAGATCCGCGTCAACCTCGGCATGGACGCGGTGACACTGCTCTCCACCTTTGACTCGCCGGATGCCCCCGGCCCCAGCTGGCAGGTCCTTGCAAGCTCCGGGCTTCAACCGCCGGTGACCCATGCGGCAGCCGACCATGCCGCCGTCGTCGATCCCAATTACACGCTCCTGCTCCGGGGCGGGCCGCTTTCCGAACAGCATCGCCGCATGCTCGCCGCATTCGGCGCCTTCGTAGTGGCGTTGCGGGAGCGCCAGCAGCTCGTCAAGAGCAGGCAAGACAACGTGCGCCTGGCGGAAGGCAACAAAATGCGGACCTCCATCCTGCGCGCCGTCTCCCATGATCTCCGCACGCCTCTGGCGGGAATCAAACTTGCTGTCAGCAGCCTGCGACAGGAAGACGTGAGATTTGCCCCCGAAGACGAGCGCGAACTATTGGCCACGATCGAGGACTACGCGGACCGCTTGGATCACCTGGTTGATAACTTGCTGGACATGTCCCGAATCACCGCAGATGCCGTGAACCCGCTGCTGCGCGGACTCGGCTGGCACCAGATCATGCCGGAGGCTTTGCGAGGCGTGCCTGGGGAGCGCATCCGCAACGAGCTCCCTGCCAACCTTCCGTATATAGAGGCCGACGCCGGGATATTGGAACGCGTCGTGGCGAACCTCGTCGAAAACGCAGTGAAATACGCGCCTGACTCCGATGTTGTGCTGGTGGCGCGGACCGGTGCGGGCATCACGGTGGACGGGCGGCCGGCCAGCGAACTGCGGGTGATGGACCACGGTTGGGGGATCGCACCAGCCGCAGTCCTGGAGCTTTTCCAGCCTTTCCAACGACTCGATGATTCTCCATCCAGCCGGGACGGTCGGAGCGGAATCGGCTTGGGACTCGCTGTCGCCAAAGGATTCACCGAGGCCATGGGCGGTACGCTCATGGCTGAGGCGACGCCGGGAGGCGGGCTGACCATGGTGGTCACACTCCCTCTATGGACGGGAGGGCGGCCTTGAACCTCGTGCTGATCGTGGAAGATGAGGCGCAGATCGCGCGGGCGATGCAAATCAATCTCCATGCCCACGGTTACCATGCCATCAGCGTCGGCAACGGCGCAGACGCACTCAAGGCGGCGGCCCAGCAGCCCGTGGACATCGTGGTGCTCGATCTTGGGCTGCCGGACATGGATGGCGTGGATGTGATCAAGGGAATCCGTGGCTGGAGCAGTATGCCCATTATCGTGTTGTCCGCCCGCCACGGTTCGGAAGACAAAGTGGAGGCCCTCGACGCCGGAGCCGACGACTACGTGACCAAGCCTTTCGGCCTGGACGAACTCCTGGCGCGGCTCCGTGCGGCCTCGCGGCGGGCAGCGCCCCGGCACGAGGTGCCGACACTCCAGACCGCCGACTTCCTGGTTGACCTGGCTGGAAAGAAGATCACCAAGGACGGCGCAGAAGTGCGGCTGACGCCCACGGAGTGGAACATCCTGGAATTGCTGGTGCGCAACGCCGGCCGTCTGGTCAGCCAGCAGCAAATCCTCACCCAGGTCTGGGGGCAGGCCTACGCCAAGGAGACCCAGTACCTGCGTGTCTACATTGCCCAGCTCCGCCGCAAGCTCGAACGCGACCCCGCCCAGCCCCGCCATCTCCACACCGAGGCCGGCATGGGATATCGCTTCGATCCGTAGCTGCGTACGTAGACTGTACTCATGGATACCGCATCGTTGCTTGCTGTTTGCCGGGTATACGAGCTCCTGCCCGATCCTGAAGGGTCGGTGGGAGTGACGGCCATTGACAAGCGCCCCGTTGACGGGCCGGTGAAGGTCCACAAGCTGGGAATCCACGGCGACGTCCAGGCGAGCCGGATCCACCACGGCGGCGAGGACCAAGCGCTCTATGCGTACTCGCAGGCGGATGCCGATTACTGGGCGAATGAACTCCAGCGAGACATGCCCGCCGGGATCTTCGGGGAGAACCTCCGCGTTGCCGGAATCGAGACCAGCGGTGCCGTGATCGGCGAACGGTGGAAGATCGGCCTGGACGTCGAAGTTGAAGTAACGTCACCGCGTGTGCCCTGCGCAACCTTCCAGCGCCGCATGAATGAACCGCTGTGGGTCAAGCGCTTCACGGAAGCAGGGCGGGTCGGTACCTACCTGCGCGTGGTCAGGACCGGCACCATTTCGGCCGGCGACTACATCCACAAACTATTTGTGCCGAAACATGGCATCACGGTGGGGCAGTGGTTCAGCAACCCCAACCTCGATGACATGCAATTGCTTCTCGACGCCGAGGCGGACGGAGAGGTCCTTCTGCAGTCCGACTACCACGACACCTTCGAAAAGCTCATGCGCCGCAACGGGGTGGACGCCTGAAAGCCGCCCTCGGACGGCCGTCCTGAAGGGCGGTCTTGAGGTCGCTCGGGGCGGGTATGTGCGCAAGCTCACCGCCGCCGTCGACGGTTATGTCGCCAAGGGAGCAATCTGTGCCCTACACTTGATATATCCCCCACTCCGGAAATCCCTTTTTCCTGCCCAATTCTTGAGGCAGGACTGGTCAGTGTTGGGGCCCGCAAAATGTGTGTGGGCAGTTTCATAGGGAGAGCCGGGCGAAGAAAACGCTGTACAGACTGCTGAGATAGCAGCCAAGAGATGCAGCGGGAAGTCCTGCCATGGGATTGCGACAGCGCCGGACTTCTTGCGAGCACCAGAACCTCATGGTTCTTCTGCCCGCAACGTGTACTGCGGCCAAGCCCAACCGGGCCGCGCCGACTGGCCCCCTATGGATGAGGAAACTTTCCCCTATGCCCGAAAACCTGAACGACCCGTTCGTCGCCGAGTCTGCCGAAGCAGCAGAGACCGCCGTCGAGATCGCCGAAACCGCACCCGCCGCTGAGTTCATCGAGCCTGCAGCGCCCGTTGAGGCCCCGGCCCCGGTTGAGGCTCCTGCCTTCGTTGAGGCACCCGCTGAAGCGCCCGCTAAGGCCGAGGCCCCGGCTGCGGCCCAGGCCGAATCACCCGTCGAGGAAGAGGAAGAGGGCATCCGCTTCGTCGACCTCGGAATCGACCCCCGCGTCCTGGCCGCACTGCAGGACGTCGGCTACGAGAAGCCGTCTCCGATCCAGGCAGCAACCATTCCGCTGCTCCTCGAAGGCCGCGACGTCGTGGGCCTCGCCCAGACCGGCACCGGTAAGACTGCAGCATTCGCGGTACCGGCACTGTCCCGCCTGGCCGAACTCCACGACCTCAACGGCCCGTCCCGCAAGACCCAGGCCCTGGTTCTCGCTCCGACCCGCGAGCTTGCGCTCCAGGTTGCAGAGGCCTTCACCTCGTACGCCAAGCACATCGACGATTTCACGGTTCTCCCGGTCTACGGTGGCTCCGCCTATGGCCCGCAGCTTGCTGGCCTGCGCCGCGGCGCACAGGTTGTTGTCGGTACCCCGGGCCGCGTCATCGACCACATCTCCAAGGGTTCCCTGGATCTGTCCGAGCTGCAGTACCTCGTACTGGACGAAGCCGACGAAATGCTCCGCATGGGCTTCGCCGAGGACGTTGAGCAGATCTTCCAGCAGACCCCGGAAGACCGCCAGGTTGCGCTGTTCTCTGCCACCATGCCGAGCCAGATCCGCCGCATGTCCAAGCAGTACCTGAACAACCCGGCCGAGATCTCGGTCAAGTCCAAGACCACCACTGGCGCCAACACGCGCCAGCGATACCTGCAGGTCATGGGCCCGCACAAGCTCGACGCGCTGACCCGCATCCTCGAGGTGGAAGAGTTCGACGGCGTTATCGCCTTCGTGCGCACCAAGATGGCTACCGAAGACCTGGCTGACAAGCTGAAGTCCCGCGGCTTCCAGGCCGCCGCGATCAACGGTGACATTCCGCAGCAGCAGCGCGAACGGACCGTTGACGCGCTGAAGGAAGGCCGCATCGACATCCTCGTCGCCACCGACGTCGCCGCCCGTGGCCTTGACGTTGAGCGCATCAGCCACGTGGTCAACTACGACATCCCGCACGACACCGAGTCCTACGTCCACCGCATCGGCCGTACCGGCCGTGCAGGCCGTAGCGGCGACGCCATCCTGTTCATGACGCCGCGGGAGAAGTACCTGCTGCGTTCGATCGAGAAGGCCACCCGCCAGCCGGTTGAGCAAATGCACCTGCCCACCGCCGAGACGGTCAACACGTTGCGTCTGGGCAAGTTCGCAGACAAGATCACGGAGACCCTCGAGTCCGAGGACGTTGCCGCGTTCCGTGACTTGATCTCCTCCTACGAAGAGGAGCACAACGTTCCGGCTTCGGAGATCGCCGCTGCACTGGCCGTCATGGCACAGGGCGGCCAGCCGCTCCTGGTCAAGGAACTGCCGGCTGCACCGGAGTTCCAGAAGCGCGAGCGCTCCAAGGACGGCTTCGGTTCACGTGGCCCCACCCGCACCCTGACCGAGGGCAACGCCACCTACCGGATCGCCGTCGGACGCCGCCAGCGCGTTATGCCGGGTTCGATCGTTGGCGCCATTGCCAACGAAGGCGGCATCTCCTCGGCACAGATCGGCGGCATCGACATCCGCTCGGACCACTCCCTGGTGGAGCTTCCGGCGGACCTGAGCCCCGAGCAATTGCGCGCACTGTCCCGGACCCGGATCGGCGGCGAGCTGATCCACCTCGAGTTGGACAACGGTCGCAAGCCTGCCTCTGACCGGGGCGGCGAGCGTGGCGGTTACTCCGGTGGCAGCCGCGGCGGCGACCGTGGCGGCTACTCCGGTGGAGACCGTGGCGGAAACTTCAAGGGCAACGGTGGCTTCAAAAAGGAGTTCCGTAAGACTGAAGGCGACCGCGGCGGCTACGCCGGTGGCGAGCGTTCTTCCGCTGACCGCGGCGGCCGTTCCTACAGCGAGCGCAGCGGCGCCGGTACCGGGACGGGCAGCTACGGCGGCAACGCCGCACGCAAACCGCGCACTGGCGGCGACGCAGGCAACCGCGATTTCAACCGCAAGGGTAAGTGGTAAACAGGACTAGTTCCTGGGTTTCTGGTCAGAGGCCGGCTTTCGAGCCGGCCTCTGGTTGTTAAACGGTGGCCCGGGTTAACGGTGGCCCAGGTCCGGAGCGCGCTGTGGAAAGGTAGGTTCATGGGATTTCTCGATGGATTGAAGAAGAACCTCGGCTTCGACAAAGCCAAACAGAAGGCGACTGGACGGCCCTCCGAGGCCCCGCAGAAGGCCGCTGAAGCCTCAACGGGGGAGACGGTCCACAGCGCCGGGCCGGACCCGTCAGCGGAAGCAGGGGCTCTCGCGGCTCCGGTCGCCGCAGAGTCCGACGCCGGTGCTCCCGCCGCCAGCGCAAGTCCGGTCACCGAAGTCGTCGTGGAAGCAGACGATACCCTTAGCGGCATCGCCATGCAGTTCGGCGTTGACTTGGATGCCCTGATCGCAGTGAACGCGGATACCGTGCCAAACCCGGACCATATCTACCCGGGCCAGGTGCTCCGCTTGCCCTAATTCAGACTCTTTCTGGGTCAAGGATCCGGTGCGGATGCAAATTGTGTCGGCGCCGTTTTTCCCTGTCCCGCAGCCGATTTGTGGCCTGAGAAATCGTCCGGTAGAGTATTTACTCGTTGCCCCCCTAGCTCAGTGGTAGAGCGCGTTCTTGGTAAGAACGAGGTCACCGGATCGATTCCGGTGGGGGGCTCTGAATGAGGGCCTGTGTCAAGGCGGTTTTTGACCGGCTTGACGCAGGTTTTTCTCATTCGTGGCGGTGTAGCTCAGTTGGTTAGAGCGCACGACTCATAATCGTGAGGTCGGGAGATCGAGCCTCCCCACCGCTACAGTTTCAGCAGGTCAGAGGCACATTGCCTCTGACCTGCTGTTGTTTTAACAACTTGATCCAGCGGAAACCCAACTAATTGGATTGGGTCGGATCGCCTTGATGCACTTAAATGTCAGAGGGTTCCGGTCTAGTATCAAGTACGACGAGGAGGCGAAGCCTGATGGCACCCACGATTGCTCTGACAAAACACCAACTGCAAAACCATCGCAAGGCGATCCTCAAGAGGCTCGGCGTCTCTCTGAAAGAGTTCACCGAGACGGTCCGCACCAGCACTCTAAGCGGGGCTGAATGGGAAGCAAAGGATCAGCTGGAGGAGATTTGCTTCTTGCTCGGTGAACGTCCGCCATGGTCGGTTGAGTGAGCCAACGCTTGAACAGCGGTCAGCGCTGTTCGCGGCAGAAATTCAAGAGACTCTAGACGGTTCCCTCCCAGGGAGCCGTCTAGTTGTGTCTTATAAGGCCCCGTCCGGTGACAAGTTTGTCGTCCGCCTAGAAGACGAGAAAATGCCCCTGACTGTCGCCGGTAAGACCGTGGCGCACCTCGGCTGCTCGATGGAACAGGAACTAGACAGAGCTGGTACGTACCTCAAGACTTGCGGATCAAAGATAACGCTCTGGTCGAAGATCGACAGGACGCCCCTGATCAGACTGGAATACGACGCAAGGATGAGAGGTGCCCCTATCTCGCATTGGCAGATCCACGCAGAGCGGGGCGCCATGAGCCACCTTCTGGGACGGGCTCACGCCGTCGATCCAAGCAGAGTTAGCAGGCCGCATGAATTCAGCTCCCTTCATTTCCCGTTGGGTGGAGAGCGGTTCCGGCCATGCTTGGAGGACATGATCCAATTCCTCATCGAGGACTGCGGAATCGACTCCGTGTCTGGGTGGAAGAGTGCAGTTGAGTCAGGACGGGAAAAGTGGCGAAGGATTCAACTTAGGTCAGTAGTTCGAGATTCACCCGAGGACGCCGCATCCGTGCTTCGGCACTTGGGTTACACCGTGGCCGGACCGAATCCGGCTGTGACGGACCGACTCGAACCGTTCCGGAAATGGTAGTCAGTGCACGATTTTGTCCAGAACGTCGGCGACTTCGGTATGAACAGCCTTTCGCCCCATACGGACATCTTGAGTCGTGGATATCTCGGCGTGTCCGAGCTGGTCGGCGCCCCGCTACGGCGGGGATTTTTTCGTTTCCCGGCATGGTCGCGCTGAGCCAGATGCCGATCGAAGAAGTCGCCTTTCGCCCGGCAGGCCAAGTGGACCCCTGATCCTGATCGAAGCCGACAAGTCTGGTGGGCACTGCCGTAAAGATTTCGTAAAGATCATGCTGAAAAGCCGAGAGCGCGCGCGAGCTGCCGATAGTTTTTATGGGCGCCGCCACTTGGGTGTCCCCCAATCCTCAGGTGGCGGCGCCTCTCGAAGTTGGCCAGTTCCTGAGCGCGAGCGGGCAGTCTTAGTTGAATCTTGATCTTTTCTTAGTGTTTCCTTGAGGTTCACCCTGTAAAGCGCCGTTTCGTCTGCGGACTCTCCCCAGCTACGATCAGGAGGTTGTCCGGACCGAAAGGCATCCCTGCTCGTGGATTTTGGCCGCTATCTCATTGACCTTGTGGTCTTCGTTGGCATCACAGTTGTGCTGATGTGTTCTTTCCACTTGCTCGTGCTGGGGCACAAGAAGCGGAAGTTCACGAAGTTGTCGCGCCCTGAGAAACGGTCACTTCCGGGCCGCGATGCCCAGACGGACTCGGCGCGGAGTCATGTGCGGGTGCTACATGGTTGCGATCAACCGGCGGCTGTCACCGGCGCCCAAAGGCCATGACAATAGCCACTATCGCCGCGACGACCAGCACCGTCGCAACCCAGATCCATTGTTGCCCGTCCAAGTTCGCCCCACTCTCAGGTCTTGGTCCAGTCTCCCAAAATGGAGGGTATTGAGCGAGCTCTGGCCGGAAGATCCCGCCTCCCCGCCGCTGCAGAAGCAGGTCAGCTTCCGGCGTGCTCGTGTTTGAGGACGGTTTGAGGACGGCGGAGCCCGAAGGCCTCCCGTCCTGACCTTCTTTGAAAAGCGATGCCGCGCAACACGCCGGCGACACGCCGCTGACGGGGCCTTCTCGGATTCAAAGATGGTCAGGATTGGCGCCCGCACAAGCCCCGTTGCCGGGACCCCCTTCAGTTCAGTGCGATGACAAGCATTTGGTTCGTGCCCGGGATGCATGTCTGCAGTATCGCCCGAGGAAAGCCGCCGAATACCGCTGCGACGTTATTGGTGGTCCCGCCTTGGGGCACTTGGCCGCGTGCCGTCACCGTGTACGTGCCGTAGCCGGGGATGCTTACCGTTTCGCCGACGCCGATCCCCGAGAATCGTGCCCACCCGCCGCAGAAATCATGTTCGGTAATGAACAGGGAGTACGCGTCCGTGGGGGTGAAGTGGATCGGGCCGATGCAACTGTCCACGGCGGCCTGGCCGCCTGAACCCGCAACATAGATGGTCCGCACCGCCGGAGCGGGGGCCGGGGCGGGGTCGGGTGCCGGTGCCGGAGCGGGCGCCGGGGCCGGTGCAGGCGCCGGGGCCGCGGCAACCGGCGGCCCTGTCAGCTTCAGCACCTGGCCGGGCACGATGACGGAATAGGCGCTGAGCCCATTGGCTGCCAGCATCCCGTTGACGTCGACGCCGAACCTGGCGGCTATCGAGCCAACAGTGTCGCCGCTGACCACGGTATAGGCGTTCGTGTCAGGCGCAGCAGCCGGAGCAGCAGCGGGCGGAGCAGCCGGAGCGGGTGGAGCTGCGACCGCGGCCGGCGCCGCCGCGGGCGCTGACGGCGCGACGGCGGCCGGTGCCTGCGAGGCTGCCGGCGTCGGACTGGCAGCGGCCGGCGAAGGCGCGGCAATCCCGGCTCCCGAACCGACGTGCGGGGCGATTGCGGCGCTCGTGCCTGCCGGCGCAAGTACCTGTGCGTAGTTCTGCATCGTCACGGCCGCAATGGCGATTACTGCCACAATCGCCCACGTGGCTATTGATGCCTTGTACCTGGTGAGTGTTCTTACCCCCGCGGATATCAGGGCGAGGACGTTGCCCCCGCTGATCCCGCTGTGCCTGTACTCCTGCTGATACATGTCGGATCCCCGTAATTCATCGTTTCTGGGGCCGGCCGGCTGGCTGGCCCTGGAAGTGATACGCAGGCGCAGGGGATGGCGCTTGGTGAGACCCTTTTGCTTAAATGCGCAGCACTGAGGAGCCCTCAATTCCGCCCATTTTGAATAGATCCATCAACGGGATGTAACCCGGCTATTTGGATAAATCCATCAATGAGATTTACGAATGAGGTATTCCTTTCCCTGCTGCAGGTGATTTGAGTGTAGGAATGCGAAATTCCCTCCACACGAGTGGGTGCCACTTGCTTTTAATTCCGGCAGCCCGCCGAACACTCGCAAGTCTTCTTCGGCGGGAGGGATGCACGTAGGGGCCCGGGCGCCCAGCCCTCTCTCGGAATTTACCCACCGCCTAGGGGAGGGCTTGACCACTGCGCTTGACCACTGCGCTTGACCGCTGCGACAGAATGGGTCCATGAGTCGAATCGCAATCATCGGCGGCCACGGCAAAGTGGCCTTGCAACTCTCCCGCATCCTGAGCAACGAAGGTCACGCGGTCACGTCCTTCATTCGCAATCCGGAACACGCGCCCGACGTCACAGTCACGGGTGCGGCCCCGGTAATACTTGACGTCGAGAATTCGACGACGGCGGAGATCGCCTCTGCGCTTGACGGCCACGACGCTGTGGTGTGGTCCGCCGGGGCAGGCGGAGGCAATCCGCAACGTACATATGCCGTGGACAGGGACGCCGCCATCCGCTCGATGGACGCCGCGGCGCAAACGGGCGTGGCCCGTTATGTGATGGTGTCCTACTTCGGCGCAGGACCCGGCCATGGCGTTCCCGGCGGCAACAGCTTCTACGCCTACGCGGAAGCCAAAGCCGCGGCGGACGAGTACCTGCGCGCGACTGATCTCGACTGGACGATCCTGGGCCCGGGCGCACTGACCAGCAATCCCGGGTCTGCGCTCATTGAGGTAAGCCCCGCGGACCCGAGCACCGGGACCGAAACTTCGCGGGCCAATGTTGCCTTGGTGGCTGCCGCCGTCTTGGAACTGCCCGAGACCGTCGGCCGCACCATCGAGTTCCGGGACGGCTCGGTGCCCGTGGTGGAGGCCCTCACCGCGTCCTAGCTTCACCAAAGCCGCCCGTGACGGCTCCAAACCGGGCCGGGACTGCGCCCTGCCGGGATATGTTGGTAGGGCTAGTCCCTCGGCAGGTGCCCGGGACGCTGCCGCTACGACGTCTGGGGAAATCGGGAACATGGACCAGTTGGCACTCATTGTTGGATTGCTGCTTGCAACGGTCGTGGCCGTGGGCCTGGGGGACCGCTTGCGGCTCCCGTACCCGGTGCTCATGCTGTTGCTGGCTGCGGCGATGACTTTCATTCCGGGGTTCCCGGACTTTGAGCTTGCGCCTGAACTGATCCTGCCGATCTTCCTCCCTCCGTTGCTCTTCGCGACCGCCCAGAAGAGTTCCTGGGCGGTCTTCCGGGTCCGTTGGCGGACGCTTCTCCTTATGGCGGTGGCGCTGGTTGTGGTCTCGACGGCGGCGGTTGCCGGAGCCGCGTGGCTCATGATTCCAGGGGTCGGTATTCCGGCGGCGATCGCACTGGGTGCCATGGTGGCTCCACCGGACCCCGTGGCGGTTGAATCCGTTGCCGGCCGCGTCCACATGCCGCGCAGGCTCATCACCGTGCTGCAGAGTGAGGGCCTTTTCAACGACGCCGCCGCGATCGTGATCTTCCAGGCCGCGGTGGCGGCCACTGTCTCCGGCACCAAGCTGGGCGCCGGCGTCGTGCTCCAATTCGTCATCGGTGCTGCCCTGGCCGTCATTGTCGGCATCGCGATGGGCTGGTTGACGCGGCTGATCACCAAGCTCGTCACCTCCATGGTGGCCCGAAGCGCCGTGACCCTGGTGATTCCCTTCGCTGCATACATCCTGGCTGAAGAACTGCACGCCTCGGGGGTGATCGCCGTCGTCGTCACCGCCCTCGAGACACAGCGGCATGCGCGGTCGCAGGACGCGGCCGAGCGCGTCACTCGCACCGCCTTCTGGGATGTGGTGGAACTCCTCGCTACAGGCCTGGCGTTCGGCCTTGTGGGGCTGGAGATCCGGCATGTGATCCGGGACGAGGGCGCCGCCGTTTACGGCATGATTGGCCCGGCCCTGGCGGTGTGCGTGCTGGTGTTCGTTGTCCGTTTCGCTTGGCTCGGGCTTTTGGCAGTCTCGGCCCGCAAGCGGAAGAACCTGCTGCAACCCACCTCCCCCAAGGAGGTCCTGATCCTGACCTGGTGCGGTATGCGGGGCCTCGCGACGCTCGCACTTGCCTTGGCCCTTCCGCTGACTGTTGCCGACGGCAGCGATTTCCCTGCCCGGCACGAGATCCTGGTCACCGCATGCGCCGTCCTGTTGGCCACGCTGGTGCTGCCAGGGCTGACCCTTCCGTGGCTCATGCGCGTGCTCAAGGCATCCGAAGACGGTTCGCACGAAAAGGATGCCGCGAGGCTCTTGGCCAAGCGCGCCCAGACTGCCGCGATCTCAGCGCTCAAGGAGCACGATCTGATGAAGGAGTTGCCCGCGGACAAGGTGGCCCTCGTCAAGGAAAAGATGACCCGTCTGCATGCAGAGCTGCTGGACGGGACATTGAAGAACGAGTCCGACGCCGAAAAGCGCCAACGCGGCAGGGAACTGGCGATCGCGGTCCAGACCATCGCCCTCGACGCTGCACGCCAGGAAGTGGTCGCGGCGCGGAGCGAGCCCGGGATGGACCCCGAGGTGGCGGACCGGGTACTGCGCCAGCTGGACCTCCGCACCATGGCGATGCCGGACTAGCGGCCCGCGCCGACGGCAACGTCCGGCACCGAAAGGCCTAGGCGCGCCGCAACACCAGATCCAAGGAGTTCTTTTCTACGTGGTCCAGTGCGTGGCGCACCGCGCCGATGCCCACAATCGCATCGCCCAAGGGCGATGCAGCCAACCGCGGGGGAGTGGCGGTGTAGGCAGCTAGTTTTCGGGCGGCCGGCTCAAGAAGGACCGACGCCGAATCTGCCACGGCGCCGCCGATCACGACGAGCTCCGGGTTGAGCAAGATGGCCACCGTGGAGACCACCCGGGCAAGCCGGTCCGAAAGCCGGTCCAGGATGCCCAGCGCCACCTTGTCACCCTGGGCAGCGGCGGCGAAGACGTGCTGTGCCGTGACCTCGTGGCCCGCGGGGACGGCCGTCCGCAGCGTGGTTTTCGACTTTCCCGCCAGGGCTTCCGCTGCCCATAGCCTGGCGAGTGCAGCGAGGCCGTCCGCCGATCCGACCCCGTCCACCATGTCCAGGTAGGCCATCTCGCCAGCGCCGCCGCGGCTGCCATGAAGCAAACGGCCGGATTCCACCAGGCCCGCGCCGAAACGCTCACCGGCCAGGAGCACTGCCAGGTCCTGGACGCCGCTGCCGGCGCCGCGCCAACATTCGCCCAATGCGGCCAGGTTGGCATCGTTCTCCAGCATTACCGCCCATCCGTGCAGATCGTGCAAGGCCTTCTTCAGCCCGACGTCGAACAGGCTCCAAAACGGCTGGCTGACGAGGATGTTTCCGTCTCGGCCCACCGGGGCAGCAAGCCCGACGGTCACAGCAAGGACCGTGTCCGGTGCCACTCCGGCAGCCTCGAGGGCGATTAGCGCGGTTTGGCTGATGACACGGATCCGTTCCTCGGCTTCGATCTCCCTGGCGCGAAATGGCTGGCTGGCCCGTCCGACGGTCTTGCCGCGTAGATCGGCTACCACCACGGTGGTCTTGAGGACGCCGACGTCGATTCCCAGGACGCAGCCGGCGCTTTCGTCGAGCTCGAAGCGCCGTGCGGGCCGACCTTTCTGGTAGGTATCTGAATCTTTTTCCAACTCGCGGATCCAGCCCCGGGCCATGAGGTCTTCGCACACGGAAATGGTGGTGGCGCGGGTCAGCCCGGTAGCGTCCATCAGCTCGGAAACCGTCACGGCGTTGGAGGAACGGATGGCTCCGAGCACGGTGGCCGCGTTGAACCGCCGGAGCATCTGCGGAGTGGCAGTCGCGATTTCAGGCATGGCTGTTGACCTCCTGTAGGTATGCGTCACATAATACTTGAGGTACTAAATTTAGATTCTAAATAAAAGTCCCATCCATCGAAGCGTCGACACAGAACAGGATTCCCTTTGTCCTCCACCGCCACCATGGCAACTCACACCGACTCCGAGCGCATGGCCGATCCCAACTGGTGGCGCCAAGCGGCTGTCTACCAGATCTACCCTCGCAGTTTTTCGGATGCGAACGGCGATGGTTTGGGCGATATCAAGGGCATTACCGCCAAGGTTCCGTACCTGAAGTCCCTCGGCATTGACGCCGTCTGGTTGAGCCCGTTCTACCCCTCGGCCCTTGCTGACGGTGGCTACGACGTCGATGACTACCGCAACGTGGACCCCAAGCTGGGCACCCTGGCCGACTTCGATGAGATGGCGGCCGCACTGCACGCCGCGGGCATCAAGTTGATCGCGGACATCGTCCCGAACCACTCCTCCGACCGGCACGAATGGTTCAAGGAAGCGCTGGCTTCCCCGAAGGGCTCGGCCGCCCGTGAGCGCTACATCTTCCGCGACGGCCTGGGCGAGAACGGCGAACTGCCCCCGGCCGACTGGGACTCGATTTTCGGCGGCCCGGCCTGGGAACGCATCACCGAACCGGACGGCACCCCTGGGCAGTGGTACATGCACATCTTCACCAAGGAGCAGCCGGACTTCAACTGGGACAACCCCGAGGTTCGGGAGGACTTCCTGAAGACCCTGCGCTTCTGGTCCGACCGTGGCGTGGACGGCTTCCGCATCGACGTTGCGCATGCCCTTACGAAGGACCTGCCGGAGGTTCTGCCCTCCAAGACCGAGCTGCCCAAGGAAGGCGACAACGCTTTGGGCGCCCACCCGTTCTGGGACCGCGACGAGGTGCACGAGATCTACGCCGAGTGGCGCAAAGTGTTCAACGAGTACAACCCGCCCCGGACGGCCGTCGCCGAAGCGTGGGTCCACGCGGACCGCCGCGCCCGCTACGCCAGCCCCGAGGGCCTGGGCCAGGCCTTCAACTTCGACCTCCTCCAGGCCGATTTCGATGCCGGGCAGTTCCGCACGATCATCACCAAGAACCTCGGCGAGGCTGCCGCATCCGGTGCTTCGTCCACGTGGGTCTTCTCCAACCACGACGTCGTTCGGCACGCCACGCGTTACGGCTTGCCCGCGGGTGGCGGCCGTGACGGCCTGGGCCAGGACGGCAAGCAATGGCTGCTCGACGGCGGTTCGGCCGCCGACGTCGACGCCGAGCTCGGCTTGCGCCGTGCCCGCGCGGCGTCGCTGCTCATGTTCGCCCTGCCGGGTTCCGCGTACCTGTACCAGGGCGAAGAACTTGGGCTGCAGGAAGTCGGCGACATCGCGGCCGGCCAGCGCCAGGACCCGGCGTTCTTCCGTAACCCGGGAGTGGACGTCGGCCGTGACGGTTGCCGTGTCCCGCTGCCGTGGACCAGCGAAGGTTCGTCGTTCGGCTTCGGCGATGGACATGCCCACTTGCCGCAGCCTGAATGGTTCGCGGGCTACGCAGTGGAGGCGCAGGAGAACGTTCCCGGCTCCACGCTGGAGCTGTACCGCAAGGCCCTGGAACTGCGCTCGGAACTCCGGGCGGCCGAGGAGCTTGAGTGGATCCCCTCCAGCAACGAGTCCGTGCTGCACTTCGCGCGGCCCAACGGCTGGCAGTCGGTGACGAACTTCGGCAGCGAGCCGGTGGCACTTCCGGAAGGCACCGTCGTCGTGAGCAGCGCACCGCTCGACGGCGGCAAGCTCCCGGCAAACACGACAGCCTGGATCGTCTAATTCCCAGTCGCTCCCTCGGCTCGCAAGTCCCCACCGGCTCCCAGCCTTCGCAAGCTCAGGCCGGGTCCCTCGCCGGTGGGGCCCCACCGCGAGGGAACCCGGCGACCGCGGCCCCCTACCACCCCTAACCGCTGACCCAACTGGCTCGCAGTTAATGTCGTTTTGAAGGCTGTAAACGACAACAACTGCGGGTCAGTTGCATGTGAAAGAGTTTGAAAATGACTGCAAAAAGCAAAATCGCGTCCGGCCGGCTCATCTATGGCTGCATGGGCCTCGGAGGTCCTTGGGAAGGCAGCGAATACGGGGCTGCCGAAATTGAGCAGGCCGCGTCGGCGATCGAAGCCGCCATGGGCATCGGGATCGTTCTGTTCGACCATGCCGACATCTACCGCAGCGGCAAGTCCGAGGCAGTCTTCGGTGAAGTCCTGGCCAGGACGCCAGGGCTGCGGGAGAAGATCCAGCTCCAGACCAAGTGCGGCATCCGGCTCGGCCAGCCCGGAGTCGAAGGTCATTACGACCTCAGCAAGGACGCCATCCTGGAACGGGTCAACGGAAGCCTGGAACGGCTCAGGACCGACTACGTCGACGTGTTGCTGCTCCACCGCCCCGACCCCCTGATGGAACCAGCGGAGGTGGCGTCCGCCGTCGGGCAGCTCATGGCGGAAGGCAAGGTGCGGCAATTGGGCGTCTCCAACATGTCCGGCGCGCAGATCGCGTTCCTGCAGGACCAACTGGAGGTGCCGATCGTTGCCAACCAGCTGGAAATGAGCCTGCACCGGCGGGCCTGGCTTGAGAGCACTGTGCTGGTCAACCATGACGACGCCCTCGACTACAATTTCCCGCACGGCACCTTGGAACACTGCATCGGCCAGGGGATTGAGCTGCAGGCCTACGGTTCCCTCGCCCAGGGCCGGTACACGGGCTCGACGCCGGATTCCCCGACTGCCGCCGACACGGCAACTGCCGCTCTGGTCGCCCAGCTCGCGGAAGCAAAGGGTGTCACTCCCGAGGCCGTGTTGTTGGGGTGGCTCATGAAGCATCCGGCACGCATTTCCCCGGTGCTCGGCAGTTCCAACCCGGCGCGGATCGCTGCATGCGCGGATGCTGCCGCCGTTGCCGCAGCCATGACGCGGACCGAGTGGTATGGCCTGTGGGTGGCTGCGCGGGGCATCAAGCTCCCCTAGGGCGCGCCAAGCCCAACTAGCTCGCATTTAATGTCGTTATGAGCCCTGAAAACGACATTAAATGCGAGCTAGTTGGGTTGCGACAGCTACAACAACACATGCGTGCTACTACAGCGGTGCGACAACATGGGCCCCCGACGGTAGGGTTCCCTGGCCGAGCTTGCGAGGCGAGGGAACCGTCGGGGAATACGTGCTTGAGTCACCCTGGATCGACTGGCTCTGCTTGCCATCCACACCCACCGGAATGTCGCCGGCGATCGTCACGCGGTTGAGCTTGCGCGGCTGGCCGTCGTAGTTGTCGGGCGCGTAGTGCTGGGTGATGCGGTTGTCGAAGAGCACCAACTGGTTCGGTTCCCAGTTCACGCGCACCACGTTCTCCGGACGGGTGACGTAGGCCTGCAGCAAGCGGATGATGTCCTTCGACTCCGTGTTGGACAGCCCCACGATCCGCAGGCGCTGCGCGAAGCCCCCAATGAACAATCCGCGCTCGCCGGTCAGGGGATGGACACGCACCACGGGGTGGGCGGTTTCGAACTTGATGCGCGTGAATTCCTTGCGTCGCTCATCGGCATTCCCATGTTCCAGGTTCTTCGGCACCGAGTAGTCGTAGTCGTTGGTGTGGATCGCCCATAGCGTGTCCGCGAAGTTCCGGAGCTCGTCCGGCAAGTCCGCGTACGCTCCTGCCGAAGAAGCAATCAGGGTTTCGCCTCCATACGACGGAAGGTCGATGCTGCGCAGGGTGGAAGCCTGCGGCGGGTTGACCACGAACGTGACGTCGGTGTGCCAGTTGTTGGCGGAACCGTTCTCGCTGTCCACGGGCAGGACGTTCTCTTCGCCCTCCACGGAGGCCACGGTCGGATGCGCCGTGGTGAGCGGGCCGAAATGGCTTGCGAATTTCACCTGGGCCTCGTCGCTGAGAATGTTGGCCTCCCGGAAGACGAGGGCCTTGTGTTCGTTGAGCGCGGCCCGGACCTGCTCCACGGTTTCCGGGGAGAGATCGCCGCTGAGGTCGAAGCCGCGGATTTCGGCGCCGATGCGGGATCCGAGCTTGGCGAATTCCAACTTTGTTTCGGTAATGACGGACATTTTGTTCCTTTTCTGTTGTGACTTACGGGATGGATGGATTGACGGTCAGGACCCGGACCCGACGGCGGTCCTCCAGCGGGAGAAATGCCGCTCCAGGGCGACAAGGAGGAAATTCACGGCCAAACCCAGAAGGGACACCGTGAGAATGCCGGCGTACATGTCCGGGATAAGGAAACTGCTCTGGGCATTCACGATGAGGTAGCCGAGCCCCGCCTTCGCCCCCACCATTTCCGCGGCGATCAACACCAAAATGGAGGCAGTGCCGGCCATGCGGATTCCCGTGAAAATGGTGGGCACCGCGGAGGGCAGGATCACCTTGCGGAACAGTGCGAGGCTCGAGAGGCCCAGCGACTTCGCGGCCCGGATGAGCAGCGGATCCACGGTCTTGACGCCCGCGATCGTGTTCAGCAGGACCGGAAAGAACGCCGCGTAGGCCACGATGCTGATCTTGGACTCCTCGCCGATCCCCAGCAGCAGTGTGAAAACAGGCAGCAGTGCAAGGGCGGCAGTGTTGCGGAACAGTTCCAGCAAGGGACTGAGGACGGAATTGAGCCGTCCGTACCAGGCGATCAGCAGACCGAGGGATACACCAGCCACGAGCGCCGCGCCGAATCCCGACACCGAACGGGTGAGGCTCGCAGCCAAATGCCCCTGGATGGTGCCGGATTCGAACAGCTTGCCCCACGCGGCCAGGACCTCGTGCAAGGGCGGCAGGAATACCCGGGTTGACGGGCTGGCCAGATATGTCGGCCCGAGTTCCCAGAGAGCCAGGAAGGCGATGATCCCTGCGGACTTCCACAGGCCGGAACCGGCGCGGGCGGCGGCCGTCCGCACGAAGGCGGGTATCGCCGTCGTGCTCCGACGCCCCGCCTCCACAGGACCGGAGTGCCCGACGGCGGGCGCTTGCTTGGGCGCGGCGCTCGCCGCCGGCTGTTGCGCGAGTGTTGTGGTCATCAGGCTGCGCTCCTTTCGAGAGTTGTTCCCGGAACTTCATCCGGGGCGGTGCCGTCCGGCAGGATCTTGCGATGACCGGCGTCTTGTGCGAGGCGGACTTCGTCGTGCAACAAGGTCCAGACCTTGTGCCGTTGTTCGACGAAGGCGGGGTGCGAGCGGATGTCGTCCTCGCCGTCGCGGTCCGGGATGTCCACGTCCACGATTTCCTTGAGCTGTCCGGGCCGGGCGCTGAGGACGGCGACGCGCTGCCCCAGGTACACAGCCTCGTCGATGCCGTGGGTGATGAACACGATCGTCTTGCCTGTGGCCCGCCAGATTCGCAGGAGTTCGTCCTGGAGCTGTTCACGGGTCTGGGCGTCCAGAGCGGCGAAGGGTTCGTCCATGAGGAGCACATCGGGCTCGTAGGCGAGGCTCCGGGCAATGGCCACGCGCTGCTTCATGCCGCCCGAGAGCTCATGCGGGAAACGGTCCTCGAAGCCGGCCAAGCCAACCAGTTTGAGGTATTCGCTTGCCTTGGCGGCACGTTCGCGGCGGTTGAGCTTGCGCCCGTCGGTGCCCCTGCCTTCGAGCCCGATCGACACATTGGCCGACGCCGTTCGCCAGGGAAAGAGCGCGTACTGCTGGAAAACCACGGCACGGTCCTTCCCGGGTCCCGTCACAGGCTGGCCGTCCACCAATACCTCGCCGGAGGTGGGCGTGGACAGGCCAGCCAGGAGGTCCAACAAGGTGGTCTTGCCGGAACCGCTGGGCCCCACCAAGGTGAGGAACTCGCCGTCGCGCACGTCGAGGCTCAAGGAATCAAGGGCGGTCAGCGTGGTGGGCTCTTTCGCGCCCGGCTGGGAGGCCTGGAAGCGCTTGGCGCCCTTGGAGCCCTTGCCGGGGCGGACGGTGAATTGCTTGGTGACATTACGGAGGCTGATTTTGGCGGTCATCACTATCCCTTCGCGGTGCTTGGGGTTGGGGTGCTTGATGCGAGATCGTTGAACTTGTTCGTGTAGTACTTCGACGGTGTGAGATCGTTCTTGACGATTCCCGAGCTCTTCAGCCATGCGGACCAGCGGGTGAAGTCCTCGTCCTTGATCACGCCGTTGTCGGGCACGCCCGGGCTCTTCCAGTACTGCAGGTTCGCAGTGCTCTCGTTGCGTCCGCGGGCCTCGATGATCTTCTTGAAGCGCGCGATCACTTGGTCGCGCGGCGTCTCGGTCTCCCACTTGATCGCCTTGGCCACGCCCGTTGCAAAGGTCCGGGCCGTGTTCGGGTTCTTTTCGATGAAGTCGTTGCGGAGCACATACTGTCCGCCGGCGAAGGTGCCGAAGAGTTCATAGTCGTTGAAGAGCGAGCGCAGTCCACCGGCGGCAACGGCATGGTCCTGCAGGACCCCGCCCAGGCTTCCTACGTCTACCTGGCCGCGGCGTACGGCTTCTTCCGTGTCGTTGGGTGCGAGGACCACCAGTTGTACTTGCTTGATTTCGTCCTGGCTAAGGCCGTTCTTGCTGAGGTAGGTGTTGATGACGGCTTCGGAATGGGCGCCCAAGGTGTTGACTGCGATCTTCTTGCCGATGAGGTCCCTGGCGGTCTTGATGGGGCTGTCCGCCTTGACGTAGAAGCCGTTGAAGGTCTTGGCGTCTTCGCCGTAGTAGTTCACGACGGCTGTCACCGGAGCCCCTGCCTCAATCAGCTTCACCACGGCTCCGGCGAACGCTCCGCCGAAGTCGGTCTGGTTGGTGGCCGCCGACTGGATGTCCTGGGGACCGCTGATGGTGTTGCCGACCCAGTTGAGCTTGATGTCACCCAGGTAACCGAGGTCCGCCGCCAGTTCGGGGAGGCCGACGTTGTTGGCCGAGCCTTGGTAGCGGAGCTCCTTGACTTCCGGTTGGCCGGCTGCCTGGCCTCCCGCTTGGGCGTTGCCGCCGCAGCCCGTCACCGTCAGCGCAAGTACGACGGCGGCCGCGACGCTTAGCAGGGGCTGGTGCAGTTTCATGGGAGCTACTTTCTGGGGAGTGGATTTCGTTTTGCCGGATGCGGTCTGGAGCAGACCGAACTGCCGGTGGGAACGATGTAAGCGCATGTCCACTGCTCAGGGGAAGCCCGGCAGTAACGCTCGGAAATGCCGGGAAACCGGGCGAAATCCGGCGAAATGCACGCGCAACTCCGGGCAATCCAAGGACTCATTTCGCACTGCGTCTCTCGGTTGAGCTGCGTGACCCCCAAAGCGCGTTAAGCCCAACTAACTCGCAGCAGATGTCGTTATGGGCCCTCAAAGTGACAACAACTGCGAGCTAGTTGGGGAGGGACGGCCCGTCACAATTGTTTTGTTCGTATTGATGCTCACACCGGTGCCCGATTCTTAGCGTTCCCGGCGGCTGGCCGGATACGGTAGATACATGACGTCTAGCACCGCCGCCGAGTCCATTCGGTCCACCCGAAACATTCCCGCCGAGATTGCACGCTCCTGGCTCCTCGTGAACGCCATGAAGACGGAGCTTTTCGACCAGTCGGCCTCGTCGCGCGCGGACGCCATCATCCTTGACATCGAAGACGCTGTGGACCCGTCCCAGAAGGACATCGCCCGTGACAACGTCATCAACTGGCTGACCGCTGGCGGCCAAGCCTGGGTCCGCATCAACGACGCCACGAGCCCGTTCTGGGCCGATGACCTCGCCGGGCTTCGTGGCACACCGGGCCTGTTGGGCGTCATGTTGGCCAAGACCGAGTCCGCGGACCAGGTCACCGAATCCTTCCACCGCATGGACGGCAAGACCCCCGTGGTCGCCCTCGTGGAGTCGGCCCTCGGCATCGAGGAAGCCAACCACATTGCCCGCGCCCAGGGTGCCTTCCGCCTGGCCTTCGGTTCGGGCGACTTCCGCAGGGACACGGGCATGGCCGCCACGCCTGAGGCAATGGCCTACCCGCGTGCCAAGCTCGTCGTCGCCAGCCGCGTAGGCAACCTGCCGGGCCCTATCGACGGCCCCACCGTCGGCACCAACCACCCGATCCTGCGCGAGCAGACCGGCATTACGGTGACCATGGGCATGACCGGCAAGCTTTGCCTGGCCATTGACCAGACCACGGTCATCAACGAGGTCATTAGCCCCACGCCTTCGGACGTCGCTTGGGCCACCGACTTCATGAACGACTTCGAAGCCAATGGCAGGGTCATCCGCGACGGTTCCGACCTCCCGCGCCTCGGCCGCGCCGAAAAAATCATGAAGCTCGCCGTGGCCTTCGGGGTCCAGCCCTCCCTGTAAGGGCACACCCACCGACGCTCGCTCACTTATATCGGGCTTTTTCAGGACGCTCGCTCATTTATGACGGCATAGGTGAGGGAGCGTCCGCCCATAACGGTGGATATCTGAGCGAGCGTCCGCCGATTGGCCGCTATACGTGAGCGAGCGTCCGGGGTTTGGCCCCTATAGGTGAGCGAGCGTTCTTTGAAGTCGAGGGCGGATCGGGGCGATCGGTTGCGGGCGGTGTTCCCGTCCACCGACGCTCGCTCACTTATATCGGGTCCTGGCCCGACGCTCGCTCACTTATATCGGGTCCTGGCCCGACGCTCGCTCACTTATATCGGGTCCTGGCCCGACGCTCGCTCACTTATATCGGGTTCTGACCGTGCAGGACCCGCTGTTCTGACAAGTGCCCTAAACTTGGGTGGTGCTGAACGAATTCTGGGCCACGGCCTCTATCGCCTACAAGACGCTGGTTTTCGGCGCGATGGGGCTCATCGCCGTCGGGATCATCCTTACGATCATCGGCAACACTTCCCATAACCAAGGCCTTGCGCTCACGTCGTTGTTCGTGATCGGGCTCGGCCTGGTCCTGCATGTCGTGGGCATGGTGGTCCGCGGACAGCAGGTCCGCAAGGGCTTGAAGAAGTAGCCTGCCGGAGCATGGCGATGACCAAACACGCGGTGGTGATCGCCGGAGGAGGCCCCACAGGGCTGATGCTGGCGGGCGAGCTGGCGTTGGCCGGCGTCGACGTCGCGATTGTCGAGCGGCGTCCAAACCAGGATCTCGCCGGCTCACGCGCAGGCGGTTTGCACTCACGCACCATCGAGGTCCTCGATCAGCGCGGAATCGCTGATCGGTTCCTGTCCGAGGGGCAGGTGGCCCAGGTCGCCGGGTTCGGCGGCGTCCGTTTCGACATCAGCGATTTTCCCACCCGGCACAACTACGGGCTCGGGCTTTGGCAGAACCACATCGAGCGCATCATGGCTGGCTGGGTCGCCGAGCTGGCGGTGCCGATCTATTACGGACACGAGGTGACCGGTTTCGCGCAGGACCAGACCGGCGTCGACGTCGAGCTGTCCGCCGGCGAGGCGTTGCGCGCGGAATACCTCGTCGGGTGCGACGGCGGCCGCAGCCTGGTCCGCAAAGCAGCCGGCATCGAGTTCCCCGGCTGGGATCCGACCACGAGCGCCCTGATCGCACAGGTCGAGATGGTCGAGCAGCCGCCCTTGGGCGTCCACCCCAATGCTTTCGGCATCCACTCCTTCGGCAAGCTGGAGTACAAGATTCTCGACGGCAAGGTGGTCTACGCGGATGGCGGCCCCGTGGGGGTCATGGTGACCGAACAGCACGTCGGACCCACCACTGAACCCACCCTCCATGACCTGAGCGAGGCGCTCATCGCCGTATGTGGGACGGATTATGGGATCCACAGTCCCATCTGGATCTCGAGATTGACCGATATGACCCGGCAGGCCGCGAGCTACCGCGACAGACGGGTCCTGCTCGCCGGCGACGCCGCACACGTGCACGCCCCGGACGGCGGACAGGGACTCAACACGGGTGTGCAGGATGCAGTGAATCTGGGATGGAAGCTCGCCCAGGTGGTCAAGCGGACATCGCCGGAAAGCCTCCTCGATAGCTACCACGCCGAGCGACACCCCGTGGCTGCCCGCGTGCTGCGCAATACAATGGCGAGTGTCGCGCTTCGCCGCCCGGACGAACGCACGAAAGCCGTGGGCGAGGTCATTGCCGAGCTCCTCGGCATGGAGGAACCGTGCAAGCGATTCGCCGCGATGCAGTCCGGACTCGATATACATTACGACGTCGGCGAGGGGCACCCGCTGCTCGGACGCCGCATGCCCGATCTCGACCTGGTCACCGCTAACGGCCCGTTGCGCGTCTTCAGCCTGCTGCACGATGCCCGGCCGGTCCTCCTCAACCTTGGCGAGCCCGGCGGCATCGACATCACGCCGTGGGCGGACCGCGTTCAGCTGATCGACGCCACATACCTTGGGACGTGGGAGCTTCCGGCACTCGGGGCGGTCACTCCTCCCGCCGCCGTGTTGATCCGGCCCGACGGATATGTAGCCTGGGTGGGAGACCGGACCCGGATGGGCCTCGCTGACGCTCTCACCACGTGGTTCGGACCGCCAACCGCGGAGTAGCGGTCAGCCTTCGACACTAATCCGGACACACGTCCCGGGCCGATAGGGTTGGAGTATGACTATTAACCCGGACTTGCAGGGCCGCAGCTACCCTGCCGCAGAGGTGTACGACGTCGGCCGCGAAAAGATCCGGGAGTTCGCCCGGGCCGTGAAGGCCACCCATCCCGCCCACTTCGACGTCGAAGCCGCCAAAGCCCTTGGCCACAGCGACCTCGTCGCACCGCCGACCTTCGCCATCATCGTCGCCCAGCGGGCCGATGCCCAGTTGATCGAGGATCCGGATTCCGGGATTGACTTCAGCCGCGTGGTGCACGCCGACCAGCGCTTCACGCACCACCGCCCGATCGTGGCAGGGGATCAGTTGCAGGCCGAACTGCACGTCGACGGCGTCCGCGCCATGGGCGGCGGGGCCATGATCACGACGCGTTCGGAAATCTTCGCTGTCCGCGAGGACAACCAGCGCGAAAGAGTCGCCACCACCACCTCATCCATCCTGGTCCGCGGAGAGGGACAGTAACCATGAGCTTGAAACTTGAAGAACTCACCGTAGGGCAGGAAATCGGCACCCGCAGCATCGACGTCACGCGCCAGGACCTGGTCAAGTACGCCGGCGCGTCAGGCGACTTCAACCCGATCCACTGGAACGAATCCTTCGCCACCAGCGTCGAACTTCCCGGAGTCATCGCCCACGGTATGTTCACCATGGGTTCCGCCGTGCAACTGGTGAGCGACTGGGCCGGCGACCCCGCCGCCGTCGTCGACTATCAGACGCGCTTCACCAAACCGGTGCTGGTCGCCGACACCACGGGTACCAGCGAGCCCGGCGCCGTGATCGAGGTTGCCGGAGTGGTGGGAGCGCTCGACGCCGAAGCCCGCACCGCGCGCATCGACCTGACCGTCACCTTTGCCGGCCAGAAGGTCCTCATGAAGTCCCAGGCCGTTGTGAAGCTCGCTTGAGCCGCCTGCAACAATCAGCACCTCGCGCCACCGCGGCGGAATTGTCGCGGTGGCGCAATGCTGTGGTGGCCGCGTACGGCGCCAGCGGCCTGGCCTTCTCGTCCTGGGTCTCCCGCTTGCCTGCCATCCGCGATGGCCTGAACCTGACGCCCGGCACGGTTGGCCTCCTGCTGATGTGCATGACCGTGGCATCGTTCCTCTCCGTGTCCGCGTCCGGGGTGATCGTGATCCGGCTCGGATCACGACTGACCACGCGGATCGGCGGCGCCATGGTGGGCCTGGGCCTGGCGGTCGCCGGTTTTGGCACGTCCGTGCTGGCCAACCCAGTGGTCGTGGCGCTTGGACTCATGGTGATCGGCCTCGGTACGGCCAGCTGGAACACGGCCTCCAATGTAGAGGGAGCATCGCTGGAACGCGCCCTTGAACGGCACATCATGCCCCGTCTCCACGGATCATTCAGCCTCGGCACCGTTGCGGGCGCAGGGCTTGGCGCTTGGGCCGCAGCCGCGGGACTGCCGGTCTTCTGGCATCTGGCCGCGGCCGGCCTGGTGGTCGCGGTCTCGGTGGTGACAGCCACTGCCTGGTTCCGTGCGGATATTACCCGCTATACCACCGCACGAGGTACAGCAAAGGCCTTCAAGTCCGGAAAGCCTGACACCTTTGAAGATCCTTCAACCGGCCCCTTGCCCATCATCCAGCCCGGCCAGCCGGGACCGGCCGAACCATTGGACAGCAAGCGCATGGTGGCCCGGGCTTGGCGCGAACGCCGGACCCTCCTGCTTGGATTGCTCGTCCTGGGGCTCGCCTTGGCTGAGGGCGCGGCGGGGGACTGGGTGGCCTTGGCGTTGGCCGATGGCCACGGTCAATCCGACGCCGCTGGAGCCATCGGCTATGGAATCTTCGTGACGTTCATGACGGTGGGCCGCTTTGCCGGGACCGTGGTCCTGGACCGCTTCGGACGGGTGCCCGTCATGCGCTGGTGCTCGGCGACAGCTGTGGTCGGGCTGGCACTCTTTGTCTTCGCCCCGGTACCGTGGCTCGCCTTCGCGGCCCTGGCTATCTGGGGTCTGGGCGCTTCTTTGGGCTTCCCGGTGGGCATGTCCGCTGCCGCGGACGATCCAGCGCACGCGGCGGCCCGGGTTTCGGTCGTCTCCACGATTGGCTATGGGGCTTTCCTTTGCGGTCCGCCGCTGTTGGGACTGCTGGCGGAGCATTTCGGCATCCTGCATTCCTTGCTCGCCGTCCTGGTCCTGCTCATAGCGAGCTTCTTCCTGGCGCCCGTCTCGCGGAAGCGCGCGCCTGAACCGGCGCTCACCTGAGCCACTGCATACCTGAGTCGGCGCGTCCCTGAGTCGGCTAGCGCAGTCAATCCCCGCTAGGCTTGTTTGGTGACCCAGACGATGCTTTCCCAACTGACCACGGCCGCCGTTGGCGGGCCTGCCGGCACCTTTGTGGAGGCCCGCACCGAAGGGGAAATCATCGACGCCGTCCGCTCGGCGGATGCCGCGGGCGAGAAACTGCTCATCATCGGTGGGGGATCCAACCTGCTGATCTCCGACGCCGGATACCCGGGCACCGTCCTCAAGATCGCTTCGCAGGGCTTCAGCGTCAACTCGGAAGATAGCTGCGGCGGCGTTTCCGTGGTGGTCCAGGCCGGGCACAACTGGGATTCCCTCGTGGAGCACTCCGTGCTGCACGCGTGGTCCGGGCTGGAGGCCCTCTCAGGCATCCCCGGAGCCACGGGCGCCACTCCTGTGCAGAATGTGGGCGCCTATGGTGCTGACGTCTCCCAGACCATCGCCGCAGTGCGTACCTGGGACCGCGAACGCAACGCTGTGCAAACCTTCACCAACTCCGAGCTCAGGTTCGGCTACCGGGACTCCATCCTCAAACAGACCACCACCGAGGGCTCACCCCGTTATGTGGTTTTGACAGTTGAATTCCAGCTGCCGCTCGGACGCATGAGCGCGCCCATCCGGTATGCGGAGCTGGCCCGGTCCCTCGGTGTCGAGCCCGGGAAGCGCGCGTATTCCAACGACGTCCGGCGCGAAGTCCTGCGGCTGCGCGCCTCCAAGGGCATGGTCCTGGACGCTTCGGACAGGGACACGTATTCCACGGGTTCCTTCTTCACCAACCCGATTGTGCCGGCCACAGCGACCACATCGCTGCCCGAGGGAGCGCCGCAGTACCCGGCTGGAAACGATGGCCTCGTCAAGCTGTCGGCAGCCTGGCTGATCGACCAGGCCGGTTTCGGAAAAGGATTCGGCCTCGAACCTGCTAGCGTGTCAGGCGGCCGGGCCTCGCTGTCCACCAAACACACCCTGGCCATCACCAACCGGGGAGGAGCCAGCGCGGAGGACATGGTGGCGATCGCGCGCGAGGTGCGTCGCGGCGTCGTCGAGCGCTTTGGCATTGAACTGCATCCCGAGCCGCTGCTGATCGGTTTGGTCTTGTAGGAACCCGCCAGGAAGGCGCTTCAGCGCTTTCCGCTCGGAAGGACCTTGTTGAGCAGCAGGAACGTCAACCCGCAGCTGGCGGCCCCCAAGAGGAAGATCTGGCTGAAAGCTATGCTCTGCGGCGACGGACCGCCGGGCGAAATCCAGCCTGCGGCCGCGAAGCCTGCCACGCCCAGGAGCATGACGATGGCTGCAAGCAGGAAGCTGCGCACTTGATCGCCCGCGCCTGTCTGGAACCCCGATTCGGCATCGTCAACGTCCTGGTCGGACGATGGCTGGCACGCGGCAGCAAGGCCCAGGAGGAGGGCCGCGGCGCCAGTCGCAGCGAGGCCAACCTCCTGGACAGTCTGCATCGACGGGGACAATCGCACCCCGGCACCAACAGCTATTGCCAAGCCGCAGACAAGCCCGACGGCGGCGGCGCACCAACCAGCGGCCGCTAACCGCCGGCTGAGCGGCCGCAGCAGCGGACCCAACTCTCCGAACAGCATTCCCCTAGCGTAGGAGGGCCCGCTGGAAGGCCCCTGTGAGCGGCATGGGAGTTCCTCTTGCGTGCTATTGAGGACCGAAACTGTCCGCTGTGCGTCCTATGATGGGGCCATGGCAGCTTCGGCTAAGATCAGCGTCACTCCCAAAGTCATGGGCAGGCTGCGCCTTGCGAGCCAAGGATTGCTTGGGGGATTCAGCAGCCCGGAGGAATGCGTCTCCAGGATGGGCGCCATGCAGGCCCAAGACCTGGCCTCGGCGTTCTGGGCGGTGGGGCAGCGGGTCCCCGGTTCCGGCCTCTCGAAGGTATTGGAAGCGCTGGAGAACGGCACAGTGGTCCGGTCCTGGCCCATGCGGGGCACGCTGCACCTGGTTCCACCGCAGGACTTGCGCTGGATCCTGACCATCACCACCGAGCGATCCATGCGTTCGGTTGCCGCACGGCATCGGGAGCTTGGGATCGACGAGGCAGACATCGCCACGTGCCGCGACCTTGCCCTTGAACGCGTCGCCGGCAGCCCCGGCGCCACGCGCGAGGAACTTTTCAAGATCTTCGAATCCGCGGGCCAAGTGACCACGGCCCAGCGCGGCATCCATTTGCTCTGGGTTCTGTGCCAGAACGCTTGGCTGGTCCAAGGACCTCCAGCTGGCACGGCGGGCAAAGCCCTTGGACAGCAACTTTTCGTGGCCTTCGATGAGTGGATTCCGGAATCCAAGAGGCTGAGCCGGGAAGAAGGGGTTGCCGAATTCCTGCTCAGGTATATACGCAGCCACGGACCGGCCACGCTCCTGGACTTCGCGTGGTGGACCCAGATTCCCAAAGCCGAGGTCCGGGCAGCCCACGAGGCTATTCGCAGCCAACTCGTTGAGCTCGTCTTCCGGGGAACCTCCTATTGGCTGTCGCCCGAGACGGCGGTACTGCTCGACGACGGTGTCCCCGGCTCGCGGACGGTCCTCGCCTTGCCGGGATTCGATGAATTCCTGCTCGGGTATACGGACCGCAGCGTTGTCCTGCCCCCGGAGCATTTCCAGAAGGTCGTTCCGGGCGGCAACGGGGTCTTCAAGCGGATGATCGTGTCAGGTGGCGAAGTGGTGGGCACCTGGTCACGCAACGGCACAGGCCGAAGCGCCGTCGTCGTGCCCGAACCGTTCGCCGCGGAAGGCCTGACTCCGGCAGCCAAACGGTCCTTCGAACTCCAGGCCGCGAAGTACCTGCGGTTCATGCAGAGTTGACGGCACCCAGATGAAAGCGGACGCCTAGAGGGTGCCGGTAGCGATCTTCAGCATGCGGCGAAGCGGTTCGGCCGCACCCCAGAGGAGCTGGTCGCCCACGGTGAAGGCGCTGATGTATTCAGGGCCCATCTCAAGCTTGCGGATACGGCCCACAGGGATCTCCAAGGTGCCGGAGGCAGCAACCGGGGTGAGGTCCGCCATCGAGGATTCCTTGGTGTTGGGCACAACCTTGGCCCACTCGTTGTCGGCGTCCAGCAGCTTCTCGATTTCGGCGACGGACAAGTCCTCGCGCAGCTTGAGCGTCAGTGCCTGGGAGTGGGAGCGCATGGCGCCGATACGAACGCAGAGGCCGTCCATGACCACGTGGTCCTTGCCGGGCTTTCCGTTGCCCGTGCCGAGGATCTTGTTGGTTTCCACCCCGGCCTTCCACTCTTCCTTGGACTGGCCGTTGCCGAGGTCGGCGTCGATCCAGGGGATCAGGGAGCCGGCCAGCGGGACGCCGAACTGGGTGGCGTCGACGCCGGAGCGCTGGGTCGCCAGGACCTTGCGGTCGATTTCCAGGATCGCCGAGGCCGGATCGTCCAGTTCGCTGCTGACTTCGTTGTTGAGGGTGCCGAACTGGTTGAGCAGTTCGCGCATGTGGCGGGCACCGCCGCCGGAGGCCGCCTGGTAGGTCATGGAGGTACCCCACTCGACCAGGTTGTTCTTGAACAGGCCACCGAGCCCCATGAGCATGCAGGACACGGTGCAGTTGCCGCCGATGTAGTCCTTCACGCCGCCGGACAGGCCTGCGTCGATGACGTCGCGGTTGATGGGGTCCAGCACGATGATTGAGTCGTCGTTCATGCGCAGCGTGGACGCGGCATCGATCCACAGCCCATCCCAGCCACGGCCGCGCAGCTCACCGTGGACCTGCTTCGTGTAGTCGCCGCCCTGGGCAGTGACAATAATCGGCAGCTTGGCAAGAGTCTCAATATCGAACGCGTTCTCGAGCTTGCCTGAGCCGTCGGCAAAAGACGGCGAGGCACCTCCCGCGTTCGAGGTGGAGAAAAATACCGGGTTGATGTTGGCGAAGTCGCCCTCTTCCTGCATGCGCTGCATCAGGACGGAGCCGACCATGCCACGCCAACCGACCAGTCCAACGGACGGATTAGCTGCTGTAGTCATTGAACCAGTCTAGACTTTCGCGGCTCCCGGCCGCTGTCGGTTACGTCACGAGGAAATCCACGACAAACCCAACTAGCTGGCAGCAGGTGTCGTTTTGGGCGCTCAAAACGACACTTAATGCGAGCTAGTTGGGCAGGTTGCCGCTTACTTGCCGGCGTCGGGTTCTTCCAGCAGGGCCGCCTTGCGGGCGCGCAGGGCGTAGAACGCGCCAAAGGCGAAGACCTGGGTCACCACTACCAGGACGACGATCCCCAGGATCTTGTTGCCGCCGAGGATCATGGTGAGCCCAACGATCGCGGACAAGAGCGCGAAGAGCGGCAACAACATGTAGCCGAGCACGAACAGGGTCTCAGGTTTCTTCAGCATTCTCAGTCTTCCGTCCGGCGCCACGTGGCGATCCGGTAGTTGGTGCCGTTCTTGGAGGTCAGCCAGCCTTCTGCAGGCTCCGTCGCCTCAAGATTCCACGCCTGGCCGAACTCCGGCGCGAACGTGTCGCCGTCGGTGTCGGAATCGATGACCGTGATGACGGCGACATCCGCGATATCCACGGACTGCCGGTAAATTTCGCCCCCGCCAATGATCCAGACATTCTGGCCGCCCGGTGCGAACTGGGACTCGAGCAGGGCGGCGTCAAGGGAGGAAACCACGACGGCGCCACGTGCTTCGGGCGAGTCCGCCCAGCCGCGTTGCCGGGTCACCACGATGTTGGTGCGACCGGGCAGGGGGCGGTACTTTGCGGGGAAAGACTCCCAGGTTTTCCGGCCCATGATGACCGGATGCCCTGTTGTCAGCCGGCTGAAGTGCTGCAGATCTTCGGGAACGTGCCAGGGCATGGTCCCGCCCTTGCCGATCACTCCGCTGCCGGTCTGTGCCCAGACCAGGCCGATTCCGTTGAGCGTTTCCGCGGCCTCCCCGGAGGAAGGCGACCCCGCGGCAGGAGATTCGTGGGTGTTCATACCGCCACGGGTGCCTTGATGGAGGGGTGGTGGCGGTAACCGACTACTTCGAAGTCCTCGAAGGTGTAGTCGAAGATCGAGTCCGGCTTGCGGGTGAAGCGCAGTTGCGGGTACTCGTAAGGCTCACGGGAGAGCTGCTCGGTGACTTGCTCCACGTGGTTGTCGTAAACGTGGACGTCCCCGCCGGTCCACACGAAATCGCCGGGCTCAAGGCCCAGCTGCTGGGCCACCATGCAGGTCAGCAGCGCATAGGAAGCAATGTTGAAAGGAACGCCAAGGAACGTGTCTGCCGAACGCTGGTACAACTGGCAGGACAACTTGCCGTCGGCAACGTAGAACTGGAAGAACGCGTGGCACGGCGGCAAGGCCATGTCCTTGATCTCGGACACGTTCCATGCCGAGACGATGTGGCGGCGGGAATCCGGGTTGGCGGCCAAGCCCCTCATGAGTTCGGCGATCTGGTCAATGTGCCCGCCATCGGGGGTCGGCCAGCTGCGCCACTGCACGCCGTAGACCGGGCCGAGTTCGCCGTCGGCGTCCGCCCATTCATCCCAGATGGTGACGCCCTGCTCCTGGAGCCACTTCACGTTCGACTCGCCGCGGAGGAACCACAAGAGCTCCAGCGCGAGCGATTTGAAGTGCACCCGCTTGGTGGTTATGAGCGGGAAACCCTGGCTCAAATCGAAGCGCAGCTGGCGGCCGAAAACGCTCCGCGTGCCGGTGCCTGTGCGGTCCGACTTATGCGTGCCGTTGGCCATGACGTCACGCAGGAGGTCTTCATATGGGGTTGGGATGCTCACGCACCCAGCTTACTGGAGTCAGTCGTCGAAGGGCTTGATCTGTTCCACGGCTACTACGCGCTGGCCGTTTCCACGGGCCACGTGGCATACGATCATCTCGCCAGGAGCCAGGTACGGATCCTGGGCAGGTAGCATCTCGCGAAGCTCCGGGCCCATGCGCTCGCCGAGCGTCTTCAAGACGGTGGGGAGTGCCGGCCTGTGGGTGCACAGTGCAACCCCGCGCTGCTTGTCGAACAAGCCCTCGACGACGGCGGACGTCTTCTTCGGGCTCCGTTGGTGGTTGTGCTCCGTCAGGGCATCCACAAGTTTCACCTTGGCTTCGGCTGACTTGGCGTATGGCGCGATAGTGGATACGCACCTGGCCCAGGGACTGCTCACGATCCGCAGGGGCTTCCACACGCCCAGAAGCCGTTTCACGGCCAGCGCCTGCCGCAGACCCGTCACGGCCAGCGGCCGGCTGCCTTCGGCCTTGGTCCAGGAGGATCGTGGCTTGGCCTTGGCATGGCGCACCAGAATCAGGGGCCAGGTCTCCAGCTCACCATTGAGGTGCGCCTTCGCCAGCGCCTGGAGGGGGCCCACATCCGTCGGGTTGCTCAGGAAACGTGCCGCTTTGTCCGGGGCGGCCCATATGTAGGCGTCCACTTCCTCACCGTCCGGCTTGATGATGGATCCATTGACCTGGGTGGCCCAGTAGTGGACTACCTTCAGCCCAGCTGCCACGTGGTAGTGCGTCGGAGGAAGGGGGATCCCGAGGGCGGCCTTGAGGCCGATTTCTTCACTGATCTCGCGGACGGCGCACTCCGGGATGGTTTCCCCGGCGTCGAGCTTGCCCTTGGGCCAGGACCAGTCGTCGTACTTTGGCCGATGGATCAGCAGGACCTCAAGGGCGCCCTTGGTGACACGCCAAGGAATGGCGCCGGCCGCCGTGACGGCGATCGGTTCCCCGGGATGGTCCGTCTGGTCTGCAACAGGTGTATCGCTCTTCAACTTTTCGCTGCCTACCGCCGGGCAACTGCACGTTGGCGGGACCGGGAGGCAAGCAGCCAGGACTGGATGTCCAACAGCGGCGTGCCGTCTTCGGCCTGGTGGAACCTGGTCCAGTGGCCTTGGTTGTCGAGGTGCCAGCTGGCAGTGCCTGGGTCCATGTAACGGCGCAGCAGGTCCATGACCTCGGTTGTGTCTTCGCGGTTGGAGAGCTGCACCAAGGCCTCGACCCGGCGGTCGAGGTTGCGGTGCATCATGTCCGCGGAGCCGATGTAGACCACGGGATCGTTGGCATTGGCGAAGGCAAACACGCGTGAGTGTTCCAGGAAGCGGCCCAGGACGGAGCGGACCGTGATGTTCTCGCTCAGCCCAGGCACTCCCGGGCGCAGCGAGCAGATGCCACGGACAATGACATCAACCTTCACCCCGGCCTGTGACGCCCGGTAGAGGGCGTCGATCGTGGCCTCGTCGACCATGGAGTTGACCTTGATCTGGACCTTGGCGGCAATTCCCGCGCGGGCGTTGCGGATCTCGGTCTCGATCCTGTCGATCAGCCCGGAGCGCACCGAGCGCGGCGCGACGAGGAGCCGCTTGAAGGTCGATTTGGGGGCGTATCCGGAGAGCTGGTTGAAGAGCTTGGACAGGTCCTCGCCCACCTGCTCATTGGAGGTCAAGAGGCCAAGGTCCTCGTAGTAGCGGGCCGTCCGCGGGTGGTAGTTGCCCGTGCCGATATGGCAGTACCTGCGGAGGCCATCCACTTCCTGACGGACAACCAGGGACAACTTGCAGTGCGTCTTGAGTCCCACGATGCCGTACACCACGTGCACGCCGGCCTGCTCCAGCTTGCGGGCCCAGGAGATGTTGGCCTGCTCGTCAAAGCGGGCCTTGATCTCCACGAGGGCCAGGACCTGCTTGCCGGCCTCGGCGGCGTCGATCAGCGCGTCCACGATGGGGGAATCGCCTGAGGTGCGGTACAGGGTCTGCTTGATGGCCTGGACCTTGGGGTCGGCGGCAGCCTGCTCCAGGAAGGCCTGGACCGACGTCGAGAACGAGTCGTACGGGTGGTGCAGCAGGATGTCGCGGCGACGCATCGCCGCGAAGACGTTGGCGGCCTTGGACGTCTCGGATTCGTTCAAGTACCGCGAAGTGTGGGGTACGTGCTTGGGGTAGTGGAGGTCGGCGCGGTCAATTCCGCCGATGACCGACAGGCCCCGGAGGTCCAGCGGAGCCGGAACGGAGTAGACCTCGGATTCCTCGACGCCGAGTTCCCGCACCAGGAGCGCACGGATATTCGGGTTGATGTCCGTCGTGACCTCAAGCCGGACGGGCGGACCGAAGCGGCGGCGCAGCAGTTCTTTTTCAAGCGCCTGCAGGAGGTTCTCGGCGTCGTCCTCTTCAACTTCCACGTCCTCGTTGCGGGTGACGCGGAAGGAGTGGTGCTCCATGACTTCCATTCCGGGGAACAGCTTGTCCAGATGCACCGCGATGACCTCTTCGAGCGCGATGAATCGTGCCACGCGGCCCGGGACCGCGCCGGCACGCGGTCCGTCGATCGAGACGAGCCGCGGCAGCTGGTCCGGAACCTTGACGCGGGCGAAGAGTTCCTTGTCGCTCACGGGGTTGCGGACAATCACGGCCAGGTTGAGGGAAAGACCGGAGATATACGGGAACGGGTGGGCAGGATCGACGGCGAGGGGCGTGAGGATCGGGAAGACTTTCTCGCCGAACATGATGCTCAAGCGGTGCTGGGCCTCGTCGTCGAGTTCGTCCCAGCGCATGAGGTGGATGTGCTCGTAGGCCAAAGCGGGGCGGATCTGCTCGGCAAACACACGCGCGTGGCGTTCCTGCAGCTTCCGGGCGGCATCGCCGATCTGCTCCAGGACTTCGATCGGGCTCAGCCCGGCGGGGGAGGGCACCGCGAGTCCGGTGGCGATGCGGCGTTTCAAGCCGGCAACCCGCACCATGAAGAATTCATCCAGGTTCGAGGCGAAGATGGAGAGGAAATTGACCCGCTCCAGCAGGAAGAGGTCCGGATCCTCCGCGAGCTCAAGAACCCGGGAGTTGAAGGCGAGCCAGCTCAGCTCGCGGTCCAGGAAGCGGTCCGGAGTGATGTCGCCTTCCGGCTCAAGCGAGGGCGCAAATTCGGGAATGTCGATGCGGTCCTGAGTTGCCCGCGCAGCCGGGACTTCGGAAGATCCGAAGCGGGGAGGCAAGGTTGCGCCCTTGACCTCGGTTTTGGTGGTTCCGACCGGGTCCGGGTTCATCGGGCTCTCCTTCGTTCAGCGCGGGGGTTTGATTCAACCCTACAAGGATTCCACGTCCCGGAATCCTAGATGTCCTAGCCTTTCAGATACGCCTTGGTTCCGGGTTACTTCAGGGTTAACGGCGCATACATGACATCGACGTCCCAGCGTACGAAGCCCAGCTTCTGGTACAGGGCGACGGCCGCGGTGTTGTCGGCATCCACGTACAACATCACGGAGTGCAGCTCGTGGCCCTGGAGATACCTGATCCCGGCGACGGTGAGCGCCTTGCCAAGCCCCAGCCCCTGGGCCGCAGGCGTCACACCTACGACGTAGACCTCTCCGATGGCCGGATGGGGTCCTTGCCGGGGGTGCACCTTGGTCCAATGGAAGCCGAGCAGCTCCCCGGCGGGGTTCACGGCCAGCAGGAAACCTGCGGGATCGAACCAGTCCTCGGCCATCCGGGCTTCCAGATCGGCCCTGGTCAGGGAACCCTGCTCGGGATGGTGGGCAAATGCCGCCCTGTTGGCTGCCAGCCAGGCGGACTCATCCTGACCCGGCACGAAGGTGCGGAGCGAGATTCCCTCAGGCAGGCCGGCGTCGGGCAGTTCCGCTGTGGAGGACATGAGCCGCATCTTCCACAGTTCGCGCGCCGGGCCGTAGCCGTAGCGGGCCGCAAGTTCCGCGGCGGCCTCGTGATTCCCATGGGACCAAGCGTTCAGCCCCTCGAGCCCGCGGCTGTCCCGGAGTGAATCCAACAGCCGGCCTGCGACACCTTGGTTGCGGTAGCTGGGGTGCACTGCCATTTCCAGGACCCCGGTCCCGTCGTCCGCTTCAACCACGACGGCGATTCCCGCCAGATCCTGGCCGCTCGCCGGATCGGACTGCTCGTCCGGGGCATACAGGGCCAGTGCGAGCACCGAGTGGTCGCCGGCATCGGCTCCGCGCAACATGACCAGTGTCTGTTCGGACAGCGGGGGATTGCCGTCGGACTCCTCGGCAGCTGCGGCGAGCGTCTTGATGTCTTTCAACAACTCGTTATCCGACGCGCCTTTGACGACGAGGACGGGCCAGTTCTCCGGGTGCGCAGGGCTCATGCTGCAAGGCTATACGCCTCCGGCCGTTTTGGCGGGATGGATTTTGCAGGCACTGTCTTGGCCGTGTAAGGTCTATATCTCGTCCGGCTTCGCGAAGCAGGATACGAGGGGGATCCACCAGTGGGGTGGCCTCGATACGTTCGACCCGTATGTCCTCCACTCAAGCAAAGGGAAGGCCCGGACTCAGTGAGTCCGGGCCTTCCCTGTGTTTCGCAGCCTGGGGGCAGAGCCTCGGCGTGTCGGAAGCCTAGGCCTCCGTGAGCTCATCTTCCGGCAAGCGGACCAACGTCAGCCGGTAGCCGACGTTGCGGACCGTGCTGATGAGGTTCTCGTGGTCCACGCCCAGCTTGGCACGCAGGCGCCGGACGTGGACGTCCACGGTGCGCGTGCCGCCGTAGTAGTCGTAGCCCCACACCTCGGTGAGAAGCTGCTGGCGCGTGAACACCCTGCCCGGGTGCTGGGCCAGATACTTCAGGAGTTCGAACTCCTTGAAGGTCAGGTTGAGCGGCTGCCCGTTCACGCGGGCCGTATAGCTTGCCTCGTCGATCACGACGCCGGCCGCCCGGATTTCGGTGTTGGCCTCCTCTTCGCCGGGGATGGCGCGGGCCACGGCCAGGCGGATCCGGGCTTCGACTTCGGCCGGCCCCGCCGAGTCGAGGACGATGTCATCCACGGACCAAGCGGAAGAGACGGCAGCCATGCCGCCTTCAGTGAGGATCAGGATCAGGGGGGCACTCAAGCCCGTGGCTTTGAGCAGTTGGGTCAAGGAGCGGGCTCCCACCAGATCCTTGCGGGCATCGAGGAAAACGACGTCGGTGGGGTCGGTTTCGAGCAAGGCCGTTGGCTCTGCCGGAAGGATGTGGACCCGGTGGTTCAATAGCTCCAAGGCAGGCAGGATGTCTACCGACGAGCCGGTGCTGTTCGTCAGGAGCAGGATGTGCGACATAGTTCCTCCAATGGGCGGTCCGCGCATCATCGGGCGTCTGAACCGGGTTTCCACCGGCCGGTAGCTGCTTATGGGGCGAGGTTCCGTTGTAACGGAAGCGTTGCAACAAGAAGAGCTGTTGACAACCGAGTATACCCAAAGGCCCCTGCAACGTCAGGGATTCGTGTCACCTTCAACCCCTGTTTGCGACATATTTGTGCCGCATAAGGCAGGATTGGCAGGAGGTTGCTCGCAGCCTGAACCTCACGGGGGCCCCTAGACCCCCGTGAGGTTCAGGACACAGCGAGATTAGGGACACAGCGAGGTTAAGGACACAGTGAGGTCAGGGGCGCAGTGAAGTCTTGGAGCATCGGTGTGGTCGGCCTCGCGGCGCTCGCGGTTTTCGTCGCCAGCTCTTACGGCCCCACTGAAGGTTTGGTCGCCGTCGGAATTCTGGCCTCGGCCGCGGTTGGCATCGGCTGGCCCCATTTTCTAGCGGTCCCCGCCAAGAAGACCCTTGCCGCGGTGATCGGGCTGAGCGGTGCTGGTTCAGCCTTGGCAGCCGGATTGGTGCCAGCCCCCGGATTTCTCGACGCAACTCCCGCCTTCATCGCCGCAGGCGTGATCGCGGTGTTCGTGGTGCAGCTGATTCGCGGAACCGGCCAGGCCCAACGGCTCGAATCCACCCTTGGTAGCTGCGCCGGCGTCCTGCTGAGCTGCCTTGGCGCGGGCTGGATTGCGGGGGCGAGATTCAACGGAATCAAGGAAATGGTGTTGGTCGCCGCCCTCAGCGCCGCGGTCGCCCTCCTCGCCGGTTTGTTGCGCTGGCCGGACCGGGTTGTGGCGCCTTTGGGCATCGTGGCGGCCGGATTGGTGGCTCCGCTGGCCGGCCTGGTGTTCTCCAACATCGCGATCGTGGCTGCCATCGTGGTGGGCGTCGTCATCGCTTCGGTCCTGGTCAGTTTCCGGCGCATGGTGACGCTTCGGCTCGGCCGCCTGAATTTCCCGGCTGTCCTTGGAATGGGCGTCGCCCCCGTCTGGGCGGTTGGCGCGTTGTGCTACTTCATCGACAAACTACTCATCTACTAACAGTTAGGATGGCATCATGTCCGTACTTGCATTTGAAATCTTCTTCCTTGTCCTCCTCGGCCTGGCCAGCCTCTCGATGGCGTGGTTCGCTGGTTTTGTCGTTTACCGTCTCTTCAAGGGCCAGAAGTAGAGCTCCCATCGCTTTTGATCAACCTGTACCTTCCGGTCCACTGAGGTAATTGCTGTGCCCATCGAAATCCCTTCCGACCTGACACCCGAATTGGTACCCCTTTCCTGGCTCATTGGCGAGTGGGAAGGCCGGGGACGGCTTGGAAGCGGTGAAGAAGACTCGGATCACTTCATCCAGCATGTCTCCTTTACGCACCACGGTCTGCCGTACCTGGAGTACCGCGGCGAAAGCTGGCTCAGCGACGAGGACGGCACCAAGTTGCGGCCACTCACTGTGGAGACAGGTTTCTGGGCCCTGGAGCGGAAAATGCTCGACGCCGACGGCGGCCCCGGCTTGATTCCCGCGGAGATTGTCCCCGTATTGAAGACGGCCGACGACGTCGAGGCCCACCGGAACGCCGACGGCGGGTTCGACATCGCTGTGACGATCGCCCATCCCGGTGGCATCAGCGAGCTGTACTACGGCCAAATCAAGGGGCCGCAGATCCAGATGAGCACCGATATGGTGATGCGCGGCGGCCACTCCAAGGAATACACTGCGGCCACGCGCATCTTCGGCCTCGTCGATGGCAATCTATTGTGGCGCTGGGATGTGTCCACTCCGGGTAAGTCGCTCGAGGCCCATGCTTCGGCTTTCCTGAACAAGCTCTCTTAGGAGGGCTTGTTCCCTGGCTTCAAGGTCTCACCGAAGAGGTCTCACTGAACGTCCCGTTTCGCAGTCCGAATCAAAGGGGAGTAGCAAGTGAACGAAGCAACAAAGCCCGCCCGCTATGACGATCTCAAGGCCGTGTTTTTCAACGGGACGCTCAAACCATCCCCACAGGTGAGCAATACCGACGGACTGATAGCCATCAGCCGGCGCATCATGGAAAAGCAGGGCGTCAGTACCCGAGTAATCCGCACTGTTGACCACGACATTGCCGCCGGCGTGTATCCGGACATGCGCGAACACGGCTGGGCCACGGATGAATGGCCGGAGTTGTATCCGGCCGTGCTGGAGGCCGACATCGTGGTAGTGGCCGGACCTATCTGGCTTGGGGATAACTCCTCCCAGACCAAGAAGCTCATCGAGCGGCTCTACGCCCATTCGGGCCAGCTCAACAGCAAAGGCCAGTGGGCCTACTATCCAAAGGTCGGCGGCTGCCTGATCACCGGCAACGAGGACGGCATCAAGCATTGCGCCATGAACGTCCTGTACAGCCTCCAGCACGTCGGCTTCACCATTCCGCCCCAGGCCGATGCCGGCTGGATCGGTGCCGTCGGCCCCGGACCCAGCTACCTGGACGAAGGGTCCGGTGGCCCTGAGAGCGACTTCACCAACCGGAACGCCACCTTCATGACGTGGAACCTGCTCCACTACGCCCGGATGCTCAAGGACGTAGGCGGCATTCCTGCCTACGGCAATCTCCCGGATGAATGGACAGCCGGCACGCGCTTCGATTTTGAAAACCCGGAATACCGCTGAGCCCCAAGGACTTCTACTACATATGACTTACAAGAGCCCCCTATTGTCGCGCCCCGGAGCTGTAGAAGGCGGCGGCGAGGACTCCGGCGTCGCGGCCCACTACGGCGAGCCCCTGCGTGAGCAGCGCGCACTCGCCGCCGGCACCGCCGTCGTCGACCTTTCCTATCGGGGCGTTGTCACGGTCACCGGACCGGACCGCCTCAGCTGGCTCAACACTCTTTCCTCGCAGCAACTGACCAGCCTCCAGCCGCGCGTCTCCAGCGAACTGTTGCTCCTCACGATCCAGGGCCGCATCGAGTTCGACGCCCGCGTGGTGGACGACGGCGAGACCACCTGGCTGCTGGTCGAGGCCGCCGAGGCTGCCCCGCTGGCGGAGTGGCTCGACAAAATGCGGTTCATGTTGCGCGTCGAGGTGGCCGACGTGTCGGCCGATTGGGCCGTCGTCGGCTCCACCAAGCCCGTTGACGCATGGTCCGGGCGGCTCGTCTGGGAGGACCCGTGGCCGCACATCGGCGTCGGCGGCTATTCCTACAGCGTGGTGGAGGAAAGCTCCCATCCCGGCCTTGAGCGTCCCTGGTTCGAGTACCTCATTCCCGCGGACGAGCTTGAAGCGGCCGTTGAAGACAAGGCCCTCGCGGGCTCGTTGGCGGCTGAGGCGCTCCGCATTGCCGCCTGGCGTCCCCGGCTCGGCGCGGAGACGGACGAGAAGACCATTCCGCACGAGCTCGACCTCCTGCGGACCTCGGTCCACTTGTCCAAGGGCTGCTACAAGGGCCAGGAGACCATCGCCCGCGTCCACAACCTTGGACACCCGCCCCGGCGACTCGTTTTCCTGCAATTGGACGGCTCGCAGCACACCCTCCCGGCGCCGGGCAGCGTCGTATTTGCCGGAGAGCGCAAGGTGGGTACGCTGACATCCGTGGCCCAACATTTCGAAATGGGCGCAGTAGGACTGGCGCTTATCAAACGGTCTGTGGACCCGCAGGAAGTGCTGACCGTGCTGGACGGTGAGGAGCCCTATCCGGCCGCCCAGGAAGTAATCGTTGCGCCCGATGCCGGACAAGTGGTGGGGCGCCAGACCGGATTCCTGAAGGGACCCCACCGATGAGCGAAACGACGGGCGCCGAAGCCCAGGCGACGGGTGCCGATGACGAGGCCATTGCCTTGGCGCATACCTTGTTCGATGCCGCCAGGGAAGGCAACTCGGAACTCCTGCGCAGCTATCTCAATGCCGGTGCGCCGGCTGGAATGCGCACCGCCGCGGGCGACTCGCTCCTGATGCTGGCCGCATACCATGGCCACGCTGAAACCGTTCAGCTTCTGCTGTACCACGGTGCCGAGGCAAACGGTGCGAACGACCGTGGCCAGACTCCGCTGGCAGGCGCGGTTTTCAAGGGTTACACGGAGGTGGCCCGCGTTCTGATCGACGCCGGGGCCGATCCCGACGCCGGTGCGCCCACAGCGCGCGAAGCCGCCCGGATGTTTGCCCGCACGGAGATACTCGGACTGCTCGGATAGCATTGACGGCCTCGCCGGGGCGGCTGTCTTGCGATCAAATATTCCATGTGGAATAGTTGTTGTGGAATAGTTCGCACGGAGGATGGGGAAATGGCACGAGCCGCACTGACTCCACTTGGCGTCGCCGCATTGGCCCTCCTTGTCGAGGCGCCGATGCATCCATACGAGATGTACCAACTCCTGATGGCCCGCCACGAGGACCGCTTGGTCAAGGTCCGGCCGGGTACGCTCTACCACGCAGTCGGCCGCCTGGAAGAGGCGGGTCTGGTCGAGTCCACAGGCATTGACCGTGCCGGCAACCGGCCCGAGCGCACCACTTACCGAATCACGGGAACCGGCAGGGACGCGCTGACCGAGCGCCTCCAGAACATGCTGGCGGAACCCGTGAACGAATACCCGGTCTTCCCCCACGCCATCGCCGAGGCACACAACCTGCCGTCCGGCGTCGTACTCGAACTCCTCGACCACCGCGTGGCGAACCTGGAAAACCAACTCGACTTCCTGGTCCGCGGCGAAGAGGCTGTCGCGGCAAAAGGCGTCGAACCCAAGTTCTGGATCGACGTCAAGTACCAACAAACCATGCTGCGGACGGAAATTGACTGGATACGCAGCTTCCAAAATGATCTCCGCAGCGGGCAGTTGCCATGGTGACCGCCCATCCCACGCACCAACGTGCAAGAAATTCAGCACAGTCAAAGGAAACCCATGGAAAACGTAGCTAAACCGTGGCCCGCACTGTGGTCCCTCGTGGTCGGGTTCTTCATGATCCTGATCGACACCACCATTGTCTCCGTGGCGAACCCACGGATCATGGAGGGCCTGCATTCCGATATCAATGCCGTCATCTGGGTGACGAGCGCCTACCTCCTCGCCTACGCCGTGCCGTTGCTGATCACCGGAAGGCTCGGTGACCGCTTCGGGCCCAAGAACCTCTACTTGATCGGCCTCGTCGTCTTCACCCTGGCTTCGCTGTGGTGCGGCCTCTCGGGCGACATCGGCATGCTGATCGCGGCCCGGGTGGTTCAGGGCATCGGCGCAGCCATGATGACGCCCCAAACCATGGCGGTCATCACCCGGATCTTCCCGCCGGACCGCCGCGGCGCGGCCATGGGCCTCTGGGGAGCCACGGCCGGCATGGCCATCCTCATCGGCCCGATCCTCGGTGGCGTGTTGGTTGACGGCCTCGGCTGGCAGTGGATCTTCTTCGTCAACGTTCCCATCGGCGTCGTTGCCTTCCTCCTCGTGACCCGGCTGGTACCGAAGCTGACCACGCACAGCCACAAGTTCGACGTCCTGGGTGTGCTGCTGTCCGCGGCAGGCATGTTCCTGCTGGTGTTCGGCATCCAGGAAGGCCAAAGCTACAAGTGGGGCACCGTCAGCGGACCCATTACTGTGTGGGGACTGATCATCACCGGGCTCGTCGTCCTGGCCGCGTTTGTCTTGTGGCAGTGGCTCCTGGAGCGCCGAGGCGGCGAACCCTTGCTGCCGTTGGGCCTGTTCAAGGACCGCAACTTCTCCTTGGGAAACACCACCATCATGGCGGTAGGCTTCACCATCACTGCGTTCCCGTTGCCTACCATTTTCTACTATCAGGTAGTCCGCGGCTTGTCCCCGACGCAGTCCGCATTGCTCATGATCCCCATGGCCGTGATCTCCGGCGCGCTGGCACCTTTCGTTGGCAAGCTGATTGACCGCGTCAACCCGCGTTGGTTCGCCGCTTTCGGCCTCGTCTGCCTGTCCGGCGCCCTCTTCTGGACCTCGACCCTCCTGAAGCCGGACACTCCCATCTGGATGTTCCTGCTGCCCAGCGCCCTCCAAGGTGTGGCCAACGGCTTCATTTGGGGCCCGGTCTCCAATGCCACTACCCGCAACCTCCCGCCGCGCTCGGCGGGCGCCGGTTCCGGTGTCTTCAACACCACACGCCAGATCGGCGCCGTGCTGGGATCGGCCGCGATTGCTGCCCTCATCCAGTCCCGGCTCGCGGCCGAGCTGCCCGCGGCTCCGCCAGGGGCCGCCCCGGCAGGCGAAGGCGGATTCACTGGGAAGTTGCCGGAATTCCTGCATGACGGCTTCTCGACAGCAATGAGCCAGTCGGTCCTGCTGCCGGCCTTTGGGATTCTGCTGGGCGCAGTAGCGGCGTTGTTGTTCGGCAAGCCCAAAGCCGTCCAGGGTTGGGGTTCCCCGACTGCCGCAGAGGCCAGGCCTGAGACTGTTTCGCAAGACGGTTAGCCCGCGCGAACTGGCAGATGATGCCCTCAAAATACAATTTTGAGGGCATCATCTGCCAACTCGCGGCTTAGCAAGAGGGGGCGTTAGCGGAGCAGCACGGAGGTCTGGATACCGCCGTCGACGAATCCCAGCCTTCGGGCCAGGGCCATGGAACCCCGGTTATCCAGCGCAGTGCGCCATTGCAGCGTCAGGCCGGAGGCGAGTGCCTCGTGGGCAGCGATCGAAGCAGCGAGGGTTCCGAGTCCCTGCCGGCGCAATTCCGGGGGCACCAGGACGCCCAGATCGGCGAGGATACCCTGCCACTCCGCATAGGCGCCGCAGGCCACCGGTTTGCGGTCCGGTTCGTTGCCATCCATCACGGTGAAATGGTGCTCCATCCTTGAGAGGTGGACTTCATTGACGTCGTCCGGAGGGCACATGCCCTCCAACTCGATCGCCTCCGGATGGCCGTGTGAGACAGTGACTTCGCCGCCCGGCTGGAACAGGGGAAGGTCGTCGGCGAACAGCAGCGCCGACGTTCCGAGTCCGTGGCCGCCGTGTTCGCGGCTGATCCGCAACAGAGCGGAATGCTCGCTCAGTTGATCGTCCGAGAGCTCGACGGCGGCAGCCACCGCCCACGTCGGACCCACCAATGCGGAGCGGCCAAAGAGCCTCACGAACGTCATGGATTCGGCGTCTTCGTCTTCCCGGACCAATCGCTCCCCGGTGCGGGCAGCAGGCGAGCCGGAGGCGAGACTGAAGGCCTCGTCGTCGAACCCCAAATGTCGGGCCCAGGCCAGCAGCACAATTTCCGCCGATCCCGCATCAAGTTCCATGACATCGAGTCTATGCAGTCCCTGGAAAGGAAAGAGCAGGCAGGCGCTTGGTGGTACCCGCCTGCTCCTGAAGAACCGACTCCTTGAAGGACCGGCTCAGCCGAACAGCACCGCGGCTTCGTCGTAGCGGTTCTGGGGGACGGTCTTGAGCTTTCCCAAGGCAGCTTCGAAGCCCACGTGCTCGATGTCCGTGCCCTTGAGGGCCACCATCGTTCCCCAGCGGCCTTCCACCACGGAATCGATGGCTGCCATGCCCAAACGGGTGGCCAGCACGCGGTCAAAAGCCGAGGGGACGCCGCCGCGCTGGATGTGGCCGAGGATCGTGGCGCGGGTCTCGATGCCGGTGCGGGCTTCGATTTCCGGAGCGAGCTGGTCCGCGATGCCACCCAGGCGGGGCCGGCCAAAGGTATCCAGTCCGCGTTCGGAGTGCGGGGCTTCCATGTGGTCAGGAACAAAACCTTCGGCAACAACAATCAGCGGCGCACGGCCACGATCGTGGGCCTCCTGGACCCACTCGGTGATCTGCTCGATGCTGACCTTCTGCTCGGGGATCAGGATGGCGTGCGCGCCGGCAGCCATGCCCGCGTGCAGGGCAATCCAGCCCACGTGGCGGCCCATGACCTCGGCGATCATGCAACGGTGGTGGGATTCTCCGGTGGTGCGCAGCCGGTCGATGGCCTCAGTGGCGATCTGGACGGCGGTGTCGAATCCGAAGGTGTAGTCGGTGGCGTCGAGGTCGTTGTCCACAGTCTTGGGGACGCCGACGATCTTGAGCCCGGCGTCGGTAAGGCGCTTCGCGGCAGCCAGGGTGCCTTCGCCACCGATGGCAATGATGGCGTCGATGCCGAGACGGTCCATGTGGGCCTTGATGACGTCCGGCCCGCCGCCGTTCTCGAACGGGTTGGTGCGGGACGTGCCGAGGATGGTTCCACCCTGCTTGGCGATACCGCGGACCATGGTGCGGGGAATGTCGATGACGTCGCCCTCCACGACGCCTCGCCAACCGTCCCGGAAACCGACGAATTCCTGGCCGTGAATGGCAATTCCCTTGAGGACGGCGCCGCGGATGACGGCATTAAGTCCGGGGCAGTCGCCACCGCTGGTAAGGATTCCAATTTTCATGAGGGCTCAAATCCTGGCTAGGAGGTATACGTGTAGAGCGCCACGCTGAGCTCACAACGATTGTAGGGGGCAATGTGGGGTGGGACACAAACATGACCGTCGCCGGGGATGAGACTTTTGAAACAACCTGGAAATTGGACGGGCAAGCCTGGACTAAATGACCGGCTCATGGAACCTGGCTTAACAAGCCAAGCGCCAAGCGCCCCGCCGCGTTGGCGGGGCGCTGGTGAACTCGCCGGCCCGTAAACCCGGGGCCGGGCTGTGCTAATTCCTGCCTTGCGAACGCTGGGTGAGGAAAGATTCCAGCGCAATGGTGCCGCTTTGGTTGGGAAGCAGCAGCCATGCCACCACGTAAATCACCACGGCGGGCCCGGGTAGCAGGCAGAAGATCAGGTAGCCAATGCGGACGTAGGCCACGTCCACATTCAGTTTGGCGGCAATGCCACCGCAAACCCCTCCGATCAAACGCTGCGGACCGCGCTTCAGGCCGATGCCCCGTACGATGCTGAAGAACTTGTTCATGGCTAGAGCCTTCCCTGTTGTCGCTGCTTTGTCACGTGCTGCTTGCTACCCGTGGTCGGAATCGGCGGCCCCGGCGCCGGAGTCCGGGCCGGAACCGCTGCCCTTTCGGGAGCGGGCCGACACAAGGCCTCCGATCACGAGTGCCGCGCCGGCCCCGATCATGAGCCCGATCAGAACATAGGTGCCGTTGAGCGCCACGAGGCCGAGCTTGGAAATGATGATCAAAGCTGCGAGTGCCAGGACAATCAGCCCCCAAACCACCGTGCTCACCCTGGCCCGGGCAGCTTGCGCCGTGGGTTCGGGTGCCGGCGCCGTTTCAAATGCCCGCGTGGGTCCGTGTGTGCTCATGTCAGTTTCCTTCCTGGACGGTGACATTGCTGAAGGTGCCGTTGAGTTTGACGACCAGTCTGGCGCCGGGCTTGTCCGTGTTGAAGCTGTCCCGGGTGCCACCGTTGCTTTGGGTGACGGCGCTACCGTCCTGCTTGAGGTTCGCGAAGGTCATATCTGCTTGGACCTCCACCGGCACGGTCGCGGGGATGAGGAGCTTGATGTTGCTTGCGGTCACGTCCATCGGAACCACGACGTCGGAACTCAGCGGTGCGCTCAGGTTCAGCTTGGTCAAGTCAACGGTCCCATTGGCACCGGTAATATCGAAGCCTTTGCGGGCATCCTCGATGCTCACTGGATTCCATTGAGCATTCTGCAGACGGAAGTGGTCTGCGTTCGGGGCGATATTGAAGATGCCCCCGATCACCAGAGTCGCAACGGCCAGGAAACCGAGCAGCCCCGAGGTGCGGCCACGAAGCCCCGCAACAAGGATGCCGAGGCCGAGGACTGCGGCGGCCGTGGCCCACACCAACGCGTTGGCGGCGTCGCCCAGGTGGATGACATCGCCGGCGTCGAGCAGCTTGAGCGTTCCGCCGGCCAGCAGGGCTGCCCCCGCAGAGACCGCTACGATAGCCGTGCCCGGTCCCTGCCGCCTCGGCCGCTCGGGCCGCTCGGGGCGGTTGGGAACGCCAGCCGGTGGGTAGGGCCCCGCGGGATTGAAGGGGCCCGAGGGGGTTGCCGGCCCGCCGATCCCGTAACTACCGGCCCCGCCAGTCCCGTAAGCACTTGAGCCGTAAGGGCCGGCTGGATAGCCCGCCGGGGCATGGGTGCCCGCCCCGCCAGGGGAACTCGGAGCGGCCGCATAGTTGTGCGTGCCCATGGTCTGCCTTCCGTTGCGGGATTTGCTGCGCTGGACCAGGAAGTAGACCAGGTAGATGATGCCGCCCACCCAGAACAGCGTCCACAGGATTCCAGGAACGCCGTTCCAGCCCCAGCCCCAGAAGCCACGGCCGAGGCTTGGCAATCCGATGATGGTTGTGATGAGGGCGCCGGTCATGCCTGCGGACCAACGCCCTGCACCGGCCTCCTGGGCGTGGATGCGGCCGTCGGGTTCGGGGAGGAGCGCCCAGGCGACGCCGTAGAGCAGGATGCCGATGCCGGCAAAGAGGGTGAGGATGATGAAGATGCCGCGGACGATCAATGGATCGATGCCGAAGCGGTGCGCGATGCCGCTGGCCACGCCGCCCATCCACCGGTCGCGGCCGCGGCTGATGCCTTGGCTTCGGATCCAGTTGAAGAAGTTCTGCGGAGGAGCGGGCACGGCGTAGTCCGGTGCTGTTCCACCGGTGCTGCCGGAGTTTGGCTGGGCCGGTTCTTCCGGCGAGCCTGTCCCTGCCGGATGGCTGGATTCTGCAGGTTGTCCGGGCTCCGCTGCTTGTCCGGAGTCCTCGGGATTCATGCTGTTCGCGTTCATACTTCGATCTTGCCGCCTGACGGCGCCACCCTCTATTGGGGGATACCCTGAACGTTCCCTGAGTGGCCCCCTGAGTTGCCCTGGCTTCGAGCGCCGAAAGCCCTGATACGTGTTTGGATGGATTCATGACAACCGCCATGCAACGACCGCCGCTGGTCCGGAGCAGCGACCGGATGATTGCCGGCGTGTGCAGCGGCCTGGCGGACCACCTTGGCTGGCCTGTGAAGTACATCCGGCTCGGTATGGTCCTTGCCTCGTTCGCCGGCGGCGCGGGTCTGGCCTTCTACGCCTGGCTGTGGGTCATGGTGCCCACCGCAGACGAAAACGCCCGCCGCAATAGCCGCCGACCGGCGTCGCCGATTGCTCCGTCGGTGAGCTTGCCTCCTTCGGTGAGCATGCTTTCCGACGTAACAATGCCCGACGGCGGCGCGCAGCCGCCGTCGTCGACCCCGGCTCCCGTTTTCGCCTCCTGGTTCAGGATTCGGCGCATCCAGTACGGAAAAGAGATCCTCCTGGGAGCAGGCCTGCTCCTGGTGGCCGCCATCCTCATCGCCCGGCAATTCGGCGTCGAGGTCCCTCTCGGCACGCTGATCCCCGCGGCGGCCATACTCGGCGGAGCGGCGATCGCGTGGATGCAGCTGGACGAGACGCGCCGGGCCGGACTGGTGGACAAGACCAAGGCCGACCAAGCCGGCGGCTGGGTCCGCCTTGCTGCAGGCCTGGCCCTGGTGGTTGCCGGGGTGTTGGTCATGGTGTCCGGTTCCGGCTCGTGGGAGCAGACCTGGCTCGCGCTGCTGGCTTCCATCGCAGTGCTGGGCGGTGTCGCCCTGGTGCTGCTGCCGTGGGGCCTGAAGTTCTGGAAAGACCTTGAAACCGAGAGGGCAGCGCGGGTTCGCGAGACGGAGCGTGCCGAGATTGCCGCCCACCTGCACGACTCGGTGCTGCAGACGCTCGCCTTGATCCAGCGCCGGGCCGGTTCCGAGCAGGACGTGGTCCGCCTCGCCCGTGCGCAGGAGCGTGAACTGCGCACCTGGCTGTACCGGGACGCCGCCAAGGATGCGGGACTCCTGGCGGAGCGGATTGCCGCGGCCGCCGCCGAGGTGGAGGACACGCATGGACACGCCGTCGACGTCGTCAGCGTGGGAGACGCAGCCATGACGGACCGGCACGAAGCCCTCGTCCTGGCGGCCCGGGAGGCCATGCACAATGCCGCCCGGCATGGCGGCGGAGCCGTGTCCGTCTATCTCGAGAGCTCGGACACGGGCAGCGAGGTTTTCATCAGGGATCGCGGACCCGGCTTTGACCCGGATGCTGTCCCGGAAGACCGGCTCGGAGTCAAGGAGTCAATCATCGGACGGATGAAGCGCCACGGCGGCACGGCGGTCATCAACAGCAGCTCCGAGGGCACGGAAGTACACCTCAAACTGCCCGCCGAGAACGCCGACAAAGCAGAGAACCGAAACGGAGAAGCCAAAGCATGAGCGGCACCCCAGAAAAGATCAAGCCGGAGCAGGTCGCAGCCGGGCAAGTGCCGCGGAAGGTGCGCGTGGTAATCGTGGACGATCACGCCATTTTCCGTTCCGGGCTGAAGGCCGACCTCGATTCCAGGATCGACGTCGTGGGTGAAGCCGGAACGGTGGAACAAGCCGTCGCCGTGATCGCCGAGGTTCACCCGGAAGTGGTGTTGCTTGACGTCCATTTGCCCGGCGGCCTTGGCGGCGGCGGGCGGGAGGTCATCAGCGCATCCACTCCGTTGCGCGGGAGCACAAGCTTCCTGGCCTTGAGCGTCTCAGATGCGGCCGAGGACGTCGTGGCCGTCATCCGGGCCGGGGCCCGAGGCTATGTCACCAAGACCATTTCCGGTCCCGAGATCTCCGATGCCGTGATCCGGGTGGCTGACGGTGACGCCGTGTTCTCGCCGAGGCTGGCGGGTTTTGTCCTGGACGCGTTCGGAACGTCCCCGGCCGAGATCGCCGACGACGAACTGGACCGTCTCTCCACGAGGGAACTGGAAGTCATGCGCCTCATCGCCCGGGGCTACAGCTACAAGGAGGTGGCCAAGGAGTTGTTCATTTCCATCAAGACCGTGGAAACCCATGTCTCCGCGGTGCTCCGCAAACTCCAGCTTTCCAGCCGCCACGAACTGACCAAGTGGGCCGCCGAGCGCCGCCTCCTCTGACGCCCGCTCACCTATAGCGGCTTTAAGCCAAACGCCCGCTCACCTATAGCGGCTTAAAGCCAAACGCCCGCTCACCTCTATCCCAAGGTGAGCGAGCGTTTGCGGAGGCGGAAGGCTACTTGGCCTGGCCGAGGAATTCCTGGAGGCGTCGTACGCCTTCGGCGAGGTCGTCGTCGCCCAAGGCGTAGGAGAGGCGGACGAAACCGGAGGGGCCGAAGGCCTCGCCCGGAACAATTGCGACCTCAACTTCGTCGAGGATCAGTGAGGCAAGCTCAGCGGACGTTGACGGACGGACGGGACCGTTCGACGTCGGGAATTCCTTGCCCAGCAGTCCGCGGACGTCGGCGTACACGTAGAAGGCGCCGGTCGGCGTCGGGCATTCCACACCCTCGATCGCGTTCAGTCCGGCGACAATCGCCTTGCGGCGGCGGTCGAAAGCGACCTTCATTTCGTCGACGGCGGTCAGCGGGCCCGAGACTGCAGCCAGGGCTGCGATCTGCATGATGTTGGAAACGTTCGACGTCGCGTGCGACTGGAGGTTGGTGGCGGCCTTGATGACGTCTGCCGGGCCGATCATCCATCCGACGCGCCATCCGGTCATGGCGTAGGTCTTGGCGACACCGTTGAGGATGACCACCTTGTCGCCGAGTTCGGGGGCGGCGGTGGCAATCGAGGTGAAAGGGACGCCGTCGTACGTCAGGTGCTCATAGATTTCGTCGGTGACCACCCAGAGGCCCTTGGCCGCTGCCCACTTTCCGATTTCTGCCACCTGTTCCGCGCTGTAAACGGCGCCGGTCGGGTTGGACGGGGAAACGAAAAGCAGGATCTTCGTCTTGTCGGTGACTGCGGCCTCGAGTTGGTCCACGGTGACCAGGTAACCCTGTTCCGGGCCCGCGAAAACCTCGACGGGAACGCCTCCGGCCAGGCGGATTGCCTCCGGGTAGGTGGTCCAGAAAGGCGTGGGGATGATTACCTCGTCGCCCGGATCAACAAGTGTGGCGAAAGTGTTGTAGACAGCCTGCTTGCCGCCGTTGGTAACCATCACTTGGGAAGCGTCAACTTTGTAGCCCGAATCGCGGAACGTCTTGTCCGCGATAGCCTGCTTCAGCTCCGGCAGCCCGGCGGCAGGGGAGTAGCGGTGGTACTTCGGCTGGGCGGCGGCCTCGACGGCGGCCTTGACGATGTAGTCGGGTGTCGGGAAGTCGGGCTCCCCGGCGCCGAAGCCAATCACGGGGCGACCCGCTGCCTTGAGCGCCTTGGCCTTGGCGTCAACGGCAAGGGTGGCGGATTCGGCGATGGCGGAAATTCGCTGTGAAATGCGGGCGGCTGGTATTCCGGCAGACATTAAAGCACCGTTCTTCGCGGGCAGCTCATGAGCTGGATGGTGGGATTCGACGAAATCTACTTTATGCTGTTCTGCGGAGCTATCGGGCTAACGTCGGGAAAGTGACAGTGAAGGCTGATCAAGCGAGCGCTGATCACATGAGCGAGAAGGCCTGAACGCTCCGGAAATGGCCCGGTTCGACTATCGCGACGTTGTTGCGTAGACTGGTTCACCGGTGTTGAAAAACATCACAATGGTTCGCGCCCCAGATTGGCTCCGGAATCTCGTGTTCTTCTGGATTCCTTGGCTTTGATGGTGTGTGGCCAAAATATGGATTCGTTCCATAGGGTAGTGGCGCAATTGGTAGCGCAGCGGTCTCCAAAACCGCAGGTTGCAGGTTCGAGTCCTGTCTGCCCTGCGCAAGCTGTTCCGGGTTTTCCTCGGAACAAGCGCAGCAACCATGACTCTGATCAGAGTCGGGTCAACGACGTTTGCATAGATGAGTGAGGATCAGGTGACCGAAACAGCTGCGAGCAGCTCGAAGGGCCGCCCTGCCAAGAAGTCCGATTCCGGCCTCTTCGCTCGAATTGCGCTTTTTGTCCGCCAGGTAATTGGTGAGCTCAAGAAGGTTGTTGCCCCCACCCGCAAGGAACTGGTCAACTACACAGTCGTGGTGCTGGTGTTCGTGGCCATCATGATGCTTGTCGTCACCATCCTGGACCTGGCTTTCGGTACGGGAATCAAATGGGTTTTCGGCGCTACTGGCACCACGAACCACTAAGCGGATCGCTCCGCAAACCGCGTGGAATTCCTGGAAAATCAAGGGATTTCGCAGGGTTTGCGGAATTGAGCCATTTAAATAGGCATGTTAGGCAATGAGGAAGCAGGAGACCAAGTGTCTGAGCAGGAGCTCGAGGTAACTGAGACTGAGCTGGATGGGCCCGCTGAAAGCACAGCCGACGCCACGGCTGACGCCGTGGAAGGATCCGAGGTCGATTCTGCTGCGCCCGAAACTGCCGACGTTGACGACGTCGACCAGGATGAGTCCGACGACGCCGACGCCCTGGCCGCCGCTGCAGCCGTAGCGCCTGCCGACCCCGCTGAGGAGTTCAAGGCCAAGCTTCGCCGCCAGGAGGGTGACTGGTACGTCATCCACTCCTACGCCGGCTACGAAAACCGCGTCAAGGCCAACCTTGAGACCCGCATCCAGACCCTGGACATGGAAGATTACATCTTCGAGATCCAGGTGCCCATGGAGGAAGTCGTTGAGATCAAGAACGCCCAGCGCAAGATCATCAACCGCGTACGCATTCCGGGTTACGTCCTCGTCCGCATGGACCTGACGGACGCATCCTGGGGCGCAGTCCGCCATACCCCGGGTGTCACCGGCTTCGTTGGCAACGCACACAACCCGGTCCCGCTTCGCCTCGACGAGGTCTTCTCGATGCTGGCTCCGGTCTTCGAAGAGCAGCAGGCCGAAAAGGGCAAGCCGGTCAACAAGCAGCACCAGACGCCCGTCGACATCGACTTCGAGGTCGGAGAGTCCGTCATCGTCAAGGAAGGTCCGTTCGAGACCCTTCCCGCCACGATCTCCGAGATCAAGATGGATTCCCAGACGCTTGTGGTGCTGGTGTCGATCTTCGAACGCGAGACCCCGGTTACGCTCGCATTCAACCAGGTCACCAAGATCTAGTTGATCCAAGGATTTCGCCCCGCGGTTGCCCGCTTAGCAGCCACGGAGCGGGCGGCCGCCTTGCCATGGCGGCCACAAACCTGAGGCACGCTCCTGTGTCCTAGGAAGTTATTGAGAGAAGGACCTACATTGGCTCCCAAGAAGAAGGTCACCGGCCTCATCAAGCTGCAGATCCAGGCAGGTGCGGCCAACCCGGCCCCGCCGATCGGTCCTGCGCTTGGCCAGCACGGTGTCAACATCATGGAATTCTGCAAGGCGTACAACGCTGCAACGGAAGCCCAGCGCGGAAACGTTATCCCGGTTGAAATCACGGTCTACGAAGACCGCTCCTTCACCTTCATCACCAAGACCCCGCCGGCTGCAGAGCTCATCAAGAAGGCTGCAGGCGTTGCCAAGGGTTCGGCCACGCCGCACACCGTCAAGGTTGCCAAGCTGACCCAGGCGCAGGTTAACGAGATCGCCACCACCAAGATGGAAGACCTCAACGCCACCAGCCTTGAGGGTGCTGCCAAGATCATCGCCGGCACCGCACGCTCGATGGGTATCACTGTCGAATAGTCGAGGAATGAACGGACGGTGAGGGCTGAGGAACGAAGCACTCGCCGGAAGTGAGTCCCGGAGACTTTCCACAATCAGATACAGTCGAGGGCTAACCACCTCCTGCCGGGAAACCGGCACCATTGAAATATTGAAAATGTTGGAGATCCACGCCGGATTTCCAACTGTGGCAGGGCCCAGCGCGGTCCGCAGACCACAACTGCACAAGGAGAATAAGCAGCATGGCAAAGCGCAGCAAAGCATATGAGGCAGCCGTAGCCAAGATCGAGGCAGACAAGTTCTACGCCCCGTTCGACGCCATCAAGCTCGCCAAGGACACCAACCCGTCCAAGTTCGACGCCACCGTTGAGGTTGCTTTCCGTCTGGGCGTTGACCCGCGTAAGGCCGACCAGATGGTCCGCGGCACCGTCAACCTGCCGCACGGCACGGGTAAGACTGCCCGCGTCCTGGTTTTCGCAACGGGCGACAAGGCCGAAGCAGCAATCGCTGCAGGCGCCGACTTCGTTGGGTCCGATGACCTGATCGAAAAGATCGCGGCCGGTTGGACCGACTTCGACGCCGCAGTGGCAACCCCCGACCTCATGGGCAAGGTTGGCCGTCTCGGTAAGGTCCTCGGCCCGCGTAACCTCATGCCGAACCCGAAGACCGGTACCGTGACCGCAGACGTCACCAAGGCTGTCAACGACATCAAGGGTGGCAAGATCGACTTCCGCGTCGACAAGCACTCGAACCTGCACTTCATCATCGGCAAGGTTTCCTTCGATGAACTGAAGCTGGCTGAAAACTACGCAGCTGCTCTGGAAGAGGTGCTTCGCTTGAAGCCGTCCGCTTCCAAGGGCCGCTACATCCAGAAGGCTACGGTCGCCACCACGTTCGGCCCGGGCATCTCGGTTGACCCGAACGTCACCAAGGTCCTCACCGAGGCGTAAGCCACCGGGAGCATCGACTCTGAAAGGACCGTTCGGCAATCGCCGGGCGGTCCTTTCGTTGTATGCAACCGGCACCTATCGCGGGTGGCGGCCGCTGATTAGGCTGAGGGCATGACAGGCCGGCTTCCTGATTCCAGCATCCATGAGCTCCACCTGCCGGAGTCCCTGGACGGACCGGACGGCAATGATTTCCGGGAGCTCTCTTCCGTGATGGACGCCATGGTCTTGGAAACCTGGGGAAGCCTGGACCGGGCATCGTCGGCGCAGTCCCGGCTCGCAGGATGGCGCGATACCCCATACGAGGCCTCAAGGAACTTCTTCGCCCGGATTGACGGAAGCATCGTCGGGCATGCTTCCTGCCAGTTTCCGCTCAAGGACAACGTCCATACCGCTTGGCTCCAGGTAGATGTTCTGGAGGGGCACCGCCGGCAAGGAATCGGGACCGCATTGCTCCGCACAGTCGAGGGGGTTGCGATGGCTCGGGGGAGGCATGTCCTGCAGGCGCACACCGAACACCCGATCGGCTCCGCAGAAGCAGGAGCAGCGGCAGGAGCAGGGCCAACACCCCTCGGGTCAGCCGCGGCACCTGGGGGAGTACCCGACGATGGTCCGGGAGTAGCCTTTTGCCTCAAGAACGGATACGCCTTGGAACAGGCCAGCAGATTCAGCAGCCTGGACATGGACCATGACGCGGAGTGGGCAAGGCTGGAGCTTGCGGCGCATTCCAAAGCCGACGCCGCTTATGAGGTCCTTGCGTGGACGAACCGTTGCCCCGGCGAATACGTGGACCACATGGCCGGGCTGATGGGCCGGATGAGCACGGACACGCCGGCGGGAGGCCTTGAGATCGAGGCAGAGGCCTGGGACGCTGCCCGCGTCAGGCAACTCGAGGACACCACGCTTGCGGAAGGCCAGACTGCCCTCGTGGCCGCTGCACAACATCGTCGGACGGGTGAGCTCGTCGCCTACACTGTGATCTACCTTGGTCCGTCGAAGCCTGGGGTGGCCGAGCAGGACGATACTTTGGTGGCGAAGCCGCATCGGGGCCATGGACTGGGAACGCTCGTGAAACTGGCCAATCTGCGCAGGCTGCAAACGGAATATCCAGCAGTCCGGCGCGTCATGACTTTTAACGCCGAGGAAAACGAACATATGCTGTCCATCAACGTACAGCTCGGCTTCAAACCGGTGGGATACGACGGCGAATGGCAAAAGAGGATCAAATGACGAGCACGGTGGAGATCGGCCAACTCTGGATCCCGGATTCGCTTGAGGCCGATGACGCACAGGACTTCCTGGCCGCCGTCGAAGTCAGCCGCAGGGTCCGCATGCAGATCTGGGGCACGGACGATCTCGCCTACACTCCGTTGGAGAAACTGCTCGAACTCGGCGATCCTTACGAACGCCAGGTCATTCTCATTGCCCGCGTTGACGGCCGCATTGTGGGTACCGTGGACATCGCGCTGCCCCTTGCCGACAACATGGACCTGGCCGAGTTCACCCTCGACATCCTTCCTGAGTTCCAGCGTAGGGGCGTCGGCCGGCAGCTTCTGGAAGCCGCCGAACATTTCGCCAAAAGCGAGGGGCGGACGATGATCATGGTGGACACCAACCACCCTGCCGAATCCTTGCGTGGTGGTGCCGAGGGTCAGCTCGTACCTGGCAGTGGCCTGGGCTTTGTTCCCTTGGCCAGCCGCGAGGTCGATTTTGCCCGTCGTACCGGCTACACCCTCCAGCACATCGAACAGTTCAGTTCCTGTGCGCTCCCGCTGGATTCGAAGCTCGTCGCCGAGCTTGAGGCCGAAGCGGAAGTCGCGAACGCCGGCCGCTACCGGGTCCACCACTGGACCGACCGTTGCCCGCAACAGTGGCTCGAAGCCGTGGCTGCGCTCGAAAACGCGGCCGGGGAAGTGGTCTCCGAGGGCAATGAGACCGCGGAGGCCGAGCAGCAGCAGCTAGTGTTCGACGCCGGTGTGTTGCGGCAGGCGGAGGACGCCGCCGTCGCGCAGGGGCGCCGGACGGTGGTCACCGCCGTCGAGCACGTCGCCAGCGGGCGGATCGTCGGGCTCACCACGATCGGCGTCCTGGCACAACGCCAGGATGTGGTTTTCCAGGACGACACGATCGTCCTGCAGGAACATCGGGGAAACAAGCTAGGGCTCCTCATCAAGGTCGCCAATATGCAACGCCTCAGCGAACAGTTTCCCGATGCCCGGGTGATCTACACCTGGAATGCGCCCGAAAACCGGTACCTGCTGACAGTGAACAAGCAATTGGGATTCACCACGGCCGGGGTCACGGGGTTGTGGCAGAAGGAACTGCCGAACATGGGCCCGAGGGTCACCTCCTCCGAGTGAGGCGGGGCGATTTGGCGATGCACTTGCCCGTCCCGTAAGCTTGAACTACCAAAGACCGTCGGTTGATGGGAATCCACTCCTCCGGGCGCAGCTCAACTCTGCAGCCACGCGCGGAAGAACCAAGTGGTTTCCTTGACGAAGGACCCTGACAAAGGGCGGCCGGCGCAGGTGAACGAAGCAAATCTCCGCGACCATTTGGTCGTGTTGAGCCAAGCCCCGTGCATCTGCGCGGGGCGTTTTTTAGTTGCAGCTCTTTTGAGCGGGGACCCGGAAAACCGGCTTTATTCCCCGGAAGGAGGGTTATGGCAACGCCTAGCAAGATCTCTGCAGTAGCTGAGATCACCAACGATTTCAAGGAATCGAACGCCGCTGTCCTGACCGAATACCGCGGGCTCTCTGTTGCACAGCTCAAGCAGCTGCGTGTTTCTCTCGGCCTGGACACCAAGTTCTCGGTCGTCAAGAACACCCTGACCGCCATTGCAGCCAAGGAAGCTGGTGTCGAAGCATTCGACGGTCAGCTCGCCGGCCCCACTGCAATTGCATTCATCAAGGGTGACGCGGTTGCTGCCGCCAAGAGCCTGACGGACTTTGCCAAGGTCAACAAGCAGCTGGTCATCAAGACCGGCTACTTCGAAGGCAAGGCACTGAACGCAGCAGAGGTTGCCGCACTGGCAGCCCTCGAGTCCCGTGAGCTGCAGCTCGCCAAGGTTGCAGGCATCCTCAAGGCACCTGCCGCCGCTGCTGCACGCATCATTGACGCTCTGCGCCTCAAGCTTGAAGAAGAGGGCGGCGCTGTAGCACCGGCCGCTGAAGAAGCACCGGCTGCCGAAGAGGCTCCCGCCGAGGCTGCTGCAGAAGAGGCTGCCGCTCCGGCGGAAGCCGCTGAAGCAGCAACCGAAGAGAACTAAGTTCTCCCCATTCACACTGCGGTGCAGTAACGGACGACGTCCGTGGCAGCACCACCTAAAGGAAGGACGCCAAACATGGCGAAGCTCAGCAACGAAGAGCTCATTGAAGCTTTCAAGGAACTGACCATCATCGAGCTCTCCGAGTTCGTCAAGCTCTTCGAAGAGACCTTCGAAGTTACTGCTGCTGCTGTTGCAGTTGCAGGCCCGGCTGGCGCCGGCGCTGGCGAAGAAGTTGAAGAGAAGACCGAATTTGATGTCATCCTCGAAGCTGCCGGTGAAAAGAAGATCGCAGTGATCAAGGAAGTTCGCGCCATCACCTCCCTCGGCCTCAAGGAAGCCAAGGACCTGGTTGACGGTGCACCGAAGGCTGTTCTCGAAGGCGCCACCAAGGAAGCCGCTGAGAAGGCCAAGGAGCAGCTCGAAGCTGCCGGCGCCACGGTTACTGTCAAGTAACTCGCGTTTTCAGGAAGCCCCGTCCGGATTCGTCCGGGCGGGGCTCCCTGCATGTAAGAGCAACGCGGGGTCACTTACGGCCCACTGAGTGCTGCTGGATGGGCCGTAAGTGACCCCGCGTTGCTTGTGGAACAGTCAGATGGGGTCGCTGATGTCAGCTACTACGGCCTGCAGCGCGGACGCCAGCTCATCGGCCTTCACGAAAGCGCTGAATCCGTGCTCGCCTGCGCCCATGGAGATCCTGCGTCCGGCGATGCTGGCATCCGCGTAGACCGGCCAGGGCTTCGAACTTCCCAGCGGCGTGATGGTGCCGCGCTCATAGCCGGTTGCCTCGAAAGCGATGTCGGCCGAGGGCATGGACAGTTTATTGACACCCAGAAGGGCGCGCAGCTTGGGCCAGGAGATCTGCCGGTCACCCGGAACCAGCGCAAACAAGAACGTGCCATCCCGGTGCTTGACCACAAGGGACTTCACGATGTCGGCCGGTGTGATCCCCATGATCCGGGCCGCTTCGTCAAGGCTGCTTGCCGCTGCCCGCTCCACGAGTTGGACGTCGAGTCCGCGGGCTGCCGCGTCGGCGAGGAATCGCTCAGTGCCCCGCATTCATGCTCCATTTCCAGTCATGGCAGCGCCCGCTGCCGAATACGCCGAATACCTAGTCTCGGTAGAGAAGCAGTGCTTCGCCCTGCCCGCCGCCACCACAGAGGGCAACCGCCGCTTTGCCCTTACCGCGGCGCTTCAGCTCGTGGGCCGCGTGGAGAGCAAGGCGCGCTCCTGAAGCGCCGATCGGGTGTCCAATCGCAATTGCTCCGCCGTGGATATTGCACTTCTCCAAGGGATAGTCCAGGTCCTTCAAGGACTGGACCGCAACCGAGCCGAATGCTTCGTTGATCTCGATGAAGTCCAGGTCGGCCGTTGTCCACCCCGCGCGGTCCAGCGCGTGCCGTATCGCGTTGGAAGGCTGCGAATGCAGGCTGTTGTCGGGTCCCGCTACCTGGCCGGGCTTGCCGACGACGGCAAGGTAGTCAAGGCCGTTTTCCTCGGCAAAGCCGCGGCTCGTGAGCACGAGCGCGGAGGCGCCGTCGGACAGGGGAGAGGAGTTGCCGGCTGTGATGGTGCCGTCGGTGGCGAAGGCGCCCTTCAGGGGGGCCAAGGTCTCAAGCGTGGTCTGGGGGCGGACGCCTTCGTCACTTGTTAGCACCAAGGGTTCTCCCTTGCGCTGTTTGACGCTGATGGGTGTGATCTCGCGGTCGAACACTCCTTGCGCGGCAGCCGCAGCCGCGCGCTGGTGCGAAGCGGCGGCCACTTCATCCTGGGACCGGCGGTCGATTCCTAGGGAGAGGTTCTTGATCTCGGTGGACAGGCCCATTGACTGACCATCAAACGCATCGGTGAGGCCGTCATGGGCCGCGACGTCGAGGGCCTGGATCGCCCCGTAGCTCCACCCTTGCCTCGAGCCGGGCAGCAAGTGGGGAGCGCGGCTCATCGATTCCTGGCCTCCGGCAACCACGACGGCGGCGTCGCCGCTGCGGATCATTCGCGCGGCATCGATCACGGCAGTCAGTCCGGAGAGGCAGACCTTGTTGATGGTGACGGCAGGGATGTTCCAGCCGATGCCGGCGGCGATGGCGCTTTGCCGGGCCGGATTCTGGCCGGCGCCCGCCTGCAGGACCTGTCCCATAATTACTGCGTCCACTTTGTCCGCGGTGAGCCCGCTCGCCGCAATAGCGCCCGAAATAGCATGAGCACCGAGCTCGACGGCGGTGAGCCCGGCCAGTTGCCCGTTCAACCGTCCCTGTGGGGTACGGCTGGCGGAAAGGATGACAACGTCGTTGTTGTTGTCCGTTGTGTCTGAGGGGGTGCTCATTTTCTCTCTTCCGATCAAGGGTGGTGAGCCTAGGTTACCGTGGCGTACATCACCTCTCCATTCAACAATGGAGCCTGGACCAACATTCCGCCCACGGCAGTATGGGTCCAGGCCCCATAGGTGCCTGCGGCAACTGTGCTTGCATTCGGGCCCGATGTGGGGTAGACAGGTGGGTTGATTTGCCGTATTGTGGATATTTGCGTCTTCCCTGTTAACCTTCAGCCTTCATATAGCGGTGGGCTTTACCTCTCAGCTGCGCCATCGACGTGCCGTTAGAACGAGCATGGTCTTGGCCGGCCGGGGTCCCGGGTCATATAGCGGAACCGGAAAGGTACACTGCGGATTCAATCTGCAGGGTGCAAGCGGGGGAGATCTGAAAACGCCTGAAGGTCTGTGGAAGGATCCCTCTTGGTCGCCTCGAGCACCTCTAATAACGAAACCGCTAATACGGCAAGCACCGATGGTGCAACTCGCCGGCTCTCATTCGCAAAGATTCACGAACCGCTGGACGTTCCGAATCTGCTCGCATTGCAGACAGACAGCTTTGACTGGCTGGTCGGAAACGAACGCTGGCAGTCGCGGGTAGCGAAGGCCGTCGAGGAAGGCGACCTGAGCGTCGCCACCACCTCTGGACTTGCTGACATCTTCGAAGAGATCTCCCCCATCGAGGACTTCCAGGGCACTATGTCCCTGAGCTTCTCCGAGCCGGAGTTCGCTGATCCGAAGTACACCATGGCCGAATGCAAAGACCGTGACGCCACTTACTCGGCACCGCTGTATGTCAAGGCCGAGTTCATGAACAACAACACGGGTGAAATCAAGCAGCAGACCGTGTTCATGGGCGATTTCCCTCTCATGACCGAGAAGGGAACGTTCGTCGTCAACGGCACCGAGCGTGTCGTCGTCTCCCAGCTGGTCCGTTCGCCGGGCGCCTACTTTGAGCGCACCGCTGACAAGACCAGCGACAAGGACATCTTCACTGCAAAGATCATCCCGTCCCGCGGTGCATGGTTCGAGCTCGAAATCGACAAGCGCGACCAGGTCGGCGTACGCCTCGACCGCAAGCGCAAGCAGTCGGTCACCGTTCTGCTGAAGGCCCTTGGTTGGACCGAAGGCCAGATCCTCGAAGAGTTCGGCCAGTACGACTCCATGCGCGCAACGCTGGAGAAGGACGCCACCGAAACCCGCGAAGACGCCCTGCTGGACATCTACCGCAAGCTGCGTCCGGGCGAGCCGCCCACCGTCGAGGCTGCCCAGTCCCTGCTGGACAACCTGTACTTCAACGCCAAGCGCTACGATCTGGCCAAGGTCGGCCGTTACAAGATCAACCGCAAGCTCGGCATCGACCGCTCCCTTGGCGACAAGGAAGCTTCGGTCCTGCACGTTGAAGACATCGTGGCCATGATCAAGTTCCTCGTCGCGCTTCACGCCGGCGAGAAGACCCTCATGGGCAAGCGCGATGGCGAAGACCACGAGCTCCGCGTCGAGATCGATGACATCGACCACTTCGGCAACCGTCGCATCCGCGCCGTCGGCGAACTGATCGAGAACCAGGTCCGCACCGGCCTGTCCCGCATGGAGCGCGTCGTCCGCGAACGCATGACCACGCAGGACGTCGAAGCGATCACGCCGCAGACCCTGATCAACATCCGCCCTGTCGTGGCAGCCATCAAGGAGTTCTTCGGAACGTCCCAGCTGTCGCAGTTCATGGACCAGAACAACCCGTTGTCGGGTCTGACCCACAAGCGCCGTCTGTCGGCTCTTGGCCCGGGTGGTCTGTCCCGTGACCGCGCAGGCATGGAAGTCCGAGACGTCCACCCGTCACACTACGGACGTATGTGCCCCATCGAAACTCCTGAAGGCCCGAACATCGGTCTGATCGGTTCGCTGGCTTCCTACGGCCGCATCAACCCGTTCGGTTTCATCGAGACCCCGTACCGCCTGGTCTCTGAGGGCGTCGTTTCCGATGAGGTCCAGTACCTCACCGCCGACGACGAAGCCGAAGTCCTGATTGCACAGGCCAACGCACCGCTGGACGCCGACAAGAAGTTCGCGGAAGAAACCGTGCTTGTCCGTGCCCGTGGTGGTGGAGGCGAGCCCGTCCTGGTTCCGGCCGGCGAAGTCCAGTTCATGGACGTTTCCCCGCGCCAGATGGTGTCGGTAGCTACCGCTCTGATTCCGTTCCTCGAGCATGACGATGCAAACCGCGCACTCATGGGTGCCAACATGCAGCGCCAGGCCGTGCCGCTGGTCCGTTCCGAGGCCCCGTTCGTGGGCACCGGCATGGAGCGCGCTGCCGCCGTCGACGCCGGTGACGTTGTCATCGCGAAGAAGGCCGGTGTCGTCAACGAAGTTTCCGCTGACCTCGTCACCATGCTTAACGACGACGGCACGGAAACCAGCTACCGCATCAACAAGTTCGCCCGTTCCAACCAGGGCAACTGCTACAACCACCGCGTCCTGGTCAACGAAGGCCAGCGCCTCGAAGTCGGCGGCATCATCGCTGACGGCCCGGCAACGGACCAGGGTGAACTCGCCCTCGGTAAGAACCTCCTCGTGGCATTCATGTCATGGGAAGGCCACAACTTCGAGGACGCCATCATCCTGTCGCAGCGCATCGTCGCTGAGGACGTTCTTTCCTCCATCCACATCGAGGAGCACGAGATCGATGCCCGCGACACCAAGCTTGGTGCCGAGGAAATCACCCGTGACATCCCCAACGTGTCCGAGGAAGTCCTCGCAGGACTGGACGAGCGCGGCATCATCCACATCGGTGCCGAAGTTGAAGCCGGCGACATCCTGGTCGGAAAGGTCACCCCGAAGGGTGAAACCGAACTGACTCCGGAAGAGCGCCTCCTCCGCGCGATCTTCGGCGAGAAGTCCCGCGAAGTGCGTGACACCTCCCTGAAGGTTCCCCACGGTGAGTCCGGCACGGTTATCGGCGTGCGCGTCTTCGACCGCGACAACGACGACGAGCTGCCCCCGGGCGTCAACCAGCTGGTCCGCGTCTACGTTGCTGCCAAGCGCAAGATCACCGACGGTGACAAGCTCGCCGGCCGCCACGGTAACAAGGGCGTCATCTCCAAGATCCTCCCGATCGAAGACATGCCGTTCCTTGCCGACGGTACGCCGGTGGACATCGTCCTGAACCCGCTGGGTGTTCCGGGCCGCATGAACGTCGGCCAGGTGCTCGAAACGCACCTCGGCTGGGTCGCGAAGACCGGTTGGAAGATCGAAGGCGAGCCGGAGTGGGTCAAGAACCTCCCGAACCTGCCTCGTGAATCCGGCCAGACCACTGTCGCCACCCCGGTGTTCGACGGTGCACGCGAAGAGGAAATCACAGGTCTGCTGGATTCCACCAACGTGACCCGCGACGGCGACCGCCTGATCGACTCCTCCGGCAAGACCCGTCTGTTCGACGGCCGCTCCGGCGAGCCGTTCCCGGACCCGATCTCCGTGGGCTACATGTACATCCTGAAGCTCCACCACCTGGTGGACGACAAGATCCACGCACGCTCCACCGGCCCGTACTCCATGATCACGCAGCAGCCGCTGGGTGGTAAGGCACAGTTCGGTGGCCAGCGCTTCGGTGAAATGGAAGTGTGGGCGCTCGAAGCATACGGCGCTGCCTACACCCTCCAGGAACTGCTGACGATCAAGTCGGATGACATCCACGGCCGCGTGAAGGTCTACGAAGCCATCGTCAAGGGCGAGAACATCCCCGAGCCTGGCGTTCCGGAATCCTTCAAGGTCTTGATCAAGGAAATGCAGTCGCTGTGCCTGAACGTGGAAGTTCTTTCCACGGACGGTACGACGATCGAAATGCGTGACTCTGATGACGCAGTCTTTACGGCTGCGGAAGAACTGGGCATTGATCTGTCTCGCGCAGAGCCCAGCTCCGTAGAAGAGGTCTAAACAGCCGCTCTGGCTGGCGGTGCAGACCGCCAGCCAAGGCAGCTGCCTCTTTCCGTAAACCCAAGACTTCAGAATTTAGAGAACAAGAGAGAACAGGGACCATATGTCCAGCGAATCCTCCTTCGGCCTCATGCAGATCGGCCTCGCCACCGCGGAAGACATCCGCGGCTGGTCTTACGGTGAGGTCAAGAAGCCGGAAACCATCAACTACCGCACGCTCAAGCCCGAGAAGGACGGCCTCTTCTGCGAGAAGATCTTCGGCCCGTCCCGGGACTGGGAATGCTACTGCGGCAAGTACAAGCGCGTGCGCTTCAAGGGCATCATTTGCGAGCGTTGTGGCGTTGAAGTCACCCGCGCCAAGGTGCGCCGCGAGCGCATGGGCCACATTGAGCTGGCCGCTCCCGTCACGCACATCTGGTACTTCAAGGGTGTTCCCTCCCGCTTGGGTTACCTCCTTGACCTGGCACCGAAGGACCTTGAAAAGGTCATCTACTTCGCTGCCTACATGATCACCAGCGTCGACACCGAGAGCCGTCACGCGGAACTGCCGAACCTTCAGGTGGAGCACGACCTCGAGAAGAAGCAGCTCGTCGACAACCGCGACAGCGACATCGCCACGATCGCCCGCGATCTTGAGGACGAGCTTGCCCGCCTCGAAGGTGAAGGCGCCAAGGCTGCAGACAAGAAGAAGGCCCGCGACTCTGCGGACCGTCAGATGGCCAACGTCCGCAAGCGCGCGGATGCTGAGATCGAGCGCCTCGAGCAGGTTTGGGACCGCTTCAAGAACCTCAAGGTCGCCGACCTCGAAGGTGACGAAGGCCTGTACCGCGAACTGCGCGACCGCTACGGCATGTACTTCGAAGGCTCCATGGGTGCCGAAGCCATCAAGAAGCGTCTTGAGAACTTCGACATGCAGGCAGAGTCGGAGTCCCTGCGCGACACCATCCAGAACGGCAAGGGCCAGCGCAAAACCCGTGCCCTCAAGCGCCTGAAGGTTGTCAACGCATTCCTGACCACCAACAACAGCCCGCTTGGCATGGTGCTGGACGCCGTCCCGGTGATTCCGCCGGAACTGCGCCCGATGGTCCAGCTGGACGGTGGCCGCTTCGCGACCTCCGACCTCAACGACCTCTACCGCCGTGTGATCAACCGCAACAACCGACTCAAGCGACTGCTTGACCTCGGTGCTCCGGAGATCATCGTCAACAACGAGAAGCGCATGCTTCAGGAAGCTGTTGACAGCCTCTTCGACAACGGCCGTCGCGGCCGTCCGGTCACGGGTCCGGGCAACCGTCCGCTGAAGTCCCTGAGCGACATGCTCAAGGGCAAGCAGGGTCGTTTCCGCCAGAACCTGCTCGGCAAGCGCGTCGACTACTCCGGCCGTTCGGTCATCGTCGTCGGCCCGCAGCTGAAGCTGCACCAGTGTGGTCTGCCCAAGCAGATGGCCCTGGAGCTCTTCAAGCCGTTCGTGATGAAGCGACTGGTTGACCTCAACCACGCGCAGAACATCAAGTCGGCAAAGCGCATGGTCGAGCGTTACCGCCCGCAGGTCTGGGACGTGCTGGAAGAGATCATCACCGAACACCCGGTGCTGCTCAACCGTGCACCTACCCTGCACCGCCTCGGCATCCAGGCATTCGAGCCGCAGCTTGTTGAGGGCAAGGCCATCCAGCTTCACCCGCTGGTCTGTGGCGCCTTCAACGCCGACTTCGACGGCGACCAGATGGCAGTCCACCTGCCGCTGAGCCCCGAGGCGCAGGCTGAAGCCCGCATCCTGATGCTGTCTTCCAACAACATCTTGAAGCCGTCTGATGGCCGTCCGGTGACCCTGCCTTCGCAGGACATGATCATCGGTCTGTACCACCTGACCACCAAGCGCGTTGGTTCCGCAGGCGAAGGCCGCATCTTCTCCTCGGTTGCGGAAGCCATCATGGCCTACGATGCACGCGAGCTGCACCTGAACTCCCAGGTCAAGATCCGCCTTGAGGGCTTTGTCCCTTACGCCGGCTGGGAAGCTCCGGAAGGTTGGGAGCCGGGTCAGACTGCACTGGTTCAGACCTCCCTCGGCCAGGTTCTCTTCAACGAGACCCTGCCGGAGGACTACCCGTGGGTTGAGGCTGTTGCCGACAAGGGCGAGCTTTCCCGGATCGTCAACGACCTCGCAGAGCGCTACCCGAAGGTTGTCACGGCTGCAACGCTGGACAACCTGAAGGACGCCGGTTTCTACTGGGCAACCCGCTCGGGCGTCACCGTGGCAATCTCCGACATCGAGGTGCCCACCTCCAAGCCGGCCATCCTGGCCGGTTACGAGACCATGGCTGCCAAGATCCAGGGCCAGTACGACAAGGGCCTGATCGACGACGACGAGCGTCGCCAGGAACTGATCGAGATCTGGAACAAGGCCACCAACGAAATCGCCCAGGCGATGCGTGACAGCCTGTCCCCGATGAACACCATCAACCGCATGGTGTCCTCCGGTGCACGTGGTAACTGGATGCAGGTCCGCCAGATCGCGGGTATCCGTGGTCTTGTGGCCAACCCGAAGGGTGAGATCATCCCGCGTCCGATCAAGTCCTCGTACCGCGAGGGCCTGTCGGTGCTGGAATACTTCATCGCCACGCACGGTGCCCGTAAGGGTCTGGCCGACACCGCGCTGCGTACCGCCAACTCGGGTTACCTGACCCGTCGTCTGGTGGACGTCTCGCAGGACGTCATCGTCCGCGAAGAGGACTGTGGCACCGAGCGTGGTCTCATGACCGCAATCGCGGTGCCGGACTCCAACGGTGAGCTGGTCCTTGACGAGAACGTCGAGAACAGCGCCTACGCACGTACCCTCGCCGTCGACGTCGTCGACTCCAAGGGCGCAGTGCTGGCAGCTGCCGGCACCGACTGCGGCGATGTCGTCATTGCCGAGCTGCTCGCAGCCGGCATCACCGAGGTCAAGGTCCGCTCCGTGCTCACGTGTGAGTCCAAGGTCGGTACCTGTGCACTCTGCTACGGCCGTTCGCTGGCCACCGGCAAGACCGTGGACATCGGAGAGGCCGTCGGCATCATCGCCGCTCAGTCCATCGGTGAACCCGGTACCCAGCTGACCATGCGTACGTTCCACACCGGTGGTGCTGTTTCGGCCAGCGGTGGCGACGACATCACCCAGGGTCTGCCCCGTATCCAGGAGCTCTTTGAAGCCCGTACTCCGAAGGGTGTTGCACCGATTGCTGAAGCAGCCGGCCGCATCGCCATCGAAGAGTCCGAGCGCCAGATGCGCCTCATCATCACCCCGGACGATGGTTCCGAGGAGATCGCCTACCCGGTGCTGCGCCGTTCCCGCCTCCTCATCGAGGATGGCGAGCACGTCAGCGTCGGCCAGAAGCTGATCAACGGTCCTGTGGACCCGAAGCAGGTTCTGCGCATCATGGGACCGCGTGCCGCCCAGAAGTTCCTGGTGGACGAGGTCCAGGGCGTTTACCGCAGCCAGGGCATTGGCATCCACGACAAGCACGTGGAAGTCATCGTCCGTCAGATGCTGCGCCGCGTGACCGTCATCGAATCCGGCGACTCCGATCTGCTTCCGGGCGAGCTCGCTGAGCGCAGCCGCTTCGAAGACGAGAACCGTCGCGTGGTGTCCGAAGGCCGTACCCCGGCTTCCGGTCGACCGGAACTCATGGGTATCACGAAGGCATCTCTGGCAACCGAGTCCTGGCTGTCGGCCGCTTCCTTCCAGGAGACCACCCGCGTTCTGACGCAGGCGGCCATGGAAGGCAAGAGCGACCCGCTGCTTGGCCTCAAGGAGAACGTCATCATCGGTAAGCTCATCCCGGCCGGTACGGGTCTGCCCCGTTACACCGAGGTCACCGTGGAGCCGACTGAAGAAGCAAAGGCAAGCCTGTTCACGGGCCCCAGCGCCTTCACCGACTTCTCGTATGACGCCCTGGGCGGCGACGGAGCTCCCGAGTTCCACGCCATCCCGCTGGACGACTACGATCTCGGCAACGACTTCCGCTGAGAAGTCTGCAAGTCAAGGTAAGGACCCCGCACTCAGTGAGTGCGGGGTCCTTCCCGTTAGCGCCCGACGACGACGGCGGGCGGCACCCGCCGTTGTGGTTCATCCCTTTACACCCGATTAAGGCCCTAGATCAAGCCATGCTAGAATTTTGGTAATTGTTCTGTGTGGCAGTGGATGAAGGCCGCCGCAGCATCATTTCGGTTTTGTTCTCATGATGCTTCGGTGGAGCCTGTTTCCGGGTTGCGGGCTACGTGCGCAACGAATGCCGAACTTTTGCACGCCCATCGGGTCTTCGGACCAGGGCCGCAGGGACAACGCCAAAGCTCTCACGCAAAGACAGGCCAACGCCTGGGCGCGGAGCAGAGATCAACCAACGGAGAACACGAAAGTGCCTACGATTAACCAGCTGGTCCGCAAGGGCCGCACGCCGAAGGTCTCCAAGACCAAGGCTCCCGCGCTTAAGGGCAGCCCGATGCGCCGCGGTGTTTGCACCCGCGTTTACACGACCACCCCGAAGAAGCCGAACTCGGCTCTCCGTAAGGTTGCACGTGTGCGCCTCAACGGTGGCGTTGAAGTTACCGCCTACATCCCCGGTGTTGGCCACAACCTCCAGGAGCACTCCATCGTGCTGGTCCGTGGTGGTCGTGTGAAGGACCTTCCGGGTGTCCGTTACAAGATCGTCCGTGGTGCCCTCGATACCCAGGGTGTCAAGAACCGCAAGCAGGCCCGCAGCCGCTACGGCGCAAAGATGGAGAAGAAGTAATATGCCTCGCAAGGGTCCGGCCCCGAAGCGGCCGCTAGTTTCCGATCCCGTTTACGGTTCCCCGTTGGTCACCCAGCTGATCAACAAGGTTCTGATCGACGGCAAGAAGTCCACCGCAGAGCGCATCGTTTACGGCGCACTCGAAGGTGCACGCGCCAAGTCCGGTGGCGACCCCGTCGCCGCCCTCAAGAAGGCCATGGACAACGTCAAGCCTTCCCTCGAGGTCCGCTCCCGCCGTGTCGGTGGCGCAACCTACCAGGTTCCTGTTGAGGTCAAGCCGGGCCGTTCCACTGCTCTCGCTCTCCGCTGGTTGGTTGGCTACTCCAAGGCCCGCCGCGAGAAGACGATGACCGAGCGCCTCCAGAACGAAATCCTGGATGCGTCCAACGGTCTCGGTGCCGCTGTGAAGCGTCGCGAAGACACCCACAAGATGGCCGAGTCGAACAAGGCCTTCGCACACTACCGCTGGTAAAACTTCCCGTACGCCGCCGGCTCCCTGAGCTGGCGGCGAACGTGTAGTCCATCCGAAAGGGAGACACCGTGGCACAGGACGTGCTTACCGACCTTAGCAAGGTCCGCAACATCGGCATCATGGCCCACATCGATGCCGGCAAGACCACCACCACCGAGCGCATCCTGTTCTACACGGGTGTGAACCACAAGATCGGCGAAACGCACGACGGCGCTTCGACGACCGACTGGATGGAACAGGAAAAGGAACGCGGCATCACCATCACGTCTGCCGCCGTGACCTGCTTCTGGGACAAGAACCAGATCAACATCATTGACACCCCGGGCCACGTGGACTTCACGGTTGAGGTCGAGCGCTCGCTGCGCGTCCTCGACGGTGCCGTTGCTGTCTTCGATGGCAAGGAAGGCGTTGAGCCGCAGTCCGAGACTGTTTGGCGCCAGGCCGACAAGTACAACGTGCCGCGTATCTGCTTCGTCAACAAGATGGACAAGCTCGGCGCTGACTTCTACTTCACCGTAGACACCATCATCAGCCGCCTCGGCGCCAAGCCGCTTGTTCTCCAGCTGCCGATCGGCGCAGAGAACGACTTCATCGGCGTCGTGGATCTCCTTGAGATGCGCGCCCTGGTGTGGCCGGGCGATGCCAAGGGTGACGTCACCATGGGTGCCAAGTACGAGGTCCAGGAGATCCCCGCCGATCTCCAGGCCAAGGCTGAGGAATACCGTGCACAGCTCGTTGAGACTGTGGCCGAGGCTTCCGAAGAACTCATGGAGAAGTACCTCGAAGGTGAAGAACTCACTGTCGAGGAGCTCAAGGCCGGCATCCGCAAGATGACCATCAACTCCGAGCTCTACCCGGTTCTCTGTGGTTCTGCCTTCAAGAACCGCGGCGTACAGCCGATGCTGGATGCTGTTGTTGACTTCCTGCCGAACCCGCTCGACGTCCCGCCCATGGTCGGCCACGACCCGCGCGACGAAGAGAAGGAGCTCACCCGCAAGCCTTCTGCCGAAGAGCCGTTCTCGGCCCTGGCGTTCAAGATTGCCGCGCACCCGTTCTTCGGCCAGCTCACCTTCATCCGCGTGTACTCCGGTCACGTGGAAGCAGGCGCCCAGGTGGTCAACTCCACCAAGGGCAAGAAGGAGCGCATCGGCAAGCTGTTCCAGATGCACGCCAACAAGGAAATGCCTGTTGAAGGCGCTACCGCGGGCCACATCTACGCAGCAATCGGTCTGAAGGACACGACCACGGGCGACACCCTGTGCGACGCGAACAACCAGATCGTCCTCGAGTCCATGAGCTTCCCGGAGCCCGTGATCTCGGTTGCCATCGAGCCGAACACCAAGGGTGACCAGGAGAAGCTCTCCACGGCTATCCAGAAGCTCTCTGCTGAGGACCCGACCTTCCAGGTCTCCCTCAACGAGGACACCGGTCAGACCATCATCGCCGGCATGGGCGAGCTCCACCTGGACATCCTGGTGGACCGCATGCGCCGCGAATTCAAGGTCGAGGCAAACGTCGGCAAGCCGCAGGTTGCTTACCGCGAAACCATCAAGCGCGCTGTAGAGCGTCACGACTACACGCACAAGAAGCAGACCGGTGGTTCGGGTCAGTTCGCAAAGATCCAGATCGCCATCGAGCCGATGGACACCGCCGACGGCGAGCTCTACGCGTTCGAGAACAAGGTCACCGGTGGCCGCGTGCCCCGCGAGTACATCCCGTCCGTTGACGCGGGCATCCAGGATGCACTCAACGACGGCGTTCTGGCCGGCTACCCGGTTGTCGGCATCAAGGCCACGCTGATTGACGGCGCGTACCACGATGTTGACTCCTCGGAAATGGCGTTCAAGATCGCCGGCCGTATGGCTTTCAAGGAAGCCGCACGCAAGGCGAACCCGGTTCTGCTCGAACCGCTGATGGATGTTGAGGTCCGCACCCCTGAGGAATACATGGGTGAAGTAATCGGTGACCTGAACTCCCGCCGTGGCCAGATGCAGTCCATGGAAGATGCCGCTGGTGTCAAGGTGATCCGTGCGCACGTTCCGCTGTCCGGCATGTTCGGCTACATCGGTGACCTGCGTTCGAAGACCCAGGGCCGTGCTGTGTACTCCATGACGTTCAACAGCTACGCCGAGGTCCCGAAGGCAGTTGCCGACGAGATCATCCAGAAGAACCGCGGCGAGTAATCTCCGACGGATAAACCAGGATGCTTGCCCGTTCCGGGTAAGCATTCAGTGCAGGCGCCGGGCTGTAGCCCAGGCCGCAGTCCGGTCCCTGCGCGAACAGACTCCAGGTACCGGCATTGGTCCCTGAATCTGCAATTTCACCAAATCCAAAGCCCCCAAGTAGACTTGCTGGAGTTTCTGCCGCGAAAAGCGCGGCCGAGGAGCAACTCACTTGAAATCGTTCTAGGAGGAACCTGTGGCAAAGGCAAAGTTCGAGCGGACTAAGCCGCACGTCAACATCGGCACCATTGGTCACGTTGACCACGGTAAGACGACGCTGACTGCCGCCATTTCCAAGGTGCTGTACGACAAGTACCCCACTCTCAACGAGCAGCGCGACTTCGCGTCGATTGACTCTGCTCCGGAAGAGCGCCAGCGTGGTATTACCATCAACATCTCCCACGTTGAGTACCAGACCGAGAAGCGCCACTACGCACACGTAGACGCTCCGGGTCACGCTGACTACATCAAGAACATGATCACCGGTGCTGCCCAGATGGACGGTGCGATCCTCGTGGTTGCCGCCACTGACGGCCCGATGGCTCAGACCCGCGAGCACGTTCTGCTCGCCCGCCAGGTTGGCGTTCCCTACCTGCTGGTCGCGCTGAACAAGTCCGACATGGTCGACGACGAAGAGCTTCTCGACCTCGTTGAAATGGAAGTTCGCGAGCTGCTCAGCGCTCAGGGCTTCGATGGCGACGACGCTCCGGTTGTGCGTGTTTCCGGCCTCAAGGCACTCGAAGGCGACCCGGTTTGGGTCAAGTCCGTCGAGGACCTCATGGAAGCTGTCGACAACTCGGTTCCGGACCCCGTTCGTGACCGCGACAAGCCGTTCCTGATGCCGATCGAAGACGTCTTCACGATCACCGGTCGTGGCACCGTTGTTACGGGTCGCGCCGAGCGCGGTACCCTCGCGATCAACTCTGAAGTTGAAATCGTTGGTATCCGTCCGGTCCAGAAGACCACCGTTACCGGTATCGAGATGTTCCACAAGCAGCTCGACGAAGCATGGGCCGGCGAGAACTGTGGCCTCCTGCTCCGCGGTCTGAAGCGCGATGACGTCGAGCGTGGCCAGGTTGTCGTCAAGCCGGGTTCCATCACCCCGCACACCGACTTCGAGGCCAACGTCTACATCCTTTCCAAGGACGAAGGCGGACGTCACAACCCGTTCTACTCGAACTACCGCCCGCAGTTCTACTTCCGTACGACGGACGTAACCGGCGTTATCACCCTGCCGGAAGGCACGGAAATGGTTATGCCTGGCGACAACACTGAGATGACCGTTGAGCTCATCCAGCCGATCGCTATGGAAGAGGGCCTCGGCTTCGCAATCCGTGAAGGTGGCCGCACCGTTGGTTCGGGACGTGTCACCAAGATCCTCAAGTAGTTTCTGCTTGTAGATCGGTGAAGGACCGGCCGCCTGGCGTCCGGTAGCAAACCAAAGAAGAACCCCGTCACTATCGTGGCGGGGTTCTTCTTTTGCCATGCAACGCGGTTACGCCTTGGCATCCTCCGGGCCGGCATTGATCGTCCTTGCCGTCTGGCGCCTCAGCAGGACCGCGCCCTGATAGCGTTGCTTCAAAGGAGGAGTGCGGAATGGGATGGCTCATTTTTCTGGTTGTGGTGGTTGTGGTGGTAGCTGGCGTGATGTGGGGAAGGAAATACTTCCGCCGCGAGATCGAGCGCGCAAAGCGCATCAATCGGTCGAACCGGAAAGATTGATTTAGCACGATCGGTCCACAAAAGGGACTTCGAATCAGCTCCGGCGCGCCTTGCTCAAGGACTGGTACCAGTAGTACGAGTCCTTGGGGGTTCTTTCAAGCGTGTCGAAATCAACGTGCACAAGGCCGAATCGCTGTGAATAGCCGGCGGCCCATTCGAAGTTGTCCAGCAGCGTCCAGACGTAGTAACCCAGAAGTTCGACGTCGTGGGCGATCCCGCCGGGGGCCGTGGCTCTCAGGGCCTGGCCAAGGTGCGAAGCAAGGTAGCTGATGCGGTCGGCGTCGTGCACTGGACCCCGGGTGTGGTCCGGTTCCGGGAAGCTCGCGCCGCTCTCCGTGATGAAGAGGGGAGGCAGGGCTGCTCCGTACCGGTCTTTCAACTCCCGCAGCAGGATTCCGAGGTGTTCGGGAGCCACAGGCCAACCAAATCCGGTCGTTTCGTATTCGGGGAAGGCTGCCAGATGGAACGGCAGCCTGGCCATCATCTCCGGGTTGCTGACCGGGGTGCCGTCGCCGCGGCCCGAGGCTACCTTGACGGGGTAGTAGTAGTTCAAACCGTAGAAATCCAGCGGCTGGTGGATCGTCTTGAGATCCTCGTCCCTTACCTTGCCCAGGGCCCGGAACCAAGGCTTCACCTGTAGTGGCGGCTTCGGGTACCGCCCCAGGAGGATGGGATCGGCATACACCCGGTTGAAGATGAGGTCGAACGCCTTGGCCATGAGACCGTCTGCCAGTCGCTTGCTTGCGGGCCGGACTGGAGAATGCACGTTGGCCACGCCAACCGTTCCCGCCACGCCGGCAGCGCGCAGGGCCTGGACGGCCAGGCCGTGCCCCAACAACTGGTGGTGGGCGGCCGGCAAGGCATCGAAAAGCAGCCGCCTGCCGGGGGCGTGGACGCCGAGCGCATACCCCTGCAACGCGACCGAAACTGGTTCGTTCAGGGTGACCCATTGTGCCACTCGGTCACCGAAGCGGTGTGCGGCCGCAGCGGAGTATTCGGCGAACCGTTCCGCCGTCGTCCGGTTCAGCCAGCCGCCGTCGTGCTCCAACGGCAGGGGGGTATCCCAATGGAAGAGGGTCACCATGGGGGAGACCCCGGCGTTCAGGAGCTTGTCGATCAACCGGTCGTAGAAGTCCAGGCCCTGTTGGTTGATGGGTCCCTTGCCACCGGGTTGGATCCGCGGCCAGGAGAGGGAAAACCGGTAGGAATCAATGCCCAGGTCCTGCATGAGGGCAATGTCCTCGTCCGTCCGGTTGTAGTGGTCGCAGGCGACTGCGGGGGAGTGGCCGTCGACGATCGCGCCCGGTTTCTCGGCAAATGCATCCCAGCTTGACGGTCCGCGTCCGTCCGCCGTGAGCGAGCCCTCGATCTGGAAGGCCGCCGCAGCGACGCCCAAGGTGAAGTCCGGCCGGATGCGGCCTGCAAGATCCCCCACAGTGGCAGCATCTTGGACGGTCATGACCCCATCATCCCGAGCGCAGGAGCCGATGGCAATGCTTCCCGGCTGGGCAATGAGTGCCCGATTGGCTTATGCCGGGGAATTCCGGCATACTAGGTGAGTTGTTCAAGCGCTTCTTCGCGTCCCGATCCGGATAATGCCGGGTGTCAGGGTCCAAGCTGGAGCCCAAACATAACCCAGATCCCCAAAGGAAGTCGGACGCGTTTGCGTGGAAATCGCGACACGCCCGACCGCGGGGGTCGGTTACACCGGCAAGTTGAGGAACCCGGATCCCTCCGGATTCAGCTTGTGCGGCGGGTGGTAGTACTACTTCAAATGCTTCGGCAGCCACATACAACACGTAAGTGAACAGGGCAGCCTTTATTCGAGGGCAGCACAGACTGAAAGAGAGTCAGGCGACATGGCGGGACAAAAAATCCGCATCCGGCTGAAGTCATATGACCACGAGGTCATTGATGTTTCAGCGCGGAAGATCGTTGAGACGGTCACGCGCGCAGGCGCAACGGTAGTGGGCCCCGTGCCGCTGCCGACGGAGAAGAACGTGTACTGCGTTATCCGCTCTCCCCACAAGTACAAGGACAGCCGTGAGCACTTTGAAATGCGTACTCACAAGCGTCTGATCGACATCATCGACCCCACGCCGAAGGCTGTTGACTCGCTTATGCGTCTCGACCTGCCGGCCGACGTGAACATCGAAATCAAGCTGTAGGGAGGTGCTGAGAAAACTATGACCGCAACCCGTAATGTAAAGGGCCTGCTGGGCACGAAGCTCGGCATGACCCAGGTCTGGGACGAGAACAACAAGCTCATCCCGGTAACTGTCGTCCAGGCTGACTCCAACGTCATCACCCAGCTGCGCAATGCAGAGACTGATGGCTATGTCGCCGTTCAGATCGGCTACGGCCAGATCGATCCCCGCAAGGTCACCAAGCCGCTGGCTGGTCACTTTGAAAAGGCTGGCGTAACTCCTCGCCGCCACGTCGTCGAACTGCGCACTGCAGACGCCGCGTCTTACGAACTGGGCCAGGAGCTTTCTGTTGAGCTCTTCGAAGCCGGGCAGAAGATCGACGTCGTCGGCACCAGCAAGGGTAAGGGCTTCGCCGGTGTTATGAAGCGTCACGGCTTCCACGGTGTTGGAGCTTCCCACGGTGCGCACAAGAACCACCGCAAGCCCGGTTCCATCGGTGGCGCATCCACCCCGAGCCGCGTCTTCAAGGGTCTGAAAATGGCCGGTCGCATGGGCGCAGAACGTCACACCACGCTGAACCTCACGGTTCACGCTGTTGACGCCGAGAAGTCGCTGCTCCTTATCAAGGGTGCCGTCCCCGGCGCCCGCGGCCAGGTCGTCCTCGTACGCACCGCCGTGAAGGGAGCCTAGTTAGATGACTAGCACTGTCAAGGTAGACCTGCCTGCAGAGATCTTCGACGTCCAGACCAATGTGCCGCTGCTGCACCAGGTCGTCGTCGCACAGCTCGCTGCTGCTCGCCAGGGTACCCACAAGACCAAGACCCGCGCCGAAGTTTCCGGTGCAGGCCGCAAGCCGTTCAAGCAGAAGGGCACCGGCCGCGCCCGTCAGGGTTCCATCCGTGCTCCTCACATGACCGGTGGTGGCGTTGTCCACGGCCCGACGCCGCGTGACTACAGCCAGCGGACCCCCAAGAAGATGAAGGCTGCCGCACTGCGTGGCGCCCTGTCGGACCGCGCCCGTAACGGCCGCATCCACGTCGTTGCTGAACTGGTCGCCGGCCCCAAGCCGTCCTCCAAGGAAGCACTGGCCGCGTTGCGTGCAGTCTCCGAGCGTAGGAACCTGCTCGTTGTTATCGAGCGCGCCAACGACGTTGCCGCACTGTCCGTGCGCAACCTCGCAGATGTTCACGTTCTGTACGCAGACCAGCTGAACACCTACGACGTGCTGGTTTCCGACGACGTTGTCTTCACCAAGGCTGCGTTCGAGGCTTTCATCGCTGACAAGGCAAAGAACGAGGAGGATGCCAAGTGAGTGCAGCCACCATCAAAGACCCGCGCGACGTCGTCATTGCACCCGTCGTTTCGGAAAAGAGCTACGGCCTGATCGATGAGGGCAAGTACACCTTCCTGGTGGACCCCCGCTCGAACAAGACCGAGATCAAGCTGGCCGTGGAGAAGATTTTCTCCGTCAAGGTCGAATCGATCAACACCATCAACCGTGCCGGTAAGCGCAAGCGCACCAAATTCGGCTGGGGACAGCGCAAGAGCACCAAGCGTGCAATTGTCACCCTCAAAGAAGGCACAATCGACATCTTCGGCGGTCCGCTCGCGTAGCGGAGACCACTTTAACGAGGAAATGAATTATGGGAATCCGTAAATACAAGCCGACTACCCCGGGCCGTCGCGGCTCGAGCGTAGCCGACTTCTCCGAAATCACGCGATCGACTCCGGAAAAGTCGTTGCTGCGTCCGCTGCACAAGACTGGCGGCCGTAACAACACCGGTAAGATCACTACCCGTCACAAGGGTGGTGGCCACAAGCGCCAGTACCGTCTGATCGACTTCCGTCGTCACGACAAGGACGGCGTCAACGCCCGCGTTGCCGAAATCGAGTACGATCCGAACCGTACGGCTCGCATCGCCCTCCTGCACTACGTTGATGGCACCAAGCGTTACATCATCGCCCCGAACAAGCTGTCCCAGGGTGACTTCGTCGAGGCTGGTCCCGACGCTGACATCAAGCCGGGCAACAACTTGCCGCTGCGCAACATCCCGGTTGGTACCACCATCCACGCAGTTGAACTGCGTCCGGGTGGCGGCGCCAAGATGGCCCGTTCCGCAGGTGCTTCGGTTCAGCTCGTCGCCAAGGAAGGCCGTTTCGCCCAGCTGCGTCTGCCCTCCGGTGAAATCCGCAACGTTGACGTGCGCTGCCGCGCAACCGTCGGCGAGGTCGGCAACGCCGAGCAGTCGAACATCAACTGGGGCAAGGCCGGCCGTATGCGCTGGAAGGGCGTTCGCCCGACCGTCCGCGGTGTCGCGATGAACCCGGTTGACCACCCGCACGGTGGTGGCGAGGGTAAGACGTCCGGTGGACGTCACCCCGTCAACCCGAACGGTAAGCGTGAAGGCCGCACCCGCCGCCCCAACAAAGAGAGCGACAAGCTTATTGTTCGTCGCCGTCGTACTGGCAAGAACAAGCGATAGGAGCCTGGACACATGCCACGCAGCCTGAAAAAAGGTCCTTTCGTTGACCAGCACCTCTTTGTAAAGGTAGCCAGGGAAAACGAAAAGGGCACCAAGAACGTCATCAAGACCTGGTCCCGCCGTTCGATGATCGTCCCCGACATGCTCGGCCACACGATCGCCGTGCACGACGGACGCAAGCACATTCCGGTGTTTGTCACCGAGTCGATGGTCGGGCACAAGCTCGGCGAATTCGCTCCCACGCGGACATTCCGCGGCCATGTCAAGGACGACCGTAAGGGCAAGCGCCGCTAGGCGCCTGCACTTACGTCAAAGACGAGAGAAGGAAAGCAATGGAAGCCAAGGCTATTGCGCGTCACATCCGCGTAACGCCTATGAAGGCCCGGCGCGTCGTCAACCTTGTTCGTGGTAAGCAAGCGAATGAGGCTCTGGCAATTCTGAAGTTTGCCGAACAGGCAGCTTCGGAGCCGGTATTCAAGGTAGTTCAGTCGGCAATGGCAAACGCACGGGTCCTCGCGGACCGCGATGGCGTTGCCTTTGACGAAGGAGACCTCTACATCAGCGAAGCGTTTGTTGATGAAGGCCCGACCATGAAGCGGTTCCAGCCGCGTGCTCAGGGTCGCGCATTTCAGATCAAGAAGCGCACGAGCCACATCACCGTGGTAGTCGCTACCCCGGAGAAAGAGGAGGCTCGCTAAGTGGGACAGAAAGTAAACCCGCACGGGTTCCGACTCGGCATCACCACCGATCACGTATCGCACTGGTTTGCTGACAGCACCAAGGCTGGCCAGCGGTACAAGGACTTCGTTCGCGAAGACATCCGCATCCGCCAGCTCATGTCCACGGGCATGGAGCGCGCCGGCATCGCCAAGGTCGAAATCGAGCGCACCCGTGACCGTGTCCGCGTGGACATCCACACGGCTCGCCCGGGCATCGTCATCGGCCGCCGCGGTGCAGAAGCGGACCGCATTCGCGGCGAGCTCGAAAAGCTCACCGGCAAGCAGGTCCAGCTGAACATCCTCGAGGTCAAGAACCCCGAGATGGAAGCCCAGCTTGTTGCCCAGGGCGTTGCTGAGCAGCTCACTTCCCGCGTGGCTTTCCGCCGTGCGATGAAGAAGGCCATGCAGTCCGCACAGCGTGCGGGTGCCAAGGGTATCCGTATTGCTTGCTCCGGTCGACTGGGTGGCGCAGAAATGTCCCGCTCGGAGTTCTACCGCGAAGGCCGTGTGCCCCTGCACACCCTGCGTGCGAACATCGACTACGGCTTCTACGAGGCCAAGACCACCTTCGGCCGCATCGGCGTGAAGGTCTGGATCTACAAGGGCGACGTCACCGCCAAGGAACTGGCTCAGCAGGCAGCTGCTGCTCCGTCCCGCGGCCGCGGTCCCAGCGACCGCCCGGGCCGCCCGGGTGGCGCCGACCGTGGTGACCGCCGTCGTCGTACCGACCGTCCGGCAGCCGACGCAGCACCTGTTGCTGCAGAGGCTCCGGCAGCTGAAGCTGCTGCTCCCGCAGCAGAAGGAGGACAGGCTTAAATGCTTATCCCACGTCGAGTCAAGCACCGTAAGCAGCACCACCCGGGTCGTTCCGGCGCTGCAACGGGCGGCACCAAGGTCACTTTCGGTGAGTACGGCATCCAGGCGCTGAGCCCGGCCTACGTCACGAACCGTCAGATCGAGTCTGCCCGTATCGCGATGACCCGCCACATCAAGCGTGGCGGCAAGGTCTGGATCAACATTTATCCGGACCGTCCGCTGACGAAGAAGCCGGCCGAAACCCGCATGGGTTCCGGTAAGGGTTCTCCGGAATGGTGGGTCGCAAACGTCAAGCCGGGCCGCGTTCTCTTCGAGCTCGCCGGTGTCAATGAAGAGGTAGCTCGCGAGGCACTGCGCCTGGCAATCCACAAGCTGCCGTTGAAGGCACGCATTGTGCGTCGCGAAGGTGGTGAATAGAAATGGCAGTAGGGTCGAAGGATCTCGCACCCGCACAGCTGGACGGTTTCGACAACGAGCGTCTCGTTGAAGAACTCCGCAAGTCCAAGGAAGAGCTGTTCAACCTGCGTTTCCAGTCCGCCACCGGACAGCTGGAGAACCACGGTCGTCTGCGCGCGGTAAAGAAGGACATCGCACGCATCTACACCGTTCTCCGTGAGCGCGAGCTGGGCATTCGTGCCGAGGTTGCCGCACCGGTTGTGGAAGCCAAGGAAGAAAAGAAGTCCAAGAAGGCAGAAGCCAAGGCTGAAAAGGCCGAAGCCGAGGCTGGAGAGGACGCCAAGTGAGCGAACAGAAGGAAACTGTGACGGAAGCAGCAGCCAGCGCTGAACAGCGCGGTTACCGTAAGACGCGTCGCGGCTACGTTGTCTCTGACAAGATGGAAAAGACCATCGTTGTTCAGGTTGAAGACCGCGTGAAGCACGCTCTGTACGGCAAGGTCATTCGCCGCACCTCGAAGATCAAGGCTCACGACGAGCAGAACACCGCCGGCATCGGCGACCTCGTTCTGATCTCTGAGACCCGCCCGCTGTCCGCTACAAAGCGGTGGCGCCTGGTCGAGATCCTCGAAAAGGCTAAGTAATCCCGCGCCGGGCTTTGTCCGGCAGCGATATGGATTGGTGGGAAGGCCCGTATTCCGGAAGGAATGCGGGCCTTTCCGCGTTTCGGTCCTTAGCATAAAACGTGCTAGGATATTGAGTTTGTATGGCGCCAGTTGTGCGTCAACAACCACCTCGTAAACAATCGTGCCGCGGCATACTGCCCCGCGCAGTCATTTCCGCAAGGGAAGCTGATGCTGGCGGCACGGGAGTTTAGGCCTGCTCTGGCAAAATCCAGGCAGGTCAAGAGACACCCCGATCAACCGTTCCGCAAGGCTCATTCCGTATGCTCCATTTCGGTCTGAGAACCGGCGCGACGCAAGGAGTAAAAATTGATTCAGCAGGAGTCGCGACTGAAGGTCGCCGACAACACGGGTGCTAAGGAAATCCTTACCATTCGCGTTCTCGGTGGATCCGGCCGTCGCTACGCAGGCATTGGCGACGTCATTGTCGCAACCGTCAAGGACGCTATCCCGGGCGGCAACGTAAAGAAGGGTGACGTCGTCAAGGCTGTCATCGTTCGTACCAAGAAGGAACGCCGCCGTGCGGATGGTTCCTACATCAAGTTTGACGAGAACGCAGCTGTGATTCTGAAGAACGACGGTGACCCCCGCGGTACCCGTATCTTCGGCCCGGTTGGTCGTGAACTCCGTGACAAGAAGTTCATGAAGATCGTTTCGCTGGCTCCGGAGGTGCTGTAACCCATGGGTGCAAAGATCAAGAAGGGTGACCTCGTTCAGGTCATCACCGGCGCCAAGCAGGAACGTGGCGGCGACCGCGGGAAGCAGGGCAAGGTTCTGCGCGTTTTCACCGAGACCAACCGCGTCCTGGTAGAAGGCATCAACCGCGTCACCAAGCACACCAAGGTCGGTCAGTCGCAGCGCGGCACCAAGACCGGTGGCATCGAGGTCGTTGAGGCCCCGATCCACGTCTCCAACGTTGCTCTTGTTGACCCCTCGACCAAGAAGCCGACCCGCGTTGGTTTCCGCCTCGAGACCGTTGAGAAGGACGGCGTCTCCAAGACCGTCCGTGTCCGCGTGTCCAAGGCATCCGGGAAGGACATCTAATGACTGAGACTCTCGAGACTCCAGCGAAGATCGTTCCGCGTCTGAAGACGAAGTACGCCGATTCCATCAAGCAGACCCTGGTTGAGGAATTCAAGTACGAGAACGTGAACCAGGTTCCCCGCCTGGTGAAGGTTGTAGTGAACATGGGTGTTGGAGATGCCGCCAAGGACTCCAAGCTGATCGACGGCGCTGTCCGCGACCTCACCCTGATCACCGGCCAGAAGCCGCAGGTAACCAAGGCCCGCAAGTCCATCGCCCAGTTCAAGCTGCGCGAAGGCATGCCCATCGGTGCACACGCAACTCTGCGTGGGGACCGTATGTGGGAATTCGTGGACCGCCTCGTGACCCTCGCCCTGCCCCGTATCCGCGACTTCCGCGGCCTCAACGGCAAGCAGTTCGACGGCAACGGCAACTACACCTTCGGTCTGACCGAACAGGTTATGTTCCACGAAATCGACCAGGACTCCATTGACCGCGTTCGCGGTATGGACATCACGGTTGTCACCACTGCAAAGACCGATGACGAAGGCCGTGCGCTGCTCAAGGCACTTGGCTTCCCGTTCAAATCCGAAGACTAATAACTACGTAGTAGGTCCGGCCGCGGCTGCTTTGTAGCCAACGCGGAAACCATTACGAGGAAGGGCAAGAGCCCACAATGACTATGACAGATCCTGTCGCAGACATGCTTACGCGTCTGCGCAACGCCAACTCGGCATACCACGACACCGTGAGCATGCCGTACAGCAAGCTCAAGGCACGCGTTGCCGACATCCTGAAGGCAGAAGGCTACATTGCTGCCTGGAAGGAAGAGGAAGCCGAAGTTGGCAAGAAGCTGACCATCGACCTCAAGTTCGGTCCGAACCGCGAGCGTTCGATTGCTGGTGTCCGCCGCATTTCCAAGCCTGGTCTCCGCGTTTACGCGAAGTCCACCAACCTGCCTCACGTGCTGGGTGGCCTGGGTATCGCAATCCTGTCCACCTCTTCCGGCCTCCTGACTGACAAGCAGGCCGGCAAGAAGGGCGTGGGCGGCGAAGTCCTCGCGTACGTCTGGTAACGGGAAAGGAAGAGAATAATGTCACGTATTGGACGTCTCCCCATCACCGTTCCTGCCGGCGTTGAAGTTAAGGTTGATGGCTCTGTCATCAACGTCAAGGGCACCAAAGGCGAGCTGAGCCACACTGTAGCCAGCCCGATCGAGGTCACCCTGGACGAAAGCACCTTGACTGTCACCCGCCCGAACGACGAGCGCGCTTCGCGTTCCCTGCACGGCCTGACCCGCACCCTGATCGCCAACATGATCGAGGGCGTCACCAAGGGCTACGAAAAGAAGCTTGAAATCGTTGGTACCGGTTACCGCGTTCAGGCCAAGGGTTCTGACCTTGAGTTCGCTCTCGGCTTCAGCCACCCGGTCAATGTCTCCGCTCCCGAAGGCATCACCTTCACGGTGGAGGGGCCGACCAAGCTCTCCGTCGCTGGTATCTCCAAGCAGCAGGTCGGCGAGGTTGCTGCCAACATTCGCAAGCTGCGCAAGCCCGACCCCTACAAGGGCAAGGGTGTCCGTTACGCCGGCGAAGTTATCCGCCGCAAGGTCGGAAAGGCTGGTAAGTAAACCATGGCCATCGCAATTAACAAGAAGCGTACGAACAAGAGCAAGTCTGCTGCACGCAGCCGTCGCCAGCTTCGTATCCGCAAGCGCATCACCGGCACGGCTGCTCGTCCTCGTCTGGTCGTCAACCGCTCCGCACGCCACATCTTCGTCCAGGTTGTCGATGACAGCAAGGGTGTAACCGTGGCTTACGCTTCCACTTTGGAAGCTGACCTTCGTGCATTCGACGGCGACAAGACTGCCAAGGCCAAGCGCGTCGGCGAGCTCGTTGCCGGGCGTGCCAAGGCTGCAGGCATCGAAGCAGTTGTCTTCGACCGCGGTGGTAACAAGTACCACGGCCGGATCGCCGCCGTCGCTGACGGCGCACGTGAAGGTGGGCTGGCACTGTGACCGTTGAGAATAACGAAAAGGACATTCAGGTGACTGAAGCTGCAGCTGCTGAGGCAACTGAGACTGCTGCTGCCACCGACGACCGCCGCGGCGGCCGTCGTGGCGAGCGTGGTGACCGTGGCCAGGGCCGCGGCGACCGTGGTGGCCGTGGTGGCCGCGACGGCGGTCGCGAGGCCGAGAAGAGCCAGTTCGTAGAGCGCGTTGTAACCATCAACCGTGTTGCCAAGGTCGTCAAGGGTGGTCGTCGCTTCAGCTTCACCGCACTCGTCGTCGTCGGTGACGGCAACGGCCTGGTTGGCGTTGGCTACGGCAAGGCCAAGGAAGTTCCGGCAGCTATCGCAAAGGGCGTTGAAGAGGCTAAGAAGTCCTTCTTCCGCGTTCCCCGCGTTGGCAGCACCATCCCGCACCGCGTGCAGGGTGAAGCCGCAGCAGGCGTTGTCATGCTGCGTCCGGCTTCCCCGGGTACCGGTGTTATCGCCGGTGGTCCGGTCCGCGCGGTACTGGAATGCGTCGGTATCCACGACGTTCTCTCCAAGTCGCTCGGTTCCTCGAACGCCATCAACATCGTTCACGCGACTGTTGACGCCCTGAAGCGACTGGAAGAGCCCGCTTCTGTGGCAGCCCGCCGTGGCCTGCCGCTGGACGAGGTCGCTCCTGCTGCTCTGGTGCGCGCACTCCAGAACCAGAAGGCAGGTGTCTAGTCATGGCTAAGAACCTGACTCCCTCCGACGCTCAGTTGGAGATCACCCAGATCAAGGGCGTCATCGGCGCCAAGCAGAACCAGCGTGAGACCCTGCGGTCCCTCGGCCTCAAGCGCATCGGACACACTGTTGTCCGTACCGCTGATGCCGTGACCGTCGGAATGCTCAACACGGTTCCGCACCTCGTGAATGTAGAGGAGGCGAAGTAATGGCTGAGAACAAAACCGCCGCAGAGGCTGCCGACAAGCAGAACACTCTGAAGGTCCACCACCTGCGTCCAGCCCCCGGTGCCAAGACTGCCAAGACCCGTGTTGGTCGTGGTGAAGGCTCCAAGGGTAAGACCGCCGGTCGCGGTACCAAGGGTACGAAGGCCCGCTACCAGGTCAAGGCTGGCTTTGCCGGCGGCCAGCTGCCGCTGCACATGCGCCTGCCGAAGCTTCGCGGCTTCAAGAACCCGTTCCGGGTTGAGTTCCAGGTTGTAAACCTGGACAAGCTCAACGAGCTGTTCCCGGAAGGTGGCGCTGTCACCGTCGAGTCCCTGGTTGAGAAGGGTGCCGTTCGCAAGAACCAGCCCGTCAAGGTGCTGGGCACCGGTGACATCACCGTCAAGGTTGACGTCACCGCCCACGCTTTCTCCTCCAGCGCAGCTGAGAAGATCGCAGCAGCAGGCGGAACCACCACGGCCCTCTAAAGGGCTCTGGGGCGTTCGCCCGCTGTAAAAAGACTCCCGGTGCGGAGGGCTTCGGCCCCTCGCGCCGGGAGTTTTTTCGCATGGCGCGCACCCCTCGATTGTTCGCATGGCGCATCAAACCGTTAGACTCGGGTGTTGGGTTTCAATGACCCCTTTCGACACCCTTGGACTTTTAACTCAGGAGGACGCTTGCTAAGCGCATTCGGCCGGGCATTTCGTACGCCTGATCTGCGACGCAAGTTGTTGTTCACGCTGGGAATCATCACAATCTTCCGCTTGGGAGCTTTTATCCCCTCGCCTGGTGTGAGCTACCAAAATGTTCAGCAATGTTTGTCAAGCAATCAGGACCAGGGCGGCCTCTACCAGCTCGTCAACCTGTTCAGCGGTGGTGCACTGCTGCAGGTTTCGATCTTTGCCTTGGGGATCATGCCGTACATCACGGCCAGCATCATCGTCCAGCTGCTCCGCGTGGTCATTCCGCGGTTCCAGGAGCTGTATGACGAGGGTGCCTCGGGCCAGTCGAGGCTGACGCAATACACGCGTTATCTGACCATTGCGCTGGGCCTGCTGAACGCCACCACTTTGGTGTCCCTGGCACGCTCCGGGCAGCTGCTGCCCAACTGCCAGCTGCCGATCATCCCCGACACGAGCATCATCGCCACGATTCTTGTGGTCATCACCTTGACGGCCGGTACAGGCCTCATCATGTGGATGGGCGAACTGGTTACCGAGAAGGGCGTGGGCAACGGCATGTCCCTGCTCATCTTCACCTCCATTGCTGCCGGCTTTCCGACCTCGCTTGGTGCCATCTGGAACTCCAAGGGTCCGGGCACCTTCTTCACGGTGTTGGCGATCGGGCTCGTGACAGTAGCACTCGTAGTCTTCGTGGAGCAATCCCAGCGGCGCATTCCAGTCCAGTACGCCAAGCGTATGATAGGCCGGCGCACCGTGGGCGGCACCAGCACCTACATCCCCATCAAAGTGAACATGGCCGGCGTCGTGCCCGTCATCTTCGCTTCCTCCATGCTCTACTTGCCCGGGCTGATTGCGCAGTTCAACCAGCCGAAGGCCGGAGAGTCCATCGCCCCGTGGGTTGAGTGGATCAACAACAACCTCACCAAGGGCGACCACCCCATCTACATGGCGTTGTACTTCGTCATGATTGTGTTCTTCACCTACTTCTACGTCGCGATCACCTTCAACCCTGAAGAGGTCTCGGACAACATGAAGAAGTACGGCGGGTTCATTCCGGGCATCCGGGCGGGTAAACCGACCGCGGACTACCTGCAGTACGTGCTTTCCAGGATCACCCTCCCCGGCGCCTTTTACCTGGGCTTCGTGGCGTTGATTCCGCTGGTCGCACTCGTCCTGATCGGCGCCAACCAGAACTTCCCGTTCGGTGGCACGTCAATTCTGATCATGGTGGGTGTGGGCCTGGAAACCGTCAAGCAGATTGATGCGCAGCTACAACAACGTCACTACGAAGGGCTTTTGCGATGACGAGAATGCTGATCATTGGACCCCCGGGTTCGGGCAAGGGAACCCAGGCTGAGCGGATTTCCGAGCGCTTGGGCGTAGTCGCCATCTCGACCGGCGATATCTTCCGTGCAAACGTCAAGGGCGAAACCCCGCTGGGTATCGAAGCCAAGAAGTACATGGACGCGGGCGATTTCGTTCCGGACAGCGTCACCAACAAGATGGTCCGTGACCGCCTGAGCGAGAACGACGTCGAGAACGGCTTCCTGCTCGACGGATACCCGCGCACCACCGCCCAGGTGGAATACCTGGACCAGATCCTCGCGAACACGGAAGAGAAGCTCGACGTCGTGCTTCAGCTGACGGCCGACGACGAGGAACTTGTTACGCGTTTGCTGGGCCGTGCCAAGGAGACCGGGCGCTCGGATGACAACGAAGGTGTCATCCGCCACCGCCTGGACCTCTACCACGAGCAGACCGAGGCCGTTGTGGCCAAGTATGCCGAACGCGGCATCCTGACCCAGGTCGATGGCATTGGCGGCATCGACGAGGTCACGGATCGCGTCCTGTTGGCCATCGAGGCGGCCAAGGCAGTCTAATCGCCGCACGACTGTTGAAAGGGTGTGTCCCGCGCCGGAGTGAACTGCTCCCACGCGGGGCACGCCCTTTTCTGTTCCCCTTCTGTGGGCCCGGGACCTTGGACAGTTCCCGGGACCGTTCCGGCGCGTTCGCGGCTCCGGTTTCGGGCAGGACCGCCGATGCGGGAAAATAAAGGATCAGAGGGTGATCTGGTTCCGCAGCCCACCACAAGCAGCACACGACAAGAGGAGACCATGGCGTTCGGCCAGCCCCGCATCGAATACAAGACCAATGAGCAAATGCGCAAGATGCACGAGGCCGGATTGGTCCTCAGCAGAGCGCTCGACGCGGCCGTTGAAGCTGCGAAGCCGGGCGTGACCACGCGTGAGATCGACGCCGTGTTCGCGGCGGTCCTCATCGACGCCGGAGCGAAGTCGAATTTCCTCGGGTACCACGGCTTCCCGGCCACCATCTGCACGTCCGTCAACGAGGAAGTGGTGCACGGCATCCCCGGTGACCGGGTCCTCCAGGACGGGGACATCATTTCGATTGATGGGGGAGCGATCGTTGACGGTTGGCACTCCGACTCCGCGCGCACAGTGATAGTCGGTGCGGCTGATCCTGAAGACCAGCGGCTCTCCGATGTCACCCAGGCCGCCATGTGGCGTGGAATTGCTGCTTTGGCCAAGGGCAAGTTTGTGGGCGACATCGGCAACGCCGTGGATGACTATGTCTCTTCCGTACCGGGAAAGCCTCTGGGCATCCTGGAAGACTACGTAGGCCACGGCATCGGTTCCGAGATGCACATGGCCCCTGATGTGTTGAACTATCGCACCACGCACCGCGGCCCGAAGATCAGGCCGGGACTGTGCCTTGCGATTGAACCCATGCTCGTCCGCGGCGGCATCGAAACAGCAACCCTCGACGACGACTGGACCGTGGTGACCACCGACGGCAAGCGTTCGTGCCAGTGGGAGCACTCGGTTGCCGTCCACGAAAAGGGCATCTGGGTCCTGTCCGCGCCCGACGGCGGTGCAGGGCAGCTGGTGCCGCTCGGCGTCGTGCCCGTTCCGATTCCCTGACGACACGGCTGCCCAACTAGCTCGCATTAGATGTCGTTCTGACGCGTCAAAACGACATTAACTGTGAGTTAGTTGGGCAGCGGGTAGCACTCGGCGTGTAGAGCCTCAGCTCTTGAGCTTGGGCTTCACGTCCTTGGTGTAAATGCCGTCGAGGGTTGCCTTGAGGTCCGTCATGGTGGCCTTCACGTCGCCCTGCTGGGTGAGGATCTTCGCGGCAGCCTTGGCCATCTCCTGATCGGCGCCGGGCAGGAATACGCGGGCATTGTCCTGCACCTTGGTCACGGCGAGCTGGTCCATTGCCGTCTTGATCTGGGGAGTCTTGGCGAGGACTGCCGTCATGTCTGCCGAGACGCGCGTGGGCATGTAACCGGTCGCAGCGGAGAATGCCGCAGTGTTTTCCGGTTCGGTCATGAATTTCAGGAAGGTGGCGGCCGCGAGCTGGACTTCCTTGCTGACACCGCTGGGAATCCCGAGTCCGGCGCCGCCGGTGGGGCAGACGTTCGTCTCGGCCTTGGGCCCGCCCGGCAGGAAGCCGACGCCGACGTTGAACTTGGCGGACTTCAGTACGCCCAGCAGGTCCCCGGTGGAGGAGATCGTGGTCGACGTGATGCCTGCGGAGAAGTCGTCCGCGGCGTTCTTGGAGGACACTCCGGCCCACTTGTCTTTGTAGATGGAGTCCTGGGCCCACTGCAGGGCCGTGACGGACTCGGTGGAATCGCAGTTGAAGGTCCAGCCGTTGGACCAGCTGCCGCCCCAGCCCCACAGGTTGTTCTGCAGGGTCCAGCCGGCGTATCCGGCAAGGGCCGGGTAGATGTAGGCGTACTTCGCGCCTGAGCTGGCCTGGAGCTTGGGGGCCCACTCGGCGAACTCCTGCCAGGTCTTGGGTGCCCGGTCCGGAAGGCCGGCGGCCTTGAAGTGGTCCTTGTTGTAATAGAAGAGCGGGGTGGAGCGGCCGTAGGGGAGCGCCCACTGCTTGTTGGCGTATTGGTAGTCCGCCACGAGGGACTTCTGGAAGTCGTCAATTTTGACGTCGAGCTGCTTGATGAGTCCGTCCAACGGAATGATGTTGCCGTTGGTGTAGTAGCGGAACCACCAGACGTCGGAGAGCACTACGAGGCCGGGGAGGGCCGACTTCGCAGCCTGCGAGGTCTGGAACTTCTGGGCGATTTCCTCGTAGTTGGCGCCTGCCGTCACGAGGTTCACCTTGATGTCCGGGAACTTCGCCTGGAACTTGTCGATGATGGATTGCTCGACGGCCTGGGACTGCCCGGGGTGGCTGGTCCAAAAGTCGAACGAGCCGGCCGGCTTGACGCCCGTGAAGTCGATGTCTGAAGGGCTGCTGCTCGCTGCGCTGCCGCTGGTCGACGGACCGCCGCATGCTGCCAGGGCGGCGGCGCCGACCCCAAGTCCGGCGAGCCCCAGGAAGTTTCTACGATCAAGATTCATTGCCATGGTTGGTCCTCTCAAGGATGCAAAGGTGGTGATGGGGTTGTGTGGAAGGTGCGGTGTTACTAGCCGGTGACACTGCCCTGGGTGAGCCCGGCAACGATGTAGCGTTGCAACGCTGCGAAGACAAGGAGGATGGGGATGATCACCAGGACTGCCCCGGCCATCAGGATCCCCCACCCGGCGCCGTTCCCTTCAGAGTTCTGAAGCAGGGTAAGGCCGACCGGGAGGGTCATGGTTTCCGGCCGGTCCGTGATGATCAGGGGCCAGATGTAGTCGTTCCATTCGCTGACCACGGTGACGAGGGCAACGGTGGCGATGGAGGGGAGAGACACGGGGACAACTACTTGCCACAGCCTGCGCCAATGGTCCGCGCCGTCGATTTCCGCGGCTTCGAGGATCGACCCTGGAAGCGTCTTGAAATGCTGGCGGAGGAGGAAGGTTCCAAAGGCAGTGCCGAGTCCGGGAAGAATGATTCCCCACAGGGTGTTCTTCCCGCCGATTCCCGCGATCAGGATGTAGTTGGGGAGGATCGACACCTGCGGCGGCACCATCAGGGCCACGAGGATCACCACGAAGATGACGTTCTTGAACGGGAAACGGACAAAAACCAGTGCGTAAGCGGTCAGGATCGCCAGGATCACCTTCACTGTGGAACCGACCACAGTGACGATCAGGCTGTTCAGGAAGAACCGCCCGAACGGCACGGTGGTCATGGCCGTGTGGTAGTTCTCCAGGTTCAGGCCCTGCGGCAGGATCTTGAGATCCGTGGTGACGATCTCGCCGGGCTGCTTGAAGGAACTCAGCAACATCCACAACAGGGGCAGGACCACCACGAGCGTGGCCACGATCAGCGGGATGTAGCCTCCGGCCAGTGTCTGGACGAGGTTTGCACGGGAGAACGGCTTGTCGCGCCGCGCTGGGAGCTCCGGACCGCCGTCGGGAGCTTTCAGGGTCCCGACGCCGCTTGCGGAGTTGGGGCTGACGGGAGAGAGCGTGCTCATGAGTAGTGCACCTTCCGTTCGACGAACCGCAACTGGAGCACGGTGATGATGAGCAGGATGGCGAAGAGCACCACTGAGATCGCGGCGGAGTAGCCGGCGCGGTTGTAGGCGCCGAAGGCCTGGAGATAGGCCTCGTAGATCAGCGTGCTGGTGCCGTTGCCCAACGGGGTCATGATGCGGATCAGGTCAAAGGCCTGCAGCGAGCTGATCATCGTGGTGATCAGCAGGAAGAACGTGGTGGGCGAGAGCAGGGGAACGGAGATGCTCATGAAGCGGCGGAAGCCGTTGGCGCCATCCAGGGATGCTGCCTCCATGACGTCCTTCGGGAGGGACTGGAGCCCGGCGAGATACACGACGGCGCAGTAGCCCAGGTTCTTCCAGACGTAGACGATGATGACCATCACGAGGGAGAGCTGCGGATCGTTGATCCACTGGGGGCTTTGCTGGCCGATGCCCCGGAGCAGCCATGACAGCACGCCGTATCCGGGGTCGAAGATGAACAGCCATACGAGGCCAACGCCTACGCCGCTGAGGACGTACGGGGCGAAGACGGCAGATCGCGCAAATGTGGTGCCGCGGACCTTCGCGTTCAAGGCCAGGGCCACCAAGAGGCCCAGCACCATGGAACCGCCGACAGTGACCACGGTGAAGATGAGGGTGGTGCCAAGTACTTGCGGGGCATCGGAGCTGGTGAAGAAGGTGACGTAGTTGTCGAAGCCGACAACCGTGGCCGAGGTGGAGCCCAAGGTCCAGTCAAGGGTTGAGTAATACATGTTGTTGATCAACGGCAGATACGTGAACACCGCGATCAGCGCCAAGTTCGGCAAGGCCAGTGCCAGGAACACAAAAAAGTCGCGTCGAGTTCGGCCGGACCAGCGTCCCCGGCGCTGAAGGGCCGGGACAGCCTGCGCGGTGGCCGCGGGGCTGCCTGTCAGTTGTCTTGTCATAGGAGGTCTCTAACGGTTCGCAGATAGGGGGCGCGCCGGACCCTAACTATTGGGTCAAAGGGGGCGGCTAGTTTCACCTCACCACACGGGAACACCTGTCAAGTCAAAAAGAGGGCTGTTCACAGGATTGTTGGACAAGCCTTTTGCGCTCGTTTACTCGACGTTCGGTGACGGGTAGGGTCGCGTTCATATTCGAGGTTGGACTACCACTTGTGCGCGCTCAGGGAAAACAGACGACGACGGCTCCCGACCCAAGTAGCTCGCAGTTGTTGTCGTTTAGACGGCTGATAACGACAACAACTGCCAGCCAGTTGGGCGGCGAGGAGCAGAATAGGCACATGACTTCCAAGATCACTGATGTGCCAGGAATCCGGGTGGGACATGTCCAGCGGATCGGCGATGGCTGGCTGAGCGGGGTGACCGTCATCCTTCCGCCCCCGGGGACGGTGGGATCGGTGGACGTCCGAGGCGGCGGACCGGGCACGCACGAGACAGACGCGCTCGATCCCACCACCCTGGTGCCCACGGTCGACGCCGTAGTGCTCACCGGCGGGAGTGCCTTCGGTTTGATCACGGCCCACGGTGCCCAGCGATGGTGCGAGGAGCAAGGGCGCGGTTTCGCCGTGCCCGGGGGAGTGGTGCCGATCGTTCCGGCCGCCGCGATCTTCGACTTGGGTCGCGGCGGTGACTTCGCCGCCCGCCCGGACGAAGCAATGGGATACGAAGCCGCCGCTGCGGCTGGGGCCTCGAGCGAGCACGCCGACGTCGGGCGCGGAAACATCGGTGCCGGTACCGGTGCGGTGATTGGGCGCGGCGCGTTCAAAGGGGGACTGGGCACCTCGTCCATCACCCTGGACAGCGGCGTGGTGGTGGGCGCGCTCGCAGTGGTCAACGCCCTCGGGATGCCTTTCGGCACATCGTCCCGGCGGGCGGAATCCGGCAGCTCCGAACCGGTGGGGCCCCCGGCGCTGAACACCACGCTCGTCGTCGTCGCCACCAACGCGGTCCTCGACCCCGCCGAATGCAAACGCACCGCCAGTGCGGCACACGCCGGCCTAGCCCGGGCGCTGAATCCTTCCCATACCCTCGCCGACGGCGACACCGTGTTCGCGCTGGCGACCGGCGCCGTCGGGCTTGACCGCAGTTCGGAACAAGCAAGGCAGGTTTCGCTCATCACCCTGCAAAGCGCGGCGGCGGACGCGGTCCGCCTGGCTGTCTTCGACGGCGTCGCGGCTGCGGAATCCATCACGACGGCGGCAGGCACCTTCGCTGCCTATGGCGCGGTTTAGCGGGATCCAAGGGGGTTCCGCGGCCCGGAGCAGCGTGACACCGTGCCGGTGTCTGCGCTAGCATGGGCGGATTTAACTTTCGCGCCGTCTTGGCGTAGAGTTGTCTGTTGGTTGTCTGCACAGCCACGCCCATTTAACAGGTCGCGAGTCCTGCTTCGTGGAGTGGCAGGAGCCGGACGGCCAAACAAACAAAAAACGTCCGCAGATTTTCCGGTGCCTAACCGGAGGGCTGCGGCAAACAACAGTTAGCGGAGGATATGGCCAAGAAGGACGGGGTCATTGAGATCGAGGGCGTTGTGACTGAGGCGCTGCCCAATGCGATGTTTCGTGTTGAGCTCACCAACAAGCACATCGTTCTTGCACACATCTCGGGGAAGATGCGACAGCACTACATCAGGATTCTCCCTGAGGACCGCGTAGTGGTGGAGCTAAGCCCTTACGACCTCACACGTGGTCGCATCGTCTACCGCTACAAGTAATTGCTGGGCGGCAGCCTCGGGAAAACGAAAGCCTTAGGTAGAGCCGCTTCAGCTGACCAACTGCAACACGCAAAGGAACGCCATGAAGGTCAAGCCGAGCGTTAAGCAGATCTGCGACAAGTGCAAAGTGATCCGCCGTAATGGCCGGGTCATGGTGATCTGCGAGAACCCGCGCCACAAGCAGCGCCAGGGCTAATTCCCCGCAAGGGAACTAGCGCCCGCGAGGGCAACCTGGGTTGCAACCCACGCAAGTAAATAAAGGCAGCACAAGCTGAATTGGGACGTATGGGCCCGGACAGCTAACCCCCGGTCGGAGGCTGGGGCCGCACTGAAAGTGCGGGTGTACTGCCTACGACCTCCGGTTTATACAAGGAGTACTGCCACTATGGCTCGTCTCGCTGGCGTAGACATTCCCCGCGAAAAGCGGTTGGAAATTGCGCTTACTTACATCTACGGCGTGGGCAAGACCCGTGCACACGAAACCCTGGCTGCCACCGGCATCAGCGCTGACGTTCGGGTCAAGGACCTGACTGACGCCGAGCTGGTCCAGCTGCGTGACTACATTGAAGGCAACTACAAGGTTGAGGGTGACCTTCGCCGCGAAGTAGCAGCAGATATCCGCCGCAAGGTTGAAATCGGCAGCTACGAAGGCCTGCGTCACCGCAAGGGCCTGCCCGTACGCGGTCAGCGTACGAAGACCAACGCTCGTACCCGCAAGGGCCCGAAGCGTACCGTCGCCGGCAAGAAGAAGGCCGGCCGCTAAAACTAGCAGCCGACTTTCCCCCATAACTTTCTGTAGGAGAAATAATGCCCCCGAAGACTCGTGGCGCGGTTCGCAAGCCGCGTAAGAAGGACAAGAAGAATATCGCGCTTGGCCAGGCGCACATCAAGAGCACCTTTAACAACACCATCGTGTCCATCACGGACCCGAACGGTGCTGTAATCTCCTGGGCTTCCGCCGGTGAGGTTGGATTCAAGGGCTCCCGCAAGTCCACCCCGTTCGCCGCCCAGATGGCTGCCGAGGCTGCTGCAAAGCGCGCCCAGGAGCACGGTCTGCGCAAGGTTGACGTGTTCGTCAAGGGACCGGGATCCGGACGCGAGACCGCAATCCGTTCGCTGCAGGCCGCTGGCCTCGAGGTTGGCTCCATCCAGGACGTCACCCCCAGCGCCCACAACGGTTGCCGCCCGCCGAAGCGCCGCCGCGTCTAATTGGATTCTTGGCCTTGCCGGCCGGGTCCGTTACGGAGCAGCCTGACTGCTCCGTAACACCCGGCCGGCAAAGCCGGAACCAAGCCGATTTCCACCACCTGTGTTGCGTCATATAGCGGATGCTCGCCGAAAGGAAACCTAAGTGCTTATTGCACAGCGCCCCACTCTGTCTGAAGAAGTAGTCTCCGAGAACCGCTCGCGTTTCATCATTGAACCGCTGGAACCGGGCTTCGGTTACACCCTCGGAAACTCCCTCCGCCGTACCCTGCTCTCCTCCATCCCCGGTGCTGCTGTAACCAGCATCCGGATCGATGGCGTGCTGCACGAGTTCACCACGGTTCCGGGTGTCAAGGAAGATGTCACTGAGATCATCCTGAACATCAAGAGCCTCTCCGTGTCCTCCGAGCACGATGAGCCGGTTGTTGCATACCTGCGCAAGCAGGGCCCCGGAGTCGTCACCGCAGCGGACATCGCTCCGCCGGCCGGCGTCGAATTCCACAACCCGGATCTGCACATTGCCACGCTGAACTCGAAGGGCAAGTTCGAACTCGAACTGACCATCGAACGCGGCCGCGGCTACGTTTCGGCAGCTCAGAACAAGTCCGGCGACTCCGAGATCGGCCGTATTCCGGTCGACTCGATCTACTCGCCGGTCTTGAAGGTTACCTTCCGCGTGGAAGCTACCCGTGTTGAGCAGCGCACTGACTTCGACAAGCTGATTGTCGACGTCGAGACCAAGCAGGCTATCGCCCCGCGCGACGCCGTTGCCTCGGCAGGCACCACCCTGGTGGAACTGTTCGGTCTTGCACGTGAGCTGAACACCGCAGCTGAAGGTATCGAGATCGGCCCGTCGCCGACGGATGCTGCCCTGGCAGCTGACATGGCACTCCCGATCGAGGATCTGGACCTCACCGTCCGTTCCTACAACTGCCTCAAGCGTGAGGGCATCCACACCGTGGGTGAACTCGTTGCCCGCTCCGAGGCTGACCTGATGGACATCCGTAACTTCGGTGCGAAGTCCATCGATGAGGTCAAGGCAAAGCTGGTTGAACTGGGTCTGTCCCTCAAGGACTCGCCTCCCGGTTTCGATCTTGCAGCCCGCGCCGCAGCCATCGAAGAGGACGACGCCGCGTTCAGCGACGACGAGCTCTAACAAGCAGATCTTGGCCACCGAGTCCACGTTCGGACCCGGACGGCCTTCATTACAGGAGAAATTACTATGCCTACCCCCACTAAGGGTCCGCGCCTCGGAGGCGGTCCGGCTCACGAGCGCCTGATGCTCGCGAACCTGGCAGCAGCCTTGTTCGAGCACAAGCGCATCACCACGACGGTCACCAAGGCCAAGCGCCTGAAGCCGTACGCAGAGCGCCTCGTGACCTTCGCCAAGCGCGGCGACCTGTCCTCCCGCCGCCGCGTGCTCGGCCTGATCAGCGACAAGGGCATCGTCCACGAGCTGTTCACCGACATCGCCGGCGCCGTTGCCAACCGCGATGGTGGCTACACCCGTATCACCAAGATCGGCAACCGCAAGGGCGACAATGCTCCCATGGCTGTCATCGAGCTGGTTCTTGAGCCGGTTTCCCCGAAGCAGGCTGTAGTTGCCGAGGCAACTAAGGCTGCTGAGAAGGCTGCTCCGGCCGCCGAAGAGACCGCTCCGGTTGTCGAGGAAGAGGTCGTTGAGGCTGAAGCTGAGACTGAAGCCCCGGAGACCGAAGCCGAGGCTCCCGAGGCTGAAGCTGCTGAAACCGAAGAGGCTCCGGCCGCTGAGGAAAAGAAGTAATTCACTGAATTCTTCACAGTAGACTTAAGTCTATGAACGAACGAAAACCCGCTGCCCCCGTTTTGGGGGGCGGCGGGTTTTTGCGTGTCCGGATGGATCTTTCCTACGACGGCGGCCCATTCAACGGGTGGGCGCTCCAGCCGGGTCTCCGGACCGTGCAGGGATCGTTGGAAGAGGCATTGGCGCTGATCGTGCGGCGCCCCGTACGGGTCACCGTGGCGGGGCGGACCGACGCCGGTGTCCACGCCCGGGGACAAGTGGCGCACATTGACCTGTCCGAGGCCGAGTGGGCCGGACTGCCGAGGGGCCACGAGATCGACCCCGCGGCCGCGATGCTGCGGAGGCTTCGCGGAGCCTTGAGCCGGGTCCTGCAGGACGAAACCGGCGCCATTGAGGTGCACGACGTCGGGCTGGCGCCTAACGGTTTCGACGCTCGCTTCTCTGCGTTGTGGCGCCGCTACAGTTACCGGATCGCCGATGGCCCGGAACGCTGGGACCCGGTCCTGCGCAGGCTGACCCTTTGGCACAAGGCCGCCCTGGACGAGGGGGCGATGAATTCCGGGGCGGTGTCGCTCCTTGGGCTTCAGGACTTTCGCGCCTACTGCAAGCCTAGGGAAGGCGCCACGACAATCCGCGAACTGCAGCGGCTTGAGTTCGTCCGCGGCAGCGACGGTGTGCTGGTCGCCAACGTCCAGGCCGATGCATTCTGCCACAACATGGTGCGTGCCTTGGTGGGATCCGCATTGCGCGTGGGAGAGGGCCTGGAAAGTCCGGAGTGGCTGCATGAGCGTTTGCTTGCGGGGGTTAGGGACGCCAAGTCGGTGTTGGCTGCGCCGCACCCCTTGGTGCTTGAGGAAGTGGCCTATCCCTCCGACGACGAACTGTTTGCGCGGGCCGAGCTGACGCGGGCGCGGCGGGAGTAACAGGGGCTTTGTCGTTGGACGGCCCCCTCCCGGCTCTGGGTACCGTGGAGGGGGCCTGCGAAGACCACCCGCGGTTCTGGGTTCGCGGGTGGCCGGTCGGTAACGCCCCAGATGCGCTTGGTGGGTCTGTTCTTAGGGTAGTCCCAGTGCGGTCTTCACTCCGTTGGCCAGTGTGCCGAAGTAACCGTTCAGGGCAGCCCCGAACAGTCCTACTCCGGCAACGATGACCATCGCGATGAAGCCCACCAGAACTGAGTATTCTGTGGCCGTTGATCCCTGCTCTCCAGCCAAGATCCTGATTAGCTGCTTGAACCTTCTTTTCATATCGATCACCGTCTGTTCGTTAGTGTGACGCTAGGAGAACGCCGCGATGATGTTCATGACGGCTGGCCCCAGGAGGATGATGAACAGCGTCGGAAAGATGCAGAAGATCAGCGGGAAAAGGATTTTCACTGGAATCTTCATGGCGTACTCTTCGGCCCGCTGACGGCGCTTGGTCCGCATTTCCTGTGCCTGGGCCTTGAGGACTTTGGCGATGGCAATACCGTAGGCATCCGCTTGGACAACGGCCCTGATGAAGCTCCGAACGTCTGGAACATCTACACGCTGGGACATGTCGAGATATGCGTCCTTTCGGCTCCGCCCCACCTGAATGTCCTGCAGGGTCCTGATGAACTCGTCTGCCAACGGCCCCTTGCCGCTTTCCGCAGCGCGGGCCATAGCGGCTTCAAAACCCAGACCTGCCTGGACGGAGATCAGCATCTGGTCGAGCGAGTTTGGCAGTTCCAAGCGAATTGCCTCGCGCCGTTTTTGCGCATTCGAACGAATGAGGAGATCCGGGACGAAATAGGCCACTGCCGTCACCGCAAAGGCAAGAAGGAGTTTTCCGGCCGATGGATCGCCGAGGAACAACAGCACCCCGAAGACGCCACCACCGAGTGCGAGCAATGGTTTGACCATCAAGATCCTGCCCAAAGGCCAATCCTTGGGACGACCAGCCCCCGCCAGTTGCTTGTCGAGCCAGGCCACGTAGCCGTCGGGTGCAAGTTGCCGTGATATGGCCGTCAATCGATCCTGGACATTGCCGGACTGTGGGGTGGACGCCGTGCGGACACCGAGATTAGTACGAATGTTGCGCAGTCCCGCCCTGTCCCCCGTGAAAGCGAGCCAGACCATCCAAGACACGGGGGCCACGATGGCCAACATGGCTGCATATGCGAAGAATTGCATGGTGGATCCCTCCTAGTACTTCGGCTTGATGAGCCGGCTCAACCACCATGCGCCCACGCTGAGCATGACCGCGGCGGCGGCAAGCATGAGGTAACCAGGCACAGTGGATGTGAAGGTATGGGCATAGCTCGGGTTTATGAACAGGAGTGCGATGAACATGACTACGGGCAGCGCGAGGAGGACCAGCGCGGACATTCGTCCTTCGGCGCTCAGCGCCCTGACCTGCCGGCGGATTTGATTGCGGTCGCGGATGGTTTCGCCAACGTGGTCCAAGACCTCGGCCAAGTCACCGCCGACTTCTCGGTGGATTTCGATTGCTTGGGCTATCCAGCCGAAGTCCTCACTCCCCGTTCTGATGGCGACGTCGTTGAGGGAAGCTCCCAGATCCCGGCCGATCCGGGTTTCGTTGACGATCCGACTCATCTCCTCAGTCATAGGTGCCTCGCTTTCCTGCGCAGTGGCGTCTACAGCCCGCAAGAGGCTATGCCCGGCCCGCATTCCTCCACTCAACATCTGGAGGGCATCAGGTACTTGTTCGTCGAATTTCGACGCACGCCGGGCAGTGAGGACGCTCAGGAACGCCACCAGCGAAACCATAGCGATCAGGCACATCAGGATCGTGAAAACGAGGCCGCCGAGCAGGAAGCCGATTGCGCCGGCGAAAGCTACTACGATTCCAGCAATCAAGACGTAGTCGGCTGGTTGTTTCTTCAAACCTGCGGCGTCCAGTTTCGCGCGCGAAAGATATCCACCAGAGCCCGAATGAATGTGTATCTGAATGGCATCTCGTGCGCCGTCGGTGAGCCGGGTCAGGGCGGACGTGTGGATCGGGGCGTCGGGTCGGCGTCTTTCGGCATCGAGGGTCCTCTTTGACTTGAGCACCACCAATACCAGCAGAAGCAAAGCAAGATAGACCAAGCCCAACCCTGCCGCGAGCAAAATGGGTTGGACTCCCGCGTCGCTCATCGCAAGCCTCCTATCATCGGGGCTCCGAACACTGCCGGAGAGATGGGAATCCCCAGTTCTGCGAAGCGGTCGGTGAAGCGGGGCCGGACTCCCGTGGGGACCGGTTTGCCCAGGAATCGGCCGTTGGCATCGACACCGGCCGAGTAGTCGAACACGAAGGCGTCCTGGAGAGTCACGATGTCGCCTTCCATTCCCTGGACCTCCGTGATGTGCGTGACCCGGCGGGTTCCATCCCGCAAACGGCTGATGTGCACGATCAGGTTCACGGCGGAAGCCACTTGTTCCCGGATGGCCCTGAGCGGAAGGTCCATTCCGGCCATGAGCACTAGAGTCTCGAGGCGCGCGACTGCGTCCCGCGGGGAGTTTGCGTGAACAGTGGAGATGGAGCCGTCGTGGCCCGTGTTCATGGCTTGGAGCATGTCGAGGGACTCTCCTCCACGAACTTCGCCCACCACGATGCGGTCAGGACGCATACGAAGGGAGTTTCGCACGAGATCCCGAATGGTGACCTCACCGCGGCCCTCTATGTTGGCTGGCCTGCTCTCAAGGCGCACCACATGCTCTTGTTGGAGTTGCAATTCGACAGCGTCCTCAATGGTGACGATCCGGTCCTCTACCGGAATAAACGACGAGAGGACGTTCAACAGGGTCGTCTTCCCAGTGCCGGTACCGCCGGACACGATGATATTCATCCGAGCCAACACACAAGCCCTGAGCAGCTCCGCCATTTCCGGGGACAGGCTGCCAAATTCGATGAGTTTGTTCACCGTGAGTGCTTCGCGGCCAAACTTTCGTATGGTCAGCGAAGGCCCATTGACGGCGAGCGGCGGAATGATGGCATTCACGCGGGAGCCGTCGGGGAGCCGCGCGTCGACGAGTGGAGACGACTCGTCGATTCGCCGCCCGACCCTGGACACAATGCGCTCAATGATCCGCCGCAAGGCCTCGTCCGAGGAGAATTTGGCCTCGGTCTTGTACAGCCGGCCATACCGTTCGACGTAAATGCTGTCGTATCGGTTCACCATGACTTCCGTAATTTCCGGATCGTCCAGGAAGCGCTGGATGGCGCCATGGCCGAGGACGTCGTCGATGATCTCTGCAGTGAGGCGCTGCCGTTCTGCTGACGTTAGGGGCACCTGTTCTTCGTCGACAACGACCTTCAGCTCATCGCGTACGTACTGGTGCAGTTCTGTCTCGTCTAGGGAGGAATCGGAGAGCCTGGAGCCGAGTCGTTCAAACAGCGCCTTGCTTGCCCGCTCCTTAAGGTCGCCGAGTGCTTCACTGGCCAGAATCGTTGACGGTGTGTTTTCATCGGCGGGAGCCATGGTGTTCGAGGATTCGGCTGCTTTTGCTTCTTGGATCCGGCCGAGGGTGGTTGCTGTGGGCGTAGCCATTTCCGGGGAAACGGTCGCAGCGCCTTGTGCTGCGCCGGAACCGGCGTCGTACCGACGACTTTCGAGTCTGCGTGAGAGGTTCACCGGACAACCGCCCTTCTGTGCATCTGCTTGTGTTCTCGCTCGTCCCAATTGGGCTTAAACCGGTTCACCAGCAGGCGAAGGCCCTTGGTGGCGGCATCTCGTGTCCCGTCCTGCAGCAGCGGGACGCCTTTGTTCGTGGAGAAAGGAAGGGTCCGTGAACGAGGAATGGCAACATCCACCGGAACTCCGATGGTCGCTTCCACGTCCTTTAGGCCCAATCCGCTCTTGGGATCGGCCATGTTCAGGACGACGTGACGGTACTGAGGTAGCAACTGCAATTCGTCGAGGATATTGAGTCCCGTCCGCAATCCGCGGATACTCGGAATATCCATGCCGCACACCCACACTGCATCGGTAGCGTTCTCCAGAGCGGCCAGAACATGCTCGCCGAGCCCAGGAGCGGTGTCGATGACGACATATTGGAATTCGTGCCGCAACTGTTCCAACAACCTGCTGACGTGTTGGGCTGTGATGCGATCCATTTCCACCGGATTGCGCGGGGCGCAGAGCGCGTAGATGCTCGCCGGATGAACGCTCAAGTAGGTCTTGAGAACCATGGAATCCTGGCTGGCTGGCCCAAGCACGGCGTCCGTGATGGTGTGTTCGGGATTCAACAGCAATCCGCTCGCCACATCGCCAAACTGAAGGTCCAGGTCGACAATCACTACGCCCATTGGCGCCAGTGCCCCAAGTCCGACCGCTAGGTTCGTCGCGACTGTTGTCTTACCCACCCCGCCCTTGGGGGACATGACCGCGATGACGCGGCCGCCCGAAGCCTGCGAGGGAGTCTCGATGGCGTTGGGGGCAAGGCCCCGTCGCCTGCCGGCGGCGGCAAGACTAGCCCGTTCCACCATCACACGGATGGAATCCGAATCCGCTGCGGGGGAGAGAAGGTCTCGCACCCCGGAACGCATTGCTGCCAGGACCAAAGACTCGCTCTGTTCCGCGGCCAGCACCACACTGATTTCCGGGAACTGAAGATCCAGCAAGGCAGCGTGCTTGAGAGAGTCACTGATTTCCAGCCCCGGTCCCAAAATCAGCACCTCAGGCGGTTCTCCGAGAAGCTGGTCCAAGATCTCCCGTGGCCCTGCCGGCAAGTAGTCTGCCTGGAACCATTGGAGACTTCCGCTCATTCCTGCTGTTGCAGAGCGGACCCGGCGTTCGAAGTCGAGATCCGGCGTGATGAGAACGAAGCGGCTCATTTGAATACACTTCCCCGATCGATGACTCCTATTGCGCCTGCAACGGCATCCGAAGGCTCTTTGCTCAGGTAGATGGTGCCGAACTCAACGGCGTACACGATCTTTTGGACATCGACGGCGGAGCGTGCCACCGTGACGAGGTAGCCGCTCCCTGAGCCCGCGGTCTTGTTGGCGTTCAGGGAACCGCTTCCTGCCTGAGAGGCGGAACTTGAGTTGTCTGCAATCGTTCCACTGGCGTCCTGCACTGCGGTGACCAGGACTTTGTGGAATGTAAAGTTTGTCTGGTCAGGGGAGCTGGATTTGTCATCGGCCTTGAAGGACAGCATCACGCCGACTGTGTCACCGGCCTTCACTGTCCCGCCGACAACGCGTTCGATCGGCAGTTTGAGGGTGACCTCCTGAAGTCCGGCAGGAACTTCAACCCTGCCTGGACCCGCCAAGCTGTTTGGGTTGACCATCCGGGTCGCAAGCAATTGCTCACCAGGCATGAAGGCAATCGAGGAAACCTTGGAGCCGAGGTCCCCAAGATTGGTGACGCTGTCGGCCGCAATGGCTGACTTTGGCACAGACTTTTTGACGACGGAATCCCCGAAGCCGGCGGTCGGAGTGCCAGCGGGAATTTCCTTTTGGATGACGTAGACGTCTTCCGTTTCCGTATTTGCCAGAGCGCGCTTGTCGGCGCCCTGGACGTAGAACACGAGCATCACTGTTCCAATGATGGCTACGACAAGCGCAGCGATGCCTCCCAGTAGGCGTGTTTTCACTGTTCTTCCTTCCCAGATTGCGCTCGCCCAGGAGCGCCGTTTATTTGATGAGTTGCGGCGGCAGATTTGCCCCGCCCTGCGTGTATCCGCCTCCCTGGTACAGAGAGGGGTCCGCAATCCAGCTGACAAAATACCCGCGGACCCCGTTGTTGGTGCCTCCAAGGCCTGTTTGATCGCCGCCGGACATGCCGGGGAAGTTGTACCCGGTCAGATAGAAGGCGGCATATCCCTTGATGTAGTACTTACCTCCAGCGCCGCTTGCCGAAGCTTCTGTGAAAACGGGAAAGGCAACCACTGTATTCAGATAACCGCTGATGAGGGACTTGCACGTTTTGGGCATGCTCAGTCCCGTGTTGGTCTGCGCGTAGGGATCAACCACTCCAGTTGTGGCGGGGTCATCCGGATATACCTTTGCGGCGCACTGGCCGGTTTCGGGCGTCAGCCATTCAAAACCGCCGGGGATTACCTGACCGGATGGGCTATCACTTACGCAGGTTTTTGATCCGTGGGTGAGAATGGTCTGTGTGGCGCCATTGATGTCGAACTGGCACGGGGCAAAGGCCAGGGGAAGGGTTGCTGGACCGGAGCCAGGGCCTCCCCAGGTTGCAATGGCTTGGGCACCGAGCGTCACCGGCCCAGTGTTGAGGGCGCTAGCGAACATCTTGCTCAGGTATCCCGCACCCGTTGTGCCGTCTTTGGTGGTCGTCGTGACCGTCACTTGGCCAGGCACACTGAGGTCAACTGACTTCACTGTGCTTGCACCGTCGTTGGCATTTGAGTTGGCGAGGGCGCCAGCAATCGAGGTGGTGCAGGACCCTTTCGCGCAGGAGTTCGCCACCGCGAGGGCTCCAGCGTCCGCCCCGTTTTGCAGTTGGGCGCGTTCTGCATAGATTTGGCCGACGTCTACCGCGACCGCGCCCACCCCAATTAGGGTGAGCATCATGAGCGCGACCATGACGCCCGCAGCCCCGCGTTCTCTGTCCTGCGGGTCCTGACGCCGGATCAGCCGTTGCATTGCATCGCTCCCTTGCCTGTGACGGTGAGACTGGAGCCGAAGAATCCGGTTAGAGACTGTCCACTGTAGGTAGTGGTCACCGTGATTGTTGGAGGGGGACTGCCTGCCGCGCAGGCGCCAGAATAGCTGAAACTCAGCTTGGAGGTGTCCAGCGAGGGCGCTCCGGCCTTGCCGGCCGCGGTTGCCTTGCCAGAGTCGTTGGTGATTGCCATGGTCCGAGCAGCTTCACGCGAGGCTTGAGTCACGGAAACCTGGATGTTATAGGCATTCGAAAATTCGACAATTGCAATGATCAGGGAAATGAGAATGGGCGCGACAAGTGCGAATTCAACGGCGACGGCGCCTCGCTCATTGTTCCTGGAAGTTCTGATCCTGTGTTTCACTGGATCCCCCTGGGTACGTGCTGCTGAAGTCTGCAGCAATAACGGTGCGTTGTGCCGCGCCAGCGGCGCGGCACAACGCGTTTGCCCAATTACCAGGTGCCCACCGTCGTAGCGAGGCTGTTGAACCACGCGTTCAGGTTGGTGCCGAAGAGCCCGACGCCTACAACTATGACGAGGGCGATCAATCCGACTAGCAATGAATATTCTGTGGCAGTCGCTCCCCTTTCAGCGGGAAGTTCGCCGAAAAGTAGTTGGAGTGCGCGAAATTGCTTCTTGAAATTGAACATGTTGAGACCTATCGAGACCGGCAGCTCTCGCTACCAGGCTGCAACCTTCCCGGCCAGGCCATTGAAGAAGGCGTTCAGGTTAGTGCCGAACAGCCCGACGCCGACGACGATGACGAGGGCAATAAGGCCGACAAGCAGCGAATATTCCGTTGCTGTCGCGCCTTTCTCGGAAGTGAGCTTGTCTTTGATGCCGGCGATGAAAGCGAGTGTGGAGATCATGAGAGTTGACATTGGAAAAACCTTCCCAGATAAGTGAATTTGTCTACGAATTCCAGTTGCCCACATATCCCGTTTGGCGGTCGGATTTCGATAGGACAAGAATTGCCCCTGGGAGGGTTAACAAACAATGCGTAGTGGTACTCGTCTTTTCTAGTGCGAGTGCAATGGACTACTCGAACTGCCCCTGCGCGGTACTCGGTTTTTCTGCCTAAGTACTACCTAGTTACTGGCACGGATGGGACTCGTGGGGACTGAGGGGACCGGGAAGCATGCCGTGCTCACGGGACGAGGAGGACCACTCCAATTGCTGCGGCAAACATGGCCGGCCCGTGGGCGACTTCAGATGGCTTGATTCCGCGCTTCAGACGCAACTGCAGTACCGTCATCACCCCGCCCACCACGAAGCCCAGCAGTCCCCCATAAAACACTTGGGTCCAGCCCAAGTAGCCCAAGTACATTCCGAGTGGTGCTGCGAGCTTCACGTCGCCCATTCCGAGGCTTCCGGGAGAAACTAAACCGAGAATTAAGTACCCGAGGAACAAAATGACGGCGCCGGCAGCCGCGCGCAGCAGTCCAGACCAGTCCGGAACGAGCACAGCTGACATAGTTAACAGACCAAGGCCGGCAGCAAGCAGCAACAGAACAAGCGGGTTTGGAAGCAAATGGTGCACCACGTCCACGCGTGACAGCTGCACGGCCATTACCCCTAGTAGCAAGTAGGCAGCGAGCATCGGGGAGAGTCCGAACCGAAGCGTCAGGAGGGCAAACAACGCGGCGGTGGCAACCGCCGTCGTGATCCGGACAGCGGGGGAGGCGGGCCCGCCAAGCCGCGGCAGGAATCTGGCTATCAGAAGCTCTGCCACGAGGTTCGTGAGCAGCCCCAGGAGCCCGAAGGCGGCCACAAGCAAGGGCTGGGCGGCAGTTGCTGTCATGGCATCTCCTAGGAGCTCAGAATGGGTCTCAGTTGTTCACGCTGGTTGCCAGCCTATTCGTAATGCCTCAGGTCAAGATGCTCGCGAAATGAGTTCCCGTGCCTCATCTATTTGTGCTCGCGTGGATGATGCTTCCAGGGCCTGTGTTTTCGCTGCGGCGAGGGCGATCAGCTGGGTCTGAATTTTGGTGATGCCCCGGGTGAGGTCGGCCGGGTTGGTGGTCTCCATCAGTTGGGCGAGTTCAGCGGCTTTGGCTTCGGTGAGGGTCCCGGAGTCGATGACGCGTTGGTACGGGGTCCGTGGCTTGTCGTAGACGCCGGTCTTTTCCCGTGTTTGTTCGAGCGCCAGCCGGTTGCTTTGGTGGTGGCGGTGAACAGGTTCAGCCGGACCCGGACGAGGGCGTAGAGGGCGTTGAGGAGCTTCAGCTCCGCGGCGGTGTCGTAGCGGTAGTGGAAGGTGTGCCGGCGGACCACGTCGCCGTTCTTCTGCTCGACATGGGCGTTGTCGTTGGACTTGTAGGGCCGAGCGCGGGTGAAGTAGATGTCCTTTTCGCCGGCCCATCTGATCAGGGCGTGGTTGATGAATTCCCCGCCGTTGTCCGTGTCCAGGCCGACCATGGGGAACGGCAGGCGGGCGAGGATCTCATCCATGGCTTCCAGCACCTATTTGTGCGCGCCGTTTCGGACCGCGACGTTCTCGGTCCAGCCGGTGAACACGTCCGTGGCGGTCAGGGTCCTGACGAATTCACCGGCCAGGGTGGGCCCACAGTGCACGACCATGTCAGCCTCGATGAACCCCGGGGCCTGTTCGTGTTCATCCCCGGCCTTGCGGACCGTGATCGAGTTCCGCAGCAGCGGCCCGGCCTTCGTCGCGGACAGTACCTTGGGCCTGTCCGTGTCCTTCGTGGGCTTAAGCAGCCGGTCGATCGTCGCTCCCGAGATCCTCAGCAACTGCGCCCGCACCGCCGGGGTGAGCCGCTTCGCGTCGAGTTCCCCGAAGGTCTCGAGCTTGGGCAGCCACAGACCCATGGTCACGGCCAGGTATTTGCCCGACGGCATCCCGGCCAGCCGCCACACACTGATCAGGACCTTCAGCACGTCATAGCCGTAGGACCGCCCCCGCGGCTTCCGCACCACCGTCTTCGCGGGGCCCTTCCGCTTGCGCGCCGTGGACAGCGCCCGGCGGGCGTTGGCCCGGGACCACCCCGTAACAGCCACGGCTCGTCCAAAATCAGGCCCTTGGCCGTCTTGGACGACTTCGCGTAATCGGTGGCGTACTTCTTCGTGATATCCCTACGCGTTCCCAACGACAGACCCATCCCTCATCGTCACCGCCGTGCCCGTGGCAGCCCGGTGATTTCGCGAGCGTTTCCCAAATGAGGCACGCACCCCATTTCGCGAGCACTATAGGTGAGTCTCGTCGCTATTTTGACCCTGAAGCTCCTTGCCGCTATTGTTGATAGTCGTTGTGCGTGTCCTTTCTCGATGACACATGCCCGCTTGGGGATCCAGTTGCAGGATCGTTAACTCGACAGGCATATCGGGACTTCGGGATGACTGGTACATAGAGCCCTCACCTCTGCTCCGGTAACGCATACCTAGTAGGCACACGCTTCAAGCGTGCCGCCTAAAACATGAACGCCAGAACAAGAACGAGGCAAAACCGTGCGTACGTACACCCCGAAGCCCGGCGATATCAACCGCCAGTGGCACGTCATCGATGCCACCGACGTTGTCCTTGGTCGTCTTGCCAGCCAGACCGCAACACTGCTGCGCGGAAAGCACAAGCCGACCTTTGCGTCCCACATGGACATGGGCGACTTCGTCATCATCATCAACGCTGAAAAGGTCGCCCTGACCGGCGCCAAGCTGGAGCAGAAGCGCGCATACCGCCACTCCGGCTACCCGGGCGGCCTGACCTCCGTCAACTACGCGGAGTTGCTGGAATCCAACCCGGTCCGCGCCGTGGAGAAGGCCATCAAGGGCATGCTCCCGAAGAACTCCCTTGCTGCACAGCAGCTGGGCAAGCTCAAGGTCTACCGTGGTGCAGAACACCCCCACGCAGCCCAGCAGCCCAAGACTTTCGAAATCACCCAGGTCGCCCAGTAGTCCTGGCCACCAACCAACTTTTAATCAAGGAGAATCGTGGCTCAGAACGAAGAACTGACCACCGAGGCCGTTGTGGCTGAGGAAAACCTGACCAGCTACACCTCGGAGAGCGGTCCTGCGGAAGCAGAAGCGCCGAAGAAGGAGCGCCCGGCACTGACCGTTGCCGGCGCCGCAGTTGGCCGTCGTAAAGAAGCCGTTGCACGTGTTCGCATCGTGCCCGGCACCGGCAAGTGGATCATCAACGGCCGCGAGTTGGCCAACTACTTCCCGAACAAGCTGCACCAGCAGGACGTTAACGAGCCCTTCAAGATCCTTGATCTTGACGGCGCCTATGACGTCTTTGCACGCATCCACGGTGGCGGCATTTCCGGTCAGGCTGGCGCTCTGCGTCTCGGCATCGCCCGTTCACTGAACGAGATCGACACCGAGAACAACCGCGCCACCCTGAAGAAGGCCGGTTTCCTGCGTCGTGACGCCCGCGTCATCGAGCGTAAGAAGGCTGGTCTCAAGAAGGCACGCAAGGCTCAGCAGTACTCCAAGCGCTAAAAATGCGCCTACCCATGGTGTTGCCGCTGGCGCGACATCACCATGGGGCCCTCGGCGCGATTTAGCGCTCGGATCCACAATCGCTAAATCGCGCTCCACAAGCGCAAAATCGCTTTCAAGGCCCGCTCCGCCGCCTGGCGGGGCGGGCCTTACTGCGTTTAACGGCTACTTTCCAGTGGTCTTCCTAGGTCGTACACCGTGGTGCCGTCAGTGATATCTGCGTGGAATGTGGCCGCTACCCAATTCTGAATCGCCGTGAGTTCCTGACTGTTTCCCGGGACGTTCAGTTGTTCAGGCTGCTCGACTAGGTAGCAAATTTGTCCCGCAGCGACCCAGCCCCGGAACTTGTTCAGGGTGGGGCTGGGATCCACAGCAGCGAAACCACCCAGCGGCATGATCGGACGATTGGAAGCCAGCTGAAAACGCGCGGCCGTTTGGGCAGGATAGGTAGCTGCGGCCCACGTACATCTCGATGGGGCGCTTTCCAGCTTCTCCAAGATGGCTTGGCCGGGATTATTGCCAATCGCAATTCCGTACGCCCAGGCCGGTTCCTGTTTCTTGACTCCGTCAAGGAAGCGGCTAAGTGTATTCGGGTTCCGGGAGATGCCACCCGAAAGGGGATTCGACCCGGATTGAGGAGAACCCACAGTCAGAAAAGAGCAAAATACCGGTCCGATCAGCAGCGCTCCAATTGTCATGGCAGCTGTTGAGCGCTCAAGCCAAGGCCAGGGTGGGCGGACAGCTGAGGCTGCAGCCAAGAGCAAGCCGGCAGACAGTATGGCGGTTCCGAGCCATTCCGGATACAGATCGCTAATCCGCCATATTGCGTTGGCGAAGATGAAGCTTGCAACCAAAGCACCTGTAGTCCATATTCGCCCTAGCACTGTCTTGGCGCCTGACAAGAGCAGACGGGCACCAATGCCGACGCAAAGAGCCAGCGGAGGCGCCAGTGACGACGAATAGTAGGAATGAAAGCCCTGGCTCATGAAACTCAGCACGAGATACGTTGTGACGAACCAGAGAACTGCTGCCGCCGATAAGATCGCCTCATGCCTTTCGAATCGGCGTGTGGCAATCGCCCATGTGATGACCACACAGCTGAGCAAGGCGGGCATGAGCAGCCAGCCGATTTCCTGCCCGTAGTTCAGATTGATCAGCCTGAAGAATCCTGCGTCTGAGCCCATACTCCTGAACTCTTGGGGTATGAGAGACAAGGACGGGTCATCTGCATGCTGGACTACGCGGTCGATCCCGTTGTACCCGAGCGTCAGCTCAATCATGCTGTTGCCCGTTGAGCCTCCGACAAAGGGGCGGGATTGGGCAGGTGTGAGGTCCACGGCGAGCGGCCAAGCCAAGGAACAGGCGGCCACCAAGCATCCTGCCAGTGCAAGTCCTAGGAACTTCTTTCGCCAAGGCAGTCGGGCGAAGGTCAGAAAGACGATCGCAATTGCCGGGAGAACCAGAAACGCCTGAAGCTGCTTCGTCAGGAATCCAAGAGCCAAAAATCCGCTTGCGAGGAGCATCGGCTTGAGTTTGCCGGTCTCAGCAGCTCGCGTCCCGGTGTAGAGCGCCGCAATCATCAACAGGACCATGAGCGGATCCGGGTTGTTGTAGCGAGCTAGCAGAACGGTGATTGGGGTGTACGCGAACACTGCTGCCGCGATAAGGGCGGCGGAGGCCGGGAAGTATCTGCGGATTAGGACAAAGATCAACAAAGTGCTGGTCAACGTGATGATGACTTGTGGAACGAGGAGGCCCCAAGAGTTGAGTCCGAATAGTCGGACCGAAAGCCCCATGATCCACAGGCTGAGTGGGGGTTTATCGACGGTGATGGAGTTGCCCCAGTCCGAGGAACCGAAGAAGAATGCCGTGAAGTCATGTTCACCGGACTGGACTGCAGCTGAGTAAAATGCGTTGGCCCAACCATTTTGATCCAGCTTCCACAGGTAAAGAAATGCTGTGGAGAGCAAGAGGAAAGCGATGGTGACCTTCTCCCGGCGTGCAACTGGGGTTGGGCTCCGCGCTGGGAAGCCGGCCTGGCCCGTACGGGAGGCGGTAGATTCGGACACCGTCAAAAGATTCCTCCTTGAAATTTTCCCCAAGTGGTTTTCCCCGCCTGGGACAACAGGATCAAAGTAACGACTCTTTTGGCTGGTTGAGAGCGAAACCGCCGCGCCGATCCTCCGTCCGCCGTACCCGGAAGACCCAGATACGGAGCAGGACGAAGCGCACCAGAGTGGCGAAGATGTTTGCACAGGTCAGGACAAAGAGCTCAGTACTGGGTGCTGCGTCCGGGTGAATGGCATGTAGCAATACAAGGGAAGAAGAAGTGATTCCCCAGGCGACCAAGAAAACCACAAGGCCTTGAAACTGTTGTGTGAACTGCCGCTCGGGTCCGTGGATCCTGAAGGTGAAGCGGCGGTTGGCGGCCGTGTTCGCGATGGCCGTGAGCAACAGGGCCAGGAAGTTTCCCTGCTGTGGGCCAAACGGGCCCTGGAATAGCAGATACAGCAAAGCGAAAGCGAGAGTGGAGAAGGCGCCGACGATTCCAAAACGTATCACTTGGCCGAAGAAGCTTGGACGCGTTGGCGCGGCGATAGGTCCTCGCCCCAGCTCCGCGTATATCGCTTGCAAAGGGATATTTCCCTTCATCATGGAGCCGGCGACGCGTACGAGGCCCCTGATATCGTCGACGGCCGTTTGGCGGATATCCACCCTGCTGTCAGGATCGTCGATCCAGTCGACTGGAATTTCGTGGATTCGAAGTCCTGCCCGCTCAGCCAGGATCAACAGCTCGGTGTCGAAGAACCAGCAGTTGTCCTCCACATAAGGAAGCAGCCGATGCGCGACTTCCGCCCTGACAGCCTTAAAACCACACTGGGCATCGGAGAACTGTACCTGCATGGTCCGTTTAAGAATCAGGTTGTAGCTCCGGGAGATGAATTCCCGTTTGGGGCCCCTGACCACCCTGGAAGTGCGGCCAAGCCGGGTCCCGATGCTGACATCCGAGTGTCCGGATAGCAGGGGAGCGATGAGCGGCGGCAAAGCCGCCAAATCAGTCGAGAGGTCGACGTCTACATATGCCAGAACTTTGGCTTCAGACGATGTCCAGGCGTCGCGGAGAGCGAAACCCCGCCCTTTTGTCTCAAGGCGCCGATAACTGACATTGGGAACCTCATCAGCGAGCTTCCGCGCAATTAAACCGGTCGCGTCGGTGCTCGCGTTGTCGGCAATCGTGATTTTCCAGCTGTACAACAATTCCCGGGAAAGATAGTCGACAAGCCGGTAAATGCTTCTTTCGAGTATGGCGGACTCGTTGAAAACGGGGACAATTATTTCTAGCGCCAAGCCCCCAGAGCTAGGTGTCATGCGGTAATCGTAGATACTTGTTAAGGGTCAATACTAGAGTGGAGCGGAAAACGCAAGTCAAGTAGTTCCACTCTTGTGCTCGCGCGGCTGAAGGGGTACAGGCGGGCCCTGCGGCACCCTTTCCTCGACCCCTACAACCGTCGTCTAGACTGGGACGCGATGGCTAGATTATTTGGAACAGATGGCGTGCGTGGTCTCGCCAATGGATTGCTCACCGCGGAGCTTGCTCTTCAGTTGGCCCAAGCTGCCGCAGTGGTCCTCGGCCACGAGCGTGCAGCCGACGGAAAACGGCCCCGTGCCGTGGTCGCCCGGGACCCCCGCGCAAGCGGGGAGTTTATCGCCGCGGCGGTGGAAGCCGGACTTTCGAGCTCCGGCATCGACGTGTACGACGCCGGTGTGCTGCCCACGCCGGCAGCGGCCTACCTCATCGCGGACCTCGATGCCGACTTCGGCGTCATGATTTCGGCCTCGCACAACCCTGCACCGGACAACGGCATCAAGTTCTTTGCCCGCGGCGGCCAGAAGCTCCCCGACGAGGTTGAGGACGCGATCGAGGCCCAGCTCGGCAAGGAACCGTCACGCCCTGTGGCCGGCGACGTCGGCCGCATCCAGCGCTTCTCGGACGCCGAGGACCGTTACATCGTCCACCTGCTCGGCACCCTGCCGCACCGCCTCGAAGGTCTCAAGGTTGTCCTGGACTGCGCCCACGGTGCAGCCAGCGGCTGCTCCCCGCAGGTCTTCGCCAGCGCCGGCGCCGAAGTTGTGGTGATCGGCGCCGAACCCGACGGCCTGAACATCAACGACGGCGTCGGTTCCACCCACCTTGGCCAGCTCAAGGAAGCGGTCGTCAAGCACGGCGCGGACTTCGGCATAGCGCACGACGGCGACGCCGACCGCTGCCTGGCCGTAGACCACGAAGGCAACGAGGTTGACGGCGACCAGATCATGGCGATTCTGGCCCTCGCGCTGAAGAAGTCCGGAAAACTGAAGGACGACGTCCTGGTAGCCACCGTGATGAGCAACCTCGGACTCAAGATCGCCTTGCGCGAGGCTGGAATCACCCTCCGCGAGACCGCGGTGGGGGACCGATACGTCCTGGAGGCAATGCGCGAAGGCGGCTTCAGCCTTGGGGGAGAGCAATCGGGCCACGTGATCTTCTCCGATTACGCCACCACTGGCGACGGCGTCCTGACCGGTCTGCAGATTGCCGCCCAGGTGGCCGGCACCGGCCGGACCCTCCAAGACCTTGCCCGTGCCATGACCAAGCTGCCGCAGCTCATGATCAACGTGAAGGGCGTGGACAAGTCACGTGCCGCCACGGACGAAGGCGTCGCCGCTGCGGTGGCTGCCGCCGAACTCGAACTTGGTGACACCGGCCGGGTGCTCCTGCGGCCATCGGGCACCGAAGCGCTGGTGCGCGTGATGGTGGAGGCCGCGGACATGGAAACCGCCACCCGCATATGCACTGAACTGGCCGGCGTCGTCGAAGACCGCCTCGCTATTCCACGCGAACTGGCCCTCTAGTCCCGAACGCAGCAAAGACCAAACAACTGTGGCCCGTCTCCGTGAGGAGCCGGGCCACAGCTATTTCAAATGCTTACCGTCGGACCAGGTTGTCGCGGATCTCGGTGAGGAGCGTGACGGCGGGGTCTGCCGCCGGCTCCTCCTCCGTGATGCCCAACTTGGCGTTGCGGCGCTCGATGAGGTGGTTCATCGGAGCCACCACGACGAAATAGATAGCGGCTGCTACGAGGACGAAATTGACGATCGCGGTTAGCAAAACCCCGAACTGCAGGTCATTTCCGTTGATGGTTACCTTCGCAAAACTGTCAAAGTTGGGGGATCCAACCAAGGCAGCGATCAGCGGCATGAGGACGTTCTTGACGAGTGCGTCAACAACTGCACCGAAGGCGGCACCCATGACGACGGCTACGGCAAGGTCTACGACGTTGCCCTTCAGAATGAAATTCTTAAATCCACTCAACATGGCACCAAGCTAGCGCATGCTTGTGAATTCAAAGTGAGCAGACGTTCAATTCCCAGGAGTGTCGGGAACTTTCCTGGTTAATCAACCGCTAGGGGTAGCCCGGCGCCGCTTCGAGTCCAAAGTACTCCTCAAGGGTGCCGATACCCCGCTTGGCCATATCCGCTGCAGCCTCAACTCCGATAAATCGCAAATGCCACGGCTCGTAGTAATAGCCAGTGATTTCATTGAGCATCCACGGGTACCTGACAACAAATCCGTACTTGTACGCGTTGGCCTTGGCCCAAGCGGCGGCCGGCTGATCAGCGAAGCAAGGCTCGAAGCTGCACGCCCCGCCGCCGTCGCCGATGTCGAATGCCCAGCCAGTTTGGTGCTCCGAGAAGCCCGGACGGGCGGAGGCCGTGTCCGCCGAGGCCTGGCCGCGCGTGCTCACGTAACCGTTGTACGTTGCGGTCTGGGTCTGGAAGGAACGGTAACCGGACGCCAAGGTCATAGTCACTCCGGCTGAGGCGGCTGCCGCAAAGAGCTTTTCGGCTGCTCCGGCGGTGGTGCTGTTGAGCAGGGACCCCTCTCCGCTGACTGCCAGTTGCACGCGGGGCTGTGCCAAGTCGGCAGGGGCAAACTGCAAGGGCGTCAGCGGCCGGTGCTTGTTGACGATGACCCACTGGCTTGTGGGGTCGCTTAGGGAAAACTGTTGCGACAGAACCCCCGACGGCGGAGCCTTCGACGGCGGTGCGCCCGACGGCGGCTGGCTCGCCGCTGTGGCGGGAACCGCCGTCGTGGTCGCCACAGTCGGCGTCGGCGTTGCCGTTTGGGGACCCGAGGGGGACGGAGCGGCCGTGGGCGAGGCGACCCGGGTATCCGGGGTGCAGGCCGCCAAGGCAGTGATTCCCACGCCTGCCGCAAGTAGCGTCGTGAAGGACCTTCGGCTGGGGCCGCAGTTGTAGCACATCCGTGCTAGACCTTTCGGAGCAGCATGCGGCGGATGGAATGGTCGGCATCCTTGGTGAGGACGAGCTGCGCACGGCCGCGCGTAGGGAGCACGTTTTCCTCAAGGTTGGGCTCGTTGATGCGCTTCCAAATGCCGCGGGCAGTGGCTTCCGCCTCAGCGTCGGAGAGCGTCGCGTAACGGTGGAAGTAGGATTCGGGCTGGGCGAACGCCGTGGTTCGAAGCTTGCGGAAACGGTCCACGTACCAGTCTTCGATGTACGACGTCTTGGCGTCAACGTAAATGGAGAAATCAAAGAAGTCGCTCAGGGCCAAGCCTTGCCGGCCGTCCTGCCGGGGTCGGGCGGGTGCCAACACGTTGAGGCCCTCGACGATGAGGACGTCAGGCCGTCGGACCACCACTTCCTTGTCCGGGACGATGTCGTAAGTGACGTGCGAATACCAAGGAGCGCGGACCTCTTCGGCGCCCCCCTTGATCGCACTCACGAATCGAAGCAAGGCCCGGCGGTCGTAGGATTCCGGAAAGCCCTTGCGCTCAAGCAAATGCCGGCGCTTCAACTCAGCGAGCGGGTAAAGGAATCCGTCGGTGGTGATGAGTTCGACGTTCGGAGTGCCGGGCCAGCGGCGGAGCATTTCGCGCAGCACGCGGGCGATAGTGGACTTGCCGACAGCCACCGAACCTGCGACGCCGATCACGAAGGGCGTGCGCTGGGTTTGCTCACCAAGGAATGTCGTCGTAGCTGCATGAAGCTGTTGTGATGCCTGAACATAGAGGTGCAACAAGCGTGAGAGCGGAAGGTAGACCTCGCGGATTTCCTTCATGTCCAGGGGATCACCGAGGCCGCGAAGCCGGACGATGTCCTCTTCGTTAAGCGGCTGCTCCATCTGCGCACCCAGCCGGGACCACGTCTGCCTGTCCAGCTCCACGAACGGGGAGGAGCTGTCGCCGTTCGCTTCATTGCGTTGCAAAGTCACTTTAGAGATTCTGCCCCTCCACTGGCTGATCCGGAAATACAGCATGAACGGCGGGCAGATTTTGTGTGAGCGTGCTCTGCGGAAAAGGTAAGCGATCCGGCATATTCCGCGGCCAGGCCTGCTTGCGGGCCGGGATATCCTACGTCCATTTCGCGGGGCAACCGCTACTCTTGTAGGCATGTGTGGAATCGTAGGTTATGTTGGCAATTCATCCCGCCGGGCAGATGCCGGGCACTCGGCTCTCGACGTCGTGCTTGAAGGACTCCGGAGGCTTGAATACCGGGGCTATGATTCAGCCGGAGTCGCAGTCGTGGCCCATGGAACCATCGCCAGCCGGAAGAAGTCGGGAAAGCTCAGCAACCTGCTGAACGAGCTTGAGGACAATCCGCTCCCGGACTCGCTGACCGGCATCGGCCACACCCGCTGGGCCACCCACGGCGGACCCACCGACCAGAACGCCCATCCGCATCTGGCGGACGACGGACGCCTGGCCATGATCCACAACGGAATCATCGAAAACTTCGCCGAGCTCAAGCAGGAGCTCATCGCCAAGGGTGTCACTTTCGAGTCGGAGACGGACACCGAAGTCGCGGCAGCACTTCTGGGCGATATTTTCCGCAACCAGCTCGGCGGGGACTCTTCCAACGGCAAGCTCACCAAAGCGATGCAGCTCGCCTGCCAGCGGCTCGAAGGCGCGTTCACGCTCCTTGCCGTGCACGCCGAGCGGCCGGACGTCGTCGTCGCCGCCCGTCGCAACTCCCCTCTTGTTGTAGGTCTGGGAGAAGGCGAGAACTTCCTTGGCTCGGACGTTTCCGGCTTCATCGATCACACGCGCCGCGCCGTCGAGCTTGGCCAGGACCAGATCGTCACCATCACAGCCGACACCGTGGAGATCACGGACTTCTTCGGCGCCCCGGCCCAGGGCAAGGAATACCACGTTGACTGGGACCCGGCTTCCGCGGAAAAGGGCGGCTTCAGCTCGTTCATGGAGAAGGAAATCCACGACCAGCCCGACGCCGTCACCCAGACCCTCCTCGGCCGCTCGGACATTAACGGCCAGCTGACCTTGAGCGAGCTCCGGATCGACCCGGAGCTGCTCAAGCAGGTCAACAAGATCATCGTCCTGGCTTGTGGCACGGCCGCATACGCCGGAATGGTCGCCAAGTACGCCATCGAGAACTGGTGCCGCATCCCCACCGAGGTGGAACTCGCGCATGAATTCCGCTACCGCGACCCGATCGTTGACGCCAACACCCTGGTGGTGTCCATCAGCCAGTCCGGCGAGACCATGGATACCCTGATGGCCGTCCGTTACGCCCGCGAACAGGGTGCCAAGACGATCTCTATCTGCAACACCAACGGATCCACTATCCCGCGCGAATCCGACGCCGTTCTTTACACCCACGCCGGTCCGGAGATCGCCGTCGCCTCGACCAAGGCGTTCCTGGCCCAGATCACGGCCGCCTATCTTCTTGGTCTCTACCTCGCCCAGCTGCGCGGAAACATCTTTACCGGCCAGATCAAGGACGTCTTGGCGGACCTTGGCAAGATCCCGGCGAAGATCCAGACCATCCTCGACGGCGCTGGCCCCCTACGCGAACTCGCCCGCAGCATGAAGGACGAGAAGTCGGTGCTCTTCCTGGGCCGCCACGTCGGCTTCCCGGTGGCACTCGAGGGCGCGTTGAAGCTCAAGGAAATCGCGTACATCCACGCCGAAGGGTTCGCTGCCGGCGAGCTCAAACACGGCCCGATTGCCCTGATCGACGAAGGACAGCCCGTCTTCGTCGTGGTCCCGTCCCCGCGTGGCCGCGACTCCCTCCATGCCAAGGTTGTCAGCAATATCCAGGAAATCCGCGCCCGCGGTGCGCGCACCCTGGTGATCGCCGAAGAAGGTGACGAAACCGTGCAGGCCTACGCCGAGCACGTCTTCTACGTCCCTCAGACGCCGCCTCTCCTGATGCCGCTTCTCACAACTGTTCCGCTGCAGATTTTTGCGGCAGAGCTGGCCAAGGCCAAGGGGTACGACGTGGACCAGCCGCGTAACCTCGCCAAGAGTGTGACCGTAGAATAGCCGCATGATTGTTGGCATAGGCGTAGACGTCGTAGACATAGAGCGCTTCGGGCGCCAACTCGAGCGGACCCCGGGCCTCCGCGACCGTTTGTTCGTTCCCGCGGAACGCGAACTCAACACACGGTCCTTGGCCGCGCGTTTCGCGGCCAAGGAAGCTGTGGCCAAGGTATTGGGAGCTCCGGCCGGCATGAACTGGCAGGACTGCTGGATCGGCCTCGACCAGAACGGCCCCACCATCAAGGTGAAGGGCACCGTGCTGGCAGTTGCCGAGTCCAAGGGCGTGAAGCGCTGGCACGTGTCCATGAGCCACGATGGCGGAATCGCCACTGCCATGGTCATCGCCGAAGCCTAGCAGCGCAAGAAACCATGATCAGCGCCTTCACCGGAACACAGATCAGGGCAGCGGAAAAACCGCTCCTTGATGCCGGCGAAGGCGCTGTTCTCATGCAGCGCGCGGCACACGGACTGGCAATCGCCGTCGTACGTGAACTCCGCTCGGAAGGCCGCAGCCTTTACGGCTCGAGCGTTACAGTGCTGGCGGGCAAAGGCAACAACGGCGGGGATGGCCTCTACGCCGCGGCAATGCTCGCGAGGCGTGGCATGCGCACGACGGCGGTCCTCACCGCCGGTTCCGCCCATCCTGACGCCCTCGCGGCTTTCGGGGCTGCCGGCGGACGCGTCCATGTTTTGGACGAGGACAACGCCGAAGAACTAGCCGTGCTGGTTGCCGGCGACGATGTGGTCATTGACGCCATCCTGGGCACGGGTGCCCGGGGCGGCCTTGGCGGCTCGGCCGCGGAATTGATTGCTGCCTTGGAGGAGCTAAGGCCCGATTTGGTTGTGGCCTGCGATACTCCCAGCGGAGTGGACGCCGACACAGGCGAGGTCCACTGGCCCGTATTGACGGCGCGGCTGACCGTGGCATTCGGGGGAGTCAAGGCCGGGCTGATGGCCGATCCGGGTGAGGGCTGTGCCGGCCGCGTGATCCTCATACCTATCGGCATCGAGGAATATCTTCCGGCACCTGCCCTGCGCCGTTTCTCTACCCTTGACCTGGCTGCCGTCCTGCCGGACCCTGGGCGTCGGGCACAGAAGTACACCAGGGGAGTCCTGGGCGTCGTGGCAGGTTCCGAGCGCTACACCGGGGCCGCGGCGCTCTGTGTCGAGGCCGCCTCCGCGGCCGGTGCGGGAATGGTGCGGTACCTCGGCCCGGAAGTCGTGGCGCGGCAGGTCCTGGCACGAACCCCCGAAGCCATATGGGAACCGGCCGAGCCGGGCCGGGTCCAGGCGTGGTTGCTCGGTCCTGGCCTGGACGGAGCCGAGCAACTCGATCGTGCCCGTGACGTATTGGTCGCGGCGGCCAGCGCCAGCCAGCCCGCCGTCGTCGACGCCGGAGCCCTGGACCTCCTGCCGGAACGCTGCCCGCCGAACTGGATTCTCACCCCGCACGCAGGGGAGCTCGCGGCCCTTCTTGGCCGAGGCGAAGTGCGCATCACGCGTGAGGACGTGGAATCGCGGACCGTGCACTTCGCCCGGCTCGCGGCCGAGCACACCGGTGCGGTCGTCCTGCTCAAAGGTGCCACAACGGTGGTTGCTTCGCCTTCCGGGGCGGTCTTCAGCCAGGCGGACGGATGCCCGTGGATGTCGACAGCAGGCAGCGGGGACGTCCTTGGCGGGATAGTCGGCGCGCTGGCTGCAGCGTACGCGGAATCCGGGCTGGACGACGACGGACCGTTCGCCGCGTTGGGAATCGCCCCTGATGAGCGCTGGGCCGCGGTAGCCGCAGTCGGCGCAAGCATCCACGGAAGGGCTGGCAGCGCAGCCTCGGCGGGCGGGCCATTGACCGCTTCCGATATCGCCCGGGCGGTCCCGGACGTCCTCCGGATTCTCAAGGAACATCGCGCCGGATGACTCCGGATGTTCTTTGAATGTCACATAGTCTGGCTAGGCTGGCAGGAAGTTATCCGGCAGGTGAAGGAGAACACATGAACGTTTGGCCAGGATCCGCATACCCGTTGGGTGCCACCTTTGATGGCACGGGAACCAACTTCGCGCTGTTCAGCGAGAAGGCGGAAAAGGTGGAATTGTGTCTCTTTGACGACGACGGGGACGAAGTTAGCTACACCGTCAACGAGGTGGACGGTTATGTTTGGCACTGTTACCTGCCGCATGTGCAGCCGGGCCAGAAGTACGGGTACCGGGTGCACGGTCCGTATGACCCTGCCGCGGGCCAGCGCTTCAATCCGAACAAGCTCCTCCTGGACCCTTACGCGAAGGCCATCCACCGGCAGATCGATTGGGACCCGGCGCTCTTCTCGTACAACATGGGGGATCCGGACTCCCGCAACGACAAGGATTCCGCGCCCCACATGATGATGGGTGTGGTCATCAACCCGTTCTTCGACTGGGACGGTGACCACCTCCCGCGGATCCCGTACCACCGGTCCGTGATCTATGAGGC
>NZ_JBFRGF010000007.1:0-149904 GCF_052115205.1 Arthrobacter sp. 2RAF6 | reverse complement strand
GCCTCATAGATCACGGACCGGTGGTACGGGATCCGCGGGAGGTGGTCACCGTCCCAGTCGAAGAACGGGTTGATGACCACACCCATCATCATGTGGGGCGCGGAATCCTTGTCGTTGCGGGAGTCCGGATCCCCCATGTTGTACGAGAACAGCGCCGGGTCCCAATCGATCTGCCGGTGGATGGCCTTCGCGTAAGGGTCCAGGAGGAGCTTGTTCGGATTGAAGCGCTGGCCCGCGGCAGGGTCATACGGACCGTGCACCCGGTAACCATACTTCTGGCCCGGCTGCACATGCGGCAGGTAGCAATGCCAAACATAACCATCGACTTCCACGACATCGACTTTGGTTTCGGAGCCGTCCTCCTGAAACAGGCAAAGCTCGACTTTTTCAGCCCTCTCGCTGAACAATGCGAAGTTGGTTCCGGTTCCGTCGAAGGTGGCGCCAAGGGGATACGCCGATCCGGGCCAGATTTCCATTCGTGCTCCTATTATGATGTCCAAGCAAATCCCGGCAAGTACTAAGCTTGCTGACTATATACCGGATCGCTCCACTACGAGATCCATTTCACCGGACGGGCTTTGTTCATCCCAGGGTGGAGAGAGCCGCCGGGGCGCACTCGATCCTGACTGGCATGTTCGCGTCGACGGATTTCACTTCACCGTCGACCTGGTAGCTCAGGGGCTTGATGGTGGTGAACGAGTAGCTGCTCACGCTGGGCTGATCCCCCAGACCCTTCGTAGCTGCCCGCAACGCCGTCAAGAGGACCCGCCACTTTGGCATGTGGGCAAAGACGATCACTTCGAACTTTCCGTCAGAGAGCTTGTCGTCCGCGTCGCTAAGCGTGGCGTACTTCGCCATCTCTGGAATGTTGGCGAGCACGAGGCTGTCCAGGCTGCGGCGCGCGCCGTCGGCCTGGCGTATTTCGAAGGGCTCAAACTTCGAGAAGCTCCGGAGCACCGAGGCCATTTCCTTCAGGGCTCCCTTGCCGCCCTTTTCCAGGTCCATCGCCACCACCGGGGTCAGCCCGAAGCCGACATAGGAGTGCGCGTACTCCCCGCGCGAGTCCGCTCCCTTGCCCGTGTGGACGCGCAGCAAGTCGATGCTCCGCACCCTGCCCCCGGCGATTGCTTCCCCCAGCGGCTGGGTGCCGGTACTCCGCCGGTGATCATTGGCATTGCCCGCCCCCAGAACCGCGCACACGGCCCTGGGATTGCCGCCTTGCATCACACCGTTGACAACTTCGTTGTAGCCCCCGTCACCACTGACGGAAATCACCAACACTTCTCCGCCACCGCGGACTGCGTCGCGGGCCAGCTCGACGGCATGTCCGGCGTGGCTCGTCGGCTGGAGCCTGATGTCCACTGGGTAGCTGAGGAGATCTGCCAGCTCGCCGTGGAGACTCTCAGCCAGTCTGCGTGCGTCCCCGGTGCTGTTGGGATTGAAAATGATGACGATCGATTCAAAGGTCCGTGCAGAAGTCATTGCCGCTCCGATATTTGCTCGTGATGACTTCAGTAAGTGTACTTACAATCTGCCGCCGCACCCTGAGGGATGGGGACCTGGACTACTTGGCTGAACGGAACAACCAGCAAGGCCCGGTAGACTCTCGTGCCATCCTCTACCCCTTCCAGGGGTAACCGCGCGGCACGAGAAGCGAAGGCAGACCGATGGACATTCCAACACCACCGACCTCGCCGCGGCGTCCGCAACCAGGGAGCCCTCCTTCAGGGGCCCGCCCCGATCTGGCCCGGGCCAAAGTCATCAGCTACCCGGAGCCAGACCCTTTGGAGCCACAGGGGCCTGTACAAGACCGGGTGAAACGGTCCGCGACGAAGCCGGATCGGGCCCCGGTGCCGGCTCCCAAAGGCGGCAAGAAGGCTAAGCGATCCAAACGGAAGTGGCGCCGCAAGGTCCTCCTGGCGCTGATCGCCCCACTCGTTCTTGTCCAGATCATCGCCTTCATGTTCAGCGTGGGCGTGACCCCGCCACGCACCGCCTACATGCTGGAGGCGGGTGAGCCCAACGTCTACCAGTTCGTCTCGCTCAACCATATGAGCCGGCACTTGCTGGCCGCGACCATCGCCCATGAAGACGAACAGCTCGGCACACGCAGCGGGGCCTTCGACGTCGGAGACCTCCAGTCGAGGGCACAAGCGTATTTCCAGGGAAAGCCCGACCCCAGCGGCTCCACCATCCCCCAGCAGTTGGTCAAGAACATTTTCCTCTGGGACGACCAAAATGCCGTCCGCAAGGGGATTGAAGCCGTCCTGGCAACCCAGTTCAGCTACACGTTGAGCCCCCAACGCACCTTGGAGCTCTACCTGAACTATGCCCAGTTCGGCCCCCATCTGTACGGGGTCTGCGCGGCCAGCTGGTACTACTTCGGAACGCCGCCGTGGAACATGACCGACTATCAGTCCGCGCAGCTGATGGGCGTCCTTCCACTGCCGGATCTGGTCAAACGGGACCCCACCGGAGGCATCTACCTGGGCGCAGGCGTCAACCCCGCTGTGTGGAACCTTGTGAACGGAGCGGCAAACGTCTGGGTCCCCCGGCAGCTCGTTGGGCTAGGCGGATGGCAAGCGGCGGTCGCGACGGTCGGCATCACGGACACCGCCGACAGCCATGCCGACCAGCGCTCCGACAACGACGCATGCTCGACCATGCCCCAAAGCGTCAAGGACCGCATCCAAAGCGAAGCCGGCTAGGACCATCGGGAACGAGTCCGGCAACGTGGCAGCGGACGCCGGACTCCGGGCTCAGCTGCGCGGCGCCGGCAAGTCCAGGTTCCAGTGGCGCGAGACCATCAACAGCCAGTCGGCGTCGTCGTCGTGGCCGGCGTCCGCGGGTCCCGGGCTGATGAAGAAGCGGGAGACAACGCGCTGCGAGCCTTCGGCGTCTCCGTAGAGCACGTCGACGGTGAAGCCGTCGCCGGCCGCTCCCGCGGCTGCGTTGCGGAAGTCGGCCGACTCCGGGTCCCGGATTGCGACCTGGCAGAATCCGGCGTCGTTGGCCGGCACGTAGATGTCCCTGGTCAGCCGGTGGAACTCCTCCACTGGCGAAAGCGGAGCCCTGGCGTCAGGTGGCAGGTGCCAGCCGTGCAGGACCGCGACTCCTGCACCCGCGTTGCGCACAGACATCAACAGGTACACAGCATTGTCGCTGATCTCCAGGGTGGCATGGCCGCCGCGCACCACCATCCACTTGCCTTCCATGAACCGCACCTTCTGCGGGGCGTCGGACCAGTTGGAGGGCAGCAAGATGGGGCGCAATCCATTCAGCAGGGCGCGCTCGGCCAGGCGCGCCGATCGGTTGGCCGATCTCGTCGAAATGAACGTCGCGACGGCCAGAACAGTCGTACCGAGCGCGGTGCCGAGGTTGGAGAGTAGAACCCAGTCGACCATAAGCCACATTCAACGCCTGTCCTGCCTCGCGGGCAATGGACCCCTATCTGCCGCCCTCGATCTTCCGGCTGCGTTGGTTCTGGGCCATCGGGCCGTACGGATAGACGCCGACGCGCGGTTGGCTGGCCTGGGTGAGCCGGCCGGTTTCCCCGGGGCTGAGTTCCAGGTCTGCAGCAGCCAGGTTGTCCGCCAGCTGTTCCGTTGTGCGGGCGCCGAGGATCACGGAGGTCACCGCAGGCCGGTCCGCCAACCAGGCCAGTGCCACCTGGGAGGCACTCACGCCATGATCCGCTGCGATCTTTTCCACTGTTCCGATGACGTCCCACGTGCGGGGATCCTCGTTGCGGGCCCCCCACGCCTCCATGCCGCGTTCCGGGTTTTCACCCAGGCGCGTGGCGCCGGTGGGCGGCACGTCGCGCCTGTACTTACCCGAGAGCCAACCCCCGCCCAAGGGAGACCACGGCAGCAGCCCGATTCCAGCATCCAGCGAGGCCGGAACGATCTCCGATTCGATCTCACGGACCAGCAGGCTGTACTGCGGCTGCAAGGTCACCGGTGCGCTCCAGCCAAAGGCCTTAGCCACGTGGACGGCCTTGGTCAATTGCCACCCTAGGAAGTTGGAAAAACCGTAGTAGGCGATCTTGCCGCTGCTGACGGAGTCGTGCAGGAAGCGCAGCGTCTCCTCCAAAGGAGTAATGGGGTCCCAGGCGTGCATTTGGTACAGGTCGATTTGCTCCACGCCCAACCGGCGAAGCGAGTCGTCCAACGCCCGCGTGAGGTGGCGTCGGGAGGTGCCGACGTCGTTCGGCGCCGTCCCCATGGGGAAGCGGCCCTTGGTGGCCAACACCACCTGGTCCCGCGCATCGGGCCGTTCGGCCAGCCAGCGGCCGATGATTTCCTCCGACACCCCGGCGCTGTAAACATCGGCGGTGTCAATGAAGTTGCCACCGGCCGCGACGTAGCTGTCCAGGATCTCGCGGGACGTTTCCTCGGTGGCCTCGGCCCCGAAGGTCATGGTTCCCAGCGCGTAGTTCGAAACCACGGCGCCACTGTTGCCCAAAGTGCGGTATTGCATCATGATCCTCAATCCTCGACGGGAGTAGTGCGGTTCGAATGGTAGGTGCGCCAAGTGTGTTCGGGCTCGAAACCCAGCAGTCGCCTGGCCTTATCGATAGAGAGCATGGTCTCGTGCTCGCCCAATTTCTTGATCACCTTGACGTCGGGGAACACCTCCGCAGCCAGGCTGGCACTGGACCGGCTCATGACCGTATCCGCGTTCGCGATGATGAATGCTTCGAACCCGGGCTTGCCGTTTTCGAGGGCCCGCGCCACAGCCTGCGCACCGTCCCGGCCATCGATGTAACCCCAAAGGTTCCACTTCCGCAGCCTGGCATCGGAGTCGAAGGATGGAAACCGTTCGTAATCTTCCACGTCCATGACATTGGAGAACCGCAGCCCCACGATGCTCAGCTCGGGGTCCCAGCGCGTCAACTCGATCGCCATCTGCTCTTCCAGATGCTTCACCAGCGAATAGGTGCTCTCCGGCCGTGCCGGGTATTCCTCATCCACCGGGATATAGGGAGGGTCGACGTCGAACGGCAGGCCCAGCACCGTCTCACTTGAGGCGTAGACAACCTTCTTGATGCCGGCCCGGCGGGCCGCCTGGAACACGTTGTACGTCGAAAGCATGTTGTTCTCGAACGTCGCAACATCCGGGACGATGCCAGGTGCCGGAATAGCCCCCAGATGCACGACGGCATCGAAGCCGCTGTGCCGGTCGTCCAGCCCCAGAAACACATCCAGCACCTGGCCGAAGTCACGCAAGTCGACAATCGCCAAACCGGGGCTCCGCTCGCCCGCCCGGTCCAGGTTCAAGACCTGGTGCCCGTCCCCGCTGAGCCGGCGCACTACGTGCCGGCCCAGTTTTCCGCTTCCACCCGTCACTGCAATTCTCATCGGTGCTCCCTCGATATAGCTCGGCGGTCTCAAACCGACACTAGGGCACAAACCCGCTCCGGCGCGTGGCCCTCCCGGTCCTAGGACAGCCAGACACCCGCTCCCGCGTAATAGCATCCCGGATGCTAGGACCGCTGTATTTCTCCGACACAGTCAACTTTTTCGGCATTTCAACTTGCGCCCGAGCCCCCGATCGTCCACACTGGCTACAGATCCGCAGGAAAATGTTCCGCCGATCAAGCCCGCCGGACTCTACGGCCAGCAACCGCCCCATCACAGAATGCCGGGCAACCCCTCTCGAACCACCGCTTTCCGCCTCCCCGGGTTCGCCCGGCCCCGGAAGCCCGTGACCCCTGAGAGCCCCGGCGCTTCCCGCCGAGAAAGAGACCACGATGATCAAACGCCATTCGGACGTCGTCCTGGAAATCACCGCCCACGACTCCGACACTATCGAAAACGACCTGAACACAGCCGTCGAAATCGCCCGCGAACACGCCGTCAAGGAGCGCCGTCACGGCATCCTCGTTACCCAGCACGGATACACCAGGTACACCGTCGCCATCAGCCGCGACGTCCCCTATGGGCAGACACTCGAACGGCGCGAATTGCCGGCGAACTCACAGACGGAGACCGAACCAGGCTGCTGAGTTGGCCACCATGACGCGAATCAAAGCAAGTGGGAGGATGGGCGCATGGAACTGCACATTACTGGCGACCCCGCCGCCGACCAGCTGCTCAGCGATGACGCGTTCGCACTTCTCATCGGCATGCTGCTAGACCAACAGGTGACCATGGAGTCCGCGTTTGCGGGACCCGAAAAGATCCGGACTCGCATCGGATCCATGTCCCCTGCCGCAATCGCCGAATATGACCCGGCAGGCTTCGTCGAGGTCTTCAAGGAGCGTCCGTCCGTCCATCGTTTCCCCGGCTCGATGGCCGGCCGCGTCCAGGATCTCGCCGCGACCGTTCAGCGCGATTGGAATGGAGACGCAACCGCCATCTGGACCCAGGACAACCCAGACGGCCAGGAGGTGCTCCGCAGGTTGAAGGAATTGCCCGGCTTCGGAGAGCAAAAGGCAAAAATCTTCCTGGCACTGCTCGGCAAGCAACGCGGACTCCAGGCACCGGGTTGGCGTGAGGCTGCCGGCGCCTATGGCCAGGAGAGCGCATTTCTTTCTGTCGCCGACATCGTGGATCCGGAGTCGCTGAGAAAAGTTCGCGCCAACAAGCAGGCTGCCAAGGCCGCCATCAAAGCGGCGAAGGCCTCCGGAAGCTGAGAAGCACGCGACGGGCTTTGTTCCCGCCGATATCGTGAAACGCTTGCAGCATGGATCTCGAAGTGTCGCCTGCGCTCACGATTCCGACGTCGGAACTCGGCTGGCGGTTCTCCCGCTCGTCAGGGCCGGGCGGTCAACACGTCAACACCTCGGACAGCCGCGTTGAACTGTCATGGAATGTCGCCGACTCCGCAGCGCTTTCCGATGACCAACGGCTTCTGCTGGTCACGCGTCTCGGACCACGTCTCATCGCCGGGGTGATCACCGTGACCGCGTCCGAGCAGCGGTCCCAGTTGCGTAACCGGGAGATCGCCTTGGCCAAGCTCTCCCGCCTCGTGGCGGAGGGTCTTGCTCCCGAAGCCGCTGCCCGCCGGGCGAGCAAACCCACCCGGAGCTCCAAGCGCCGGCACCGGGCCGCAAAGGAACACCGGGCGGCGACGAAACAACAACGAAAACGACCGTCCGCCGAGTAGCTCGCTTATCGAATCCCGCTGTCAACAACCAACGTGATGTGAACGGGGGTCTCCGAGATGACCGCCGGCTCGGTCGCCGTCGAGACGTAACCTCCAACATTGCTTGCTTTAATTACGTAACGACCGTCAGGCAGCGTGAGACGGAAGGCCCCGATTCCATCGGTCAGTGTTGAGCCCCGGACAGCTTCACCGTCCAAGGCGACAACCGCGGCACCTGGGACGGGTCGCGGCGGACACTCCTGACCGACACGTTCGACGGGACATGTCGGGGCGGTCAGGACAACGCCGGTGACAACCCCGGTATGCCCCGGGTCCGGACCTCCTGGACCGGCGCATCCGCCCAACCACAGGACCGCGGCCAGCAGGGCCAAGAGGAATCGCTTCACTTCACTCACCAACGTGTGTCGATTCAGGGCGCCGGATGAATGGGATCGATCAGCGCCCCTGGGACAATGATAGATGCGTCAGGCAATGACCGCCGTTGGACGGCCCGTCCACCCTTGGCGCCTTTCGCTCAAGCCTCAGGAGCAGGTTCTCAGGAAGCCCGTGACTGCCGGTTCTGATGCGGCCTTTCAGAGGTAGCTGCAGATCCGCTCGGCGTCACACGCCTCCGGGTCCGCGGCAGCCGCGACGGCGTGGTAGCCGGCGACGGTGGCGCGGAGCGCGACGAGTTCGGCGATCTGCGCGTCGAGGCCGGCCAACTGACTGGCCAGAAGGTCGCGCACATGGGTGCACGGCGCGCGGCCCGCGTCACGCAGAAGCAGGATTTCGCGGATCTGCGCCAGCGCCAGTCCCGCAGCCCGCCCGCGGCGAATGAAGTCGAGCCGGTGAACGGTTTCGCCTGTGTAATCGCGATATCCGTTCGCGGTGCGCTTCGCGGCTGGCAGCAGCCCGTGCTCTTCATAGAACCTCAAGGCCTTGCTCGTCATACCCGCCGCTTGGGCCGCTTCACCGATTCGCACCGTGCACCTCGTCTTCCCCCATTGAACTCCCACTGTAGGGGAAGGGGCTCATGGGGTGAAGCAGTGCTAGCCCAAGTAGTCAGCGAATTCCATTTCGAAGTACCGCTTCGCCCCGACGCCGATCACGGAGATTCTTCGTTCGCCGTCCTTGAACAAGAACACCGACGGGACCGAGCTAATCCGTAAGGCACTCGCGGTTTCGGGATTCTCATCGACATTGACTTTTACGACGTCGATTTTGTCGGCGTATTCGACCGCGAGCTGTTCCAGGACCGGGTTAAGCCTGGCGCAAGGTCCGGACCAATCCGCCCAGAATTCCACGACGACGGGTTTAGCTGACTTCAGCACTTCGGCGTCGAAGGACGCGTCGGTGACCTCTCTGGTTCTTGGCATGCTTTTTCCTCTTCTTGAATGCACTCCACTTTTGCACCCTCCCCTAAGGGAAAAGTCAAGGGGGAGAATCTGGTGATGGAGCACGGCGTACGGACTGGCGACTTCCGCGAAAAGCCATCAAGCTAGGTAAGGGGAAAGAGGGAACGAACACTCCCTCCGCACAGGAAGGCCCCGCAATTCCCAGCCCAAAACGACCACTCACTCCATGGATCCGCACATACCTCAAGGGCAGCGACGCAGGCCGCGCAGATGCCAAAAGCCTCGGCGCCCTCAGACCTGTCGAGCCGGCCGCTCGACGGGAGGGTAAGCCCCTCCTCGGCGAAGATCAGGTCTACGTGATGAAGAACGGAAAGGAGTACCATCCGGCGTGGTGCCGCATTGTTGCCGACAGATGGAGCAGCGCCCCTAGAGGGCTGCTTGTGACCCTTCTGGCCGACGTCGGGACGCGGGCCAGGTGCCGGGAATGCGATCGATCGTTGAGATCAGTCACGGAATCCTTAACCAGGGAACACGAAAGGCACCCCAGGCCCACCCCGCGGCCTGACACGGTAGTCCCTTTGCGAGTCGTCGGGTTCTCCCATGGTGTCCTGTTCTTGGCGGCGGGGCCGAAATATCAGGAACTACTCAAACAAACCGCAGTCGAGCCAGCGACCCCGCTGCTCGTCGACGGTCGTCGGCACGGAATGCTGCTGCGGGTGGACGCGTCCCGCCAAGAGCCACTCCTGGTTATCCAGATGGATCCCCGCGCCAAGTTCCGGAACGGCGCTTATCAGGCGCGCTTGCGTCTTCCGCTGCGGCGCTCGGCTACCAAACCCTATGCTGTGGACTCCGTTGAGCCGGCGGCGCGGGCCAGGCACGCTGCTCAGCACCCACCGGTCGTTGACGATTTGGGCTGAGCCGGAACCGGCGGCGTCACCTCCGGCCGTCACCGGGCACCCGCTCGGTGAGGAACTCCTCCCAGGTCTTACGCCCGACGGCCCTGTCCTCGGACAGGTTGGCGCCTTCCCGGATTGCCTTGGCGGCCTTCCCCGGCATGTGAACGGGGACGAGAAGTCGTCGCTGACCGGATGCGGCGAGATAGGAGCGGATAAGGTCACCCATCGGGTAGCAGGCCGGGCCGGCGAGATCGGGTACGAGGCCGGCAGGCTGTCCGAGAGCGAGCTCGACGAGCCGGTCCGCGACTTCGCCAGCGTCCACCGGCTGGAACCGGAAGCCTCTCGGCACTGGAACGACCGGAAGCTTGGCCATGGCCCGCGAGGTGAGCAGCGTCAACTCGAAGAACTGGGTCGCGCGGAGGGTACTGAACGGGATCCCTGAACCGGCCACAACCTGCTCAGCGTCCCGCTTGGACGCAAAGTAGCCGAAAGCCGCACGGTCGAAGCCGCCCATGACCGGGATCGTGTCCGCCCCCACGACTGAGATGAACACAAGGTGCGTCACACCCGCGCGGGAAGCTGCCGCGACAAGGCGGCGAGCCTTGTCGCCGTCGCCTTTCTGTGCGCCGGCGCAATGCACCACGGTCCTGACACCGCGCAACGCGGCTTCTACTCCGTCGCCAGTGTCCAGGTCACACTGCGCGAATTCGATGCCTAGCTCAGGTGGAGGGGCATGACGGCCTGCCACGCGCACCAAGTGGCCCCCGTCCCGCAGGCGCGAGGCCACTAGCCGCCCGAGCGTGCCGGTTCCGCCCGTCACCAAAATCGGCGAGTTCATGACCATTTCCCTTCGGATTGGCTCAAGCCGGACCGCTGCCCGGCGGACCACTGAGCACGGTAGGGACATACTCCAGCAGCTGGATCCGACCGTCGAAGGTCCTGCTCTCCACCATCTCGAGCGAGACGTCGGGATAGCCGTCGTAAATCCGCTCCCGTCCGGTGCTGCCCGTGATCACCGGGAAAACGACCACCCGGAACCTGTCCACGAGTCCAGCGGTCAGCAACGACCGGCACAGGCTCAGGCTCCCGAGAGTGCTCAAGGGCCCGGTCCCGGTCCGTTTCATCTCCGCCACGACCTGGACGGCGTCTCCGGTGACCAGCTCCGAGTTCGGCCATGTCAGGGGAGCCTGCAGCGTCGAGGAGAAGACGACCTTCGGCACCGCAGCAAGGCCGGTCAAGGAGGCCCCCTCATCCTCGGAGAATCCCGAGCCTTCGGCTGCCGCCTCCTCTGACATCCCGGACATCAGCCGGTAGGTGTTCGCGCCAAGGAGGAAGGTGTACCCCTTCTCACCCTCCTGAGCAAGCCAAGCCAGGTATTCCGGCCCCTCCAGGCCCCACCAGCCAGGCCATCCCACGGCCGAAGCATACCCGTCCAAGGATATGATCAGGTCGACCATCAGCTCCGCTGATGACGCCTCCGCCGCTGTCTCGCCCATGACCGTCTCCTCGAATTTGATCGACATCGGTGACCGCCGGGCCCTCGGCCAAGGACAGCCGGGTCCCGTGGCGGCAATGCTAGCCCTGGAGCGATCAGACGTTCAAGGGGCCGCGGGCGCGAACAAACCGGATGGACGCTGCCAGGCAGCTGGCCGCATGCGGGAATCATGCCGGGTTCCCGTCCGTTCTCTCCGTTGACGACCTGCTTTCGTAAGCGGGAACGGACACGACAGGAAGTTTGGGGACAGATCATGACGTTGAACGAAACAATTGCCCGTCTCCGGGCCGGACACCTCATGGTCCGCGACGCCCGGGAGTGGGACGAACTATCGACAGGCCTCGGGCGCGCTTACGACAGCAACGACGATGAACTCATTGAACAGCTGCAGCCACAGTTCCTCCAGTCCTGGAGGACGGTCACAAGATACGTCCTCCGCGACACCTTCGACGCAGCGGGCATCGCAGTCACCGACCCCAGCCATCCCTGGGGAATCGCAACGCTCACCGCGAAGGGAACCAGTTGCGAGCCACTCCTCTGCCACGCCGGGGAAGCCAGCACCGAAAGGGTAGGTACCGCCATCGGCGGCGGTCTCCAACTGCTCAATTTCGCGGACACCATGACCAACTACACCGACTGCCTGACTCGCCTGTTCGATGGGCTGGACTGAGCAACGATTTCCAACTCGAAGCGCCAAGCACGAGCTAATCCACTGAATTCATAGCTTTCGTGCAAGCTCTTGCCTTCCCGCAGCGAGCGCCGAAAAATGGGGCATGTGGGAATCATCGTAGTCGACTTGTTCAGTACCCTTGACGGGGTCTACCAGGCGCCCGGCGGGCCCGATGAAGATCGGGAGGGCGGCTTCGAATTCGGCGGCTGGCAGGCACCGTACTTCGACAAGGAGTCCGGCGAGGCAATAGGGGCTGGCATCGATCGCCTCGACGCGCTTCTCCTGGGGCGGAAGACGTACGACATCTTCGCTGGTTTCTGGCCCACCGCATCGGCGGACGACCCGATCGCGGCCCGGTTCAACTCCGTGCCGAAATATGTCGCGTCACACACACTGGCCGACCCCGCTTGGTCCGGGACGACAGTGCTTACCGACGTCGCATCCGAGGCCCGCGAGATCCGCGAGCGCCACGACGAGACCCACGTCATCGGCAGCGGCGACCTCCTTCAGACCCTCCTCACCGAGGGCCTCGTCGACCGGCTGAATCTTTGGCTGTACCCGGTGACTTTCGGCACAGGCAAGCGGATCTTCCGGGACGGGACAGTTCCAGCCGCCTTCGCGGTCGCCCAGCCACCTCGGGCCTTCCCGAAGGGCGCGATCTGGCTCGTCTACGAGCGCGCGGGCGATGTGGTCACGGGCGTCGACATCGAGGCGGAACGCGCGGAGACATGACAGCTGGTGGCGTGAGCGGAATCCCGTGGGTGCTCCACGTTGATCTCGACCAGTTCATCGCGGCGGTCGAAGTGCTCCGACGGCCGGAGCTTGCCGGCAAGCCGATCATTGTCGGGGGCCGGGGGGACCCCACGGAAAGGGCCGTGGTGTCGACCGCGTCCTACGAAGCCAGGGTTTTCGGTGTGGGTTCCGGAATGCCCTTACGTATTGCGGCCCGGAAAGTGCCTGACGCCGTGATCCTGCCCGTCGATCAGGAGGCTTACCTCGCGGCGTCCGAAACGGTGATGGCTGCCCTGCGCGCGCAGCCCGGCGCCACAGTGCAGGTGCTGGGTTGGGATGAAGCCTTCGTAGGCGTCGAGACGGAGGATCCGGAAGCCTACGCCCGCCAGGTGCAGGCCGCCGTCCTCGCGCGAACGCGGCTGCATTGCAGCGTGGGCATCGGCGACACCCTGGTCCGGGCCAAGGTCGCCACCGGGTTCGGCAAACCGGCCGGCGTCTTCCGCCTCACCGCCGGGAACTGGCTCGACATCATGGGCAGCCGGCCCACCAAGGACCTGTGGGGTGTCGGAAGCAGGGTGTCGGCCCGCCTGGCCAAACTCGGCATCAACACAGTGGCCGAACTCGCCGCGTCCGACCCCCAGGAGCTGGTCCCGGAGTTCGGCCCCAGGATGGGTCCTTGGTACGCGCAGCTCGGACGAGGCGACGGCACCAGCGTTGTGGACGACACCCCATGGGTTGCCCGCGGGCACAGCCGGGAGACCACATTCCAGCAGGACCTGACAGATCCGGCCCAGGTGGAGGACGCCGTGAGGGAGCTGGCGGCACATGTCCTTGAGGATGTTGTGGCCGAGGGAAGGCCCGTCGTCGGGCTGACCCTGAAGGTCCGCTACGCGCCGTTCTTGACCACGACCCAGGGGAGCAAGATTCCGGAGACCTTCGACCGGAACGAAATCCTCGCGCGGGCGTTGGACCTCGCGGCCGGAATCGAGGCAGGCCGCCCGATCCGGCTCCTGGGCCTGCGTGCCGAAATGGCAATGCCCGAAGATGCCCGAAAGGGACATACGCCCACGCACGGCGGTTGGTAACGCCGTCGTTCCCTTCCTTACCAGCGTGGAGTGGTGTTCATTTGGCCCCCAATCCCTAGTGTCTGGACCGCGCCCGGCCGTTGCCTTATCGTTGGGGAACCGAGCACAGTCGGCTTGGCTCTCCGCATCGGAGGTACATGGTGGGCATCATCTCGTCTGGATTTCATGGGAGACGGCAGAGCGGCAATCCAGCGTTGCCACCGGGACAATACGAGACCGGCAGCTTCCCGGTCCTTACCGCCGGCCCCGCTCCCCGGATCCCCACTGGCGACTGGGAATTCTTCATCGCCACTGAGGCCGGACAGCGTCATGCGTGGTCCTGGGACGCATTCATGGCATTGCCCCAAATGGACATCCCTACGGATATCCATTGTGTGACCAGCTGGTCCAAGTTGGGTACCACGTGGCGCGGAGTGTCCCTGGATACTCTTTTTGAGAACGTGGAAACAGACTGCAGGTTCACCATGGCCCACTCTTACGGCGGATACACGACCAACGTGCCGCTCCCGGACCTTCTTGGCGACCGGGCGTGGGTGGCCTGGGAATTCGACGGCGAGCCGCTTGAACGCGCCCACGGCGGACCTGCCCGGCTCCTCGTGCCGCATTTGTACTTTTGGAAGAGCGCAAAGTGGATCAACGGCATCGAGTTGACGCAGGATGACGTTCCTGGTTTCTGGGAATCCAACGGCTACCACCTCCACGGCGACCCCTGGCGGGAGGAGCGCTACTCATGAGGTGCGCCGGATGAGCACGCTATGGCGCGTGGCCGACGTCGTCAGCAGCATGACCGAAACGGAAACCGCCAGAACCATAGGGCTGCGGGTAAACGGCCTGAACGGCAACCTCGCCGGACAGCACATCGACATCCGCCTCACTGCCGACGACGGTTACATGGCCGTGCGCTCATACTCCGTGGCGAGGGCAGGCATGGACGAAACCTTGGAGATCACCGTTGACGAATTGGCCAACGGAGAGGTCTCCCCGTATCTGGTCCGGGAACTGGCGGTCGGGGACCAGTTGGAGATCCGCGGGCCTGTGGGTGGCTGGTTCGTCTGGAAACCGACAGACACGAACCCCGTTCAGCTGATTGCCGGAGGATCCGGCATCGTGCCGCTCATGTCCATGATCCGCGCACACCACGCCTCGGAAAATCCGGCGCACTTCCGGCTGCTCTATTCGCTCAAGTCACCCGAAGCAGGGTTCTATCGGGAAGAACTCCAAACCTTAGGCCAGGAGTCCCGCAAGCTGGTCATCGACTACGTCTACACACGCAAGGCGCCAGAGGGTTGGCGGATTGCTCCGCAACGGCTCACGGCGGAAACCCTGCTGGCCAACATCTTGCCGAAGGACCCCCTCCCGGACACCTTCATCTGTGGCCAGACTGTCTTTGTGGAAACGGTCGCGGAATGGCTCGTGCGGGCCGGATATCCCGCCGCTTCGATCAAGACCGAGCGCTTCGGCGGAACAGGAGGAACGCGGTGAGTGGCAACAACGGCTCCGATTCTCCGGGCGCTGAGGATCCGGGCCTTGAGGATCAGGACATCGCTGGAATCGCAGGCAATGCGATATCCCATCTGGACGGAAACGCGGTGGCCGGACCCCTGTGGGAACTGTTCCGCTTCGATATCGTCGCCGCGATCGGACGGTGCAAGCACTGCGGCGCGGTCCGCGTCTTCGGGGAGACGATGGTGTACGTTGACGCCCCGGGAATCGTTGTGCGCTGCGCTTCCTGCGAGGGCGTGCTGCTGCGCCTCGTGGAGACGCCCACACGGTACTGGCTCGATGTGAGCGGACTCAGCTATTTGCAAATCGAGCGGGAGGGCTAAGGAAATGCGATCCGCCTGTCCCGGCGCCCGCGTTCGGGACACGTAAGGATTCACCCGCGACGGCGAGGTCCGGCGTTGGGATGATGAGGTCATGTCATTGCTCCCCGACCCCCTCCCCGAACCCCTCGCACGGATTGGAATCATCGGCGGCACCGGCCTGTACAAGCTGCCGGGGGCCGTCGTGCTCGACACGCTGGACATCCCGACCCCGTTCGGGCCTCCCTCCAGTCCCGTCACGGTCGCCCAGCTGGCCGCACCGAACAGCGGCGACGGCGACGGCGGCCCGGTCGTCGCATTCCTGAGCCGGCACGGCCGCGGCCACGGCGTTGCCCCGCAGCAGATCAACTACCGCGCCAACCTGTGGGCCCTCAAGAGCCTGGGCGTCGAAGCCGTTATCTCCTCCGCGGCCGTAGGCGGACTGGTTTCCAGCCACGGAACCGGTACTTTTGCCGTACCCGATCAGGTCCTGGACAAGACCTGGGACCGCGCGGACACCTTCTACGACGGCTCGTTACCCACCGGCGTGCAGCACCTGCCCGCCGCCGAGCCCTACAGCGCCCCATTGCGCGCGGCCCTCGTCGCCGCCCTTGAGCGCCAAAGTGAAGACTTCGCCGGGTCGGGCACCGTGGCCGTCATCAACGGTCCGCGCTTCTCCACCAAGGCCGAGTCCGCGGCCCTGGTTCAGTCCGGCGCGCATCTGATCAGCATGACCCAGTACCCGGAGCCGGCGCTCGCGGCGGAGTTGAACATGCATTTCGCAGCGCTGGCATTCATTACGGATGCCGATACGGGGCACGACGGCTCCGAACCCGTGACGGCGGAACTGGTGCTGGGCCGCCTGGCGGCCGCGCAGCCGCGGATCCTCGCGGTGTTGTCCGACGCTGTGCGGACTGTGTCCGCCGGGCTGGCGGGCGCTGACTCAGCGGACGGCGGCGGGACATGGCTGATGGCGCTCATGCCGGCCAATGCGGTGTCCACCGTGATGGGCACCGCGGGCCCCGCCCGCCCCGGCACGGGACGAACAGGGCCGTGAGGACTCTGGTCACCGGCGGGGCCGGTTTCATCGGCAGCCACGTCGTCGATGCTGCCGTGGCACGCGGCTGGGAGGTCCGGATCCTGGATTCATTGGATCCGGCAGTTCACCCGGATCGACCGCCGGGAATTCCGGGCGTGCCCCTGCGGGTGGGCGACGTCGGAGATCCAGCTGCCGTGGCAGAGGCGCTCGCGGGAGTCGACGCCGTCGTCCACCAGAGCGCCAAGGTGGGCCTCGGCGTGGACTTCTTCGACGCGCCGGACTACATCCGTAACAATGACCTCGCCACAGCTGTGCTCCTGGCAGGCATGGCCGCCTCAGGCATCGACAAGCTTGTCCTGGCCTCCTCCATGGTGGTCTATGGTGAGGGGGCCTACACCGATTCAGCCGGCAGACCGGTACGCCCGGGTCCGCGCCGGGAGGAGGATCTGGAGCACGGAATCTTCGACCCCCGCGACCCTGCCACCGGCGAGCTGTTGCTGCCGGCGCTGGTCAGGGAAGACGCGGCCATGGATCCGCGGAACGTCTATGCTGCCTCCAAATTGGCCCAGGAAAACCTGGCTTCCGCGTGGGCGCGCTCAACAGGAGGCACCGCCGTCGCCCTCCGGTACCACAACGTCTACGGCCCGAGGATGCCCAAAAACACGCCCTACGCGGGCGTGGCCAGCCTGTTCCGCTCTGCACTGGCACGTGGAGAGGCCGTGCGGGTGTTCGAGGACGGCGGCCAGCGGCGCAGTTTCGTCCATGTCGGGGACGTTGCGGAGGCGAATCTGTTGTCCATTGATGCGTTGGTGGCCGGCCGGATTACGTCGGGCAGCCTGAGGGCATACAACATCGGCGCCTCGGAGGTCCACACCGTTGGACAGATGGCGGCCATCTTGAGTTCTTTTGCCGGGGCGCCCGCCCCTCTCGTCACAGGCGAATTCCGGCTAGGCGACGTCCGGCACATCACCGCCAGCTCGGCCCGGGCCAACGCCGAGCTGGGTTGGATCCCCAAGCACGGTTTCGAGGACGGCATGCACGAGTTCGCCACTTCACCGTTGCGCGGGGATCAAAGCTAGAAGGCCGGTCCCGGATTCAGAGCCGACATTGGTTCGGGCCCGCGGCAGTCGCCTGTTCGGGACCGTCGGAGGGCAAACGTCCCGGTTCCGTAAGGATTTCCGCCTGTCGCGCCGGGCCTGCGGATTCTACGGTCAAAGGGTGGAGAAAGAGCAAAGCGGTTCACCCGGTTCACACGATGGAATCGGCATGGCCGGCATCCAGAGCGGACCAGTTGGCGACGACGGCGGTCTGCCCGCCGCGCTGGTAGACGTGGTGTTGCCGTGCCTCAACGAGCGTTCGGCTCTTCCCAAGGTGCTCGGGGCCATGCCACCCGGATACCGCGCGATCGTCGTAGACAACGGGTCAACCGACGGCTCCGGTGCCCTGGCCGCCCGCCTGGGGGCCACCGTCGTCGACGAACCGAGGCGCGGCTTTGGCGCGGCGGCCCATGCCGGACTGCTGGCGGCAACGGCGGAGTTTGTGGCTTTTTGCGATTGCGATGGTTCATTGGACCCCTCCCAACTGGCCCCGATGCTGGAGCTCGTCCGCGCCGGTCGTGCTGATCTGGTGTTGGGCGCCCGGCGTCCTGCCCGCGGTGCCTGGCCGATCCACGCCCGCTTGGCCAACATGGCCGTGAGCCGGCGGTTGCGCCGGCTCACGGGGGTTCCTCTCACGGATCTTGGCCCCCTTCGCCTAGCCCGGCGCAGTGCTCTCCTGGGACTGGACCTCAGGGACCGACGCAGCGGCTACCCGCTTGAGATGTTTCTCAAGGCCCACCGCGACGGCTGGCGAGTAGTCGAGATCCCGGTTGACTATGCGCCCCGCTTGGGGAAGTCCAAGGTCACGGGGACACTCCGCGGAACCGTCACGGCCCTCAAAGACATGGCGGCGCAACTGGCCGCCGCTTCGCTGCGGCCTCCGGGGACGAAGAGCGGAAGACGAGCCGATGCACCACCCGCCGATGCACAAGGAGCGAGCCCGTGAATCTCACCATCGCCGTCATTGCCAAAGAATGCATCCCCGGCAAGGTCAAGACGCGCCTCACTCCCCCACTCACCCCGGAGCAGGCCGCAACCTTGGCCCAGACCAGCCTGAGCCAGACACTGGAAACAGTGCGATCCCTTCCCGCAGCCAGGCGATTGCTGGTGTTTGACGGCACGCCGCAGCATGAGGACGCTGCCGGATTTGAAGTATTCGCCCAGGTCACCGGCGGCCTGGACGAACGGCTGGCAGCCATCTGTTCACTCACGGACGGACCCCTGCTGATCCTGGGCATGGACACGCCCCAGCTATGCCGGGACCAGTTGGCGCCGCTGCTGGCGGACTGGGCAACCCCCGCTCCGGTAGCGCTTCGCCGCGCATGGCTCGGCCCGGCGTCGGACGGCGGCTTCTGGGCGTTGGGCCTGCACCGGCCCGATGGCGGTCTGCTCCGCGGCGTGGAAATGTCCACCCCGCAGACCGGGGCGCAGCAATTGGACCGGCTGGCCGGCGCCGGACACGACGTGGGACTGTTGCCCGTCTTGACGGATGTGGACCACTTTGCCGACGCCCTGGCTGCCGCGCAACAATGCAGCGGAACCCCCTTTGCGCGCACAGTGGACCGCCTGGGCTGGGGACTGCAGGCGGCCGGGACGCCCGTTACCGTGCCGTCCGACGCCACACCCACCCTATGGGCTGCCCCGCGATGAGCATACAGGCAGCCCCCAGAGGGACCGACGCCCGCGACATCGACGCTTTTGCAGCGGACACAGGCCCGCTTGCCCTGTTTGGACAAGCTCGGTTTGGACAGGCTCTATTTGGACAGGGCGGCCACGAACCGTATGCCCGTAGCCTGCCCCTCGGTCTGGGGCGCCTGACGTTGCGTCCGGAGTCTGCCTGGCGCGAAGCCATCGGCCCGGTCCACTTCAACATGCTCGGGTGGTCCGCCCCGGCCACGGCAGGCGAACGCGAACTGCTGCGTACCCTCCGCGGGCCAGTCCTCGATGTCGGCTGCGGCCCGGGCCGGATGCTGGAGGCCGCCCGGGAACAGGGGCTGGCTTCCCTGGGTGTCGATTCGAGCCCAACCGCGGTGCGGCTCGCCACAGACCGCGGCGGCGCTGCCATCCTTGGCTCCATCTTTGACCCCGTCCCGCACGAGCGAGGTTGGGGTTCGGCCCTGTTGTTGGATGGCAACATCGGCATCGGCGGAAACATCCGAGTGCTGCTGGAGCGCGTTGGCTCACTACTGGCGCCGGGCGGGCAGGTGCTGGCAGAGGCCGAAGCCCCGGATTTCCTGGATGTGGCCTATCTGGCGGTGCTGGAGGATTCAGACGGACGCGCCAGCGCCGCCTTTCCCTGGGCCCGCGCCGGCGCGAAGGCGCTCGCTCTCCACGCGGCCCGGGCGGGGCTGGACACCGCTGTCACCCGGACGGTTCAGGACCGGGTCTTTCTGACCTTGGAACGGCGGCCGTAGAGTCCGACGGCGGCCACAACGGCAGCCGCGGCCACCACCAGGACCACCCAGAAAACTCCCAAGCCGAGCGCATAGTCCCCCTGCAGGACAGTCCCGTTGGCGCCGCTGCCCGGACCCCTTGGCTGGAGCACCTGCTGGGCACGGATCAGCGGGGCTGCGAGCAAGGTCACCACCGCCCCCACAAACAGAGCGCCGCGCACGATCCCCTGTTGGACAGGACTCAGCCCATACGACAGCCGCTTCAATCCGCCGCCGGCCAACGTTGTCAACGGGACAAGCACGCCGTCGTGCAGCAACAACGCCACGGCAAGCCACGCCGCAACGCCGGTCAATTGGGCAGGTGGTACATTCGCCAGGAATCCGAAGAGCGCATAACCGAGGGCCGCCACGCCCAGGGCGCCCAGTGCCGCCCGCACCCACCAGACGGTCCTGTGTCCTGCAGGCGTCGACGGACGCATCAAGGGTAGCCGCATCAGATCACCTCCACTTTATGTACCCATTTGGTCTGGAGGACCCCCGGACGGCCGGGTGCGATGATCCGTGCCGGATAGCCGTGGTCGAGGTCCAGGGGTTCACCGTTGAGCTCGAGCGCGAGCAATGTCTGCTCATCCTGGCTGTATGCGGCGGGCATGAACGAGCGCCCGTAGACGCCGCCCTTCTCCATGCTGGAAATCTGCAACTCGGCATCCGCCGGCGCCCACCGTTGCCATAAGGTCCCGGATCCGGACACCTCGCCATTGGGCCCCTTGGCTCCAGCCTTCCACGCAGGCGATGGGCAATCCGTAGCTGTACTGCGGCAAGGCCGCCAGTTGTGCCAGCGTGAACGTCTTCCGCACCGATCCCGAGGACACGGTCAGCACCCAGTCGGGGGCCAGCGCAGCGTCCGCCACACCGGCCTGGGCTGCGGTCCTGTTGATGGGTACTGCCTGCGGGCCCGTATCCATTCGGCGCGGCGCGAAGAGGTTCAGGCCCGACAGCCATGCGAAGGACTGGCCCGCCGTCGTCAAGACGACGACGCCGGTGCCTGCGGTGATTGCCGCTGCGTCAGATCGACGGCTCCAGTGGGCCAGGATGAGCGGCATCTTGACAGCGATATGAAGCGCTAAAGATCCGATGATGACCCATCCCAGCCAATAGTGGACATCCCTGAAGGGAAACGGCCAGGGGTACCACTGGAAAGTGTTGAGCAATCCGATGGTGACTTCTACCAGTGAAGAAGCCACAAAGAGCGCAATCGATGCCCGTTCGAGTGCGTGGACCACGGATTTCAACGGTGGCCAGCGCAACAGTTCGGGAAACACGGACCATAGCTTGGCCGCAAGCAGCGGGATGGAAGCTATCCCGGTGGTGACGTGGATGCCCTGCGTAGCCACGTACAGCCATGCGGGACGGGTAAGGAAAAACATCCACGCTGGCGGATCCTGCAGAAGGTGGCTGAACAGCCCGGTCAAGAAGCACACAGTGAAGGCAAGGCCGAGCCAACGGCCCAGCACCACCGTCAGCCGCCTGCTTCGCAAGGGCGAGGAAAACCGTCCGTTCACCGCTTCCATCCGCTGTTGGAGGAAAGTGGTCAATCTGTCCATACCTTGATCAGACCACCACGACCTGCCCGTCGTCCCGGGCCAGACCTTACGAAAGGCAAACGGTCCCTTGGATTCATGGCCGACCTGCCTGTAAGTGATGCAGGATCGAAGGGTGAGCGAATCAACGCCCCGGCGCGCATCTGGCATTTCGGCTGCGGTGGTGGCGCTGGCCCTGGTGGCTTTGCTCGCCGTCGTCGTCTGGTGGACGGTCACGAGCGATCCGTCCGCGGAGTGGGTGTCCCCCCTTGGCACGCTGGCGGCCTGGACCGTCTTCGTCCCGGCGGCACTGATGGCGCGCCGGATCCCGGTGCGCCACGCGGCCGCCGTCGTGCTCACGGGCTCCCTATTGGTGGGAGCTGCGGCCATCGCCGCACCGCCGGCCGCGAGCAACGACTCCGCGCGCTATGCGTGGGACGGCATCGTCCAGAAGGCCGGAATCTCCCCCTACGCCCACGTTCCGGCAGACGAGGCGCTGCGGCCGCTGCGGCCGGCCTGGCTGTTCCAGGACGCAGGACCGGACGGAAGCTGCCATAGCAATCCCTTCCCCACGGGTACCGAGACCACCACCAACATTCCCGGCGGCAGCACCCTGTGCACGGCCATCAACAGGCCTGCCGTGCCCACCGTCTATCCCGCGGCGGCAGAGTTGTATTTTCTGGCCGTGCGGTTAGTCCCCGGTTCCGAGGTGGGATTCATCGCCTTCCAGCTGGCCGGGCTGCTGCTCAGCCTCGCCATCACGGTGGCGCTTCTGGCGTTCCTGCGCCGCACCGGAAGACCCCCACACCAAGCTGTGTGGTGGGCATGGTCTCCCCTGGTGGCCTTTGAAGCCATCAACGGTGCACACGTGGATGCCTTGGGTGCCGCTCTGGCCTTGGCGGCAGCGCTGCTGCTGGTGGGCGGGCGCACACTGGGTTCCGGAGTGGCCTTTGGCGCGGCCGTAGCCACCAAGCTCATTCCAGCTATCAGCGCCCCGTCGCTGCTCTACCGTCGGCCGATCCGCTTCGTCGCCGCGGCCGTTGCCACATTTGCCGTGGCGTACGTACCGTATGTCCTCGCCAACGGCTGGGCAGTACTGGGCTATCTGCCCGAATATCTTCGATCGGAGGGATACGACGGGCAGGACGGCGCGCGCTTCACCCTGTTGAAGCTGGTGCTGCCGGCCAGCTGGGCTGGGCCGACCGCACTGGTGCTGCTGCTCGGCCTGGCCTTTTACGTGTGGCGGACCACCGACATCGCCCGGCCTTGGAACGGGCAGGTCTTGATGGTCGGAGGAACGCTGCTGATCGTCTCGCCCAGCTACCCCTGGTACGCGCTGCTGCTCCTGCCGTTCGTCGTGTTGAGCCGTCGCTACGAGTTCACCGCCATCGCTCCCGTGCTGGCCCTAATGTATTTCACCGGGGCCGAACCCTACGGCCAGTTGGCGGCGCGATGGGGACTGGGCGCCGTCGTCATGATCCTGGTGGTTGCCACGGTAGTGAGGCGACGGCGGCATCAGGCAATCGGGTAGTCGCAAGCTCGTCATTCCAGGCATGCTCGACCAATCGCGCTGCAGTTGAGAGCAACCGTGGTGTCGTCCAGTCGTTTAAGTCCGGCATACTCCCACCATAGTAAGCCTGCTTCCTATGTGCGGGTTGCCTGTGGGGATGGGTGGACCCAGGGGCATGGTTGGTGTGGTCGATTGCACGGTCTTCGGATCAAGATCCGCCGCTGGAATTCAGGGAAACCACCTGGCACATTATGCTCGGCATATGTCGCCGGATCGCTACCTTACTGAACTGGCCAGCAGCCTTGACCGCTTGAGCGTCCTGGCACGCCAGCCCGAGGACATTCTGACTCGTCCCGTGCCGGCCTGTCCTGGCTGGACGCTCAAGGATCTCTTCGGGCATCTTGGGTCAATCGAACGTTGGGCAGCCGAAATAGTCCTTTCGGGAAAGTTCATCGAGGAACCGGCTCCTCCGGCCAACGGCGCCGTGGCCTGGTTCCTCGAAGGCGCGGACGCCTTTCTCGGGACAATGTCGGCGCTCGATCCCGAAAAGCCGTGCTGGAACTTTGGCCCACCCCCGCGCAAGGCCGGGTTCTGGCGGCGGCGCCAGGCACATGAACACGCCGTCCACCTCATCGACGCCTGCCAAGCATCAGGGTTGGCGGTCCCCTTTTTCGCAGCAGATTTCATGCTTGACGGAATCGACGAAATCCTGAAAATGTTCACCCCGCGACAACTTCGGCTGGGACGGATGCCACAACCGGAAGGGGTAGTGACCTTCCAGGTACCCGGGGCCCGCAGCTGGAAGGTCGGACGAGGGGCCGTCGAGGCCTCGCTTACCGCCCCGCCGCAAGGGATGTACCTGGGTCTCTGGGGCCGGTCCAGTCTCTTGGAAACAGCGATCATCGAAGGCGACAAAGATCTCGCGGTCCGCGTTCTGCATGGCCCCCTCACCCCCTGACGGCCCCGTTCTCCTGTGGCTGTCCTGAGCCGCCAAGTTGGTCCGATTCCTGAAGGGACCGCTGATGATGCGTTGTCAGGTGCCACCCATGCTCAGGTACCAGTAGACGGTGGCACGGCTGGCCTCGATGATCTTTCCGATGTCGGCAGGCTTGAGGCCCTGGGCCTTCAGCTCGTGGGCGCGTTTGACCTTGCCGTGGTCGGCGGTTACCTCACGTCGTCCTGCCTTGCGGCCGTTGGCGGCGGCTATGGCCATCCCTGCCCTGGTCCGTTCGGAGAGCTGGTCACGTTCCAGTTGGGCGAAGGCGGAGATGATGGTGACCGTGGCCTGGGCGACGGCCCCGCCGAGTTCGGTGTCCGGGTCCGTGGCGATGCCGTCGCGCAGCGAGCGGAACTTGATGCCGCCGGCCTTGAATCCATCGAGCAGCTCCAGCAGGTGGCGCGTGCTGCGCTCGAGCCTGTCCAGCTTCCACACAACGACCTCGTCCCCCCGACTGAGGCGATCGAGCATCTTGTCCAGTTCGGGGCGGCTGCTTCGGGTGCCACTGATTCCGTGGTCTCGGTAGATGCGTTCGCATCTTGCGGCCTCCAGGTCCTGGATCTGCAGGGCAGTGTCCTCTAAGCGATGGCAGGATCGAGGCGATCTGGTTGGCGACGTCCTGTCAAAGGATCCTTTTTGAGATCGAGCCGTGAAGCTGCAGCACTAGAAAAGATGACGGATTTGTTGACAGGGTGTGGGGCAGGCCAGAGCAACCGTATCGCCGGCTCGCGCAAGATCAACGGGGCGATAAGCCTGATGACTCGCTACTCTGGCTTCGGTATTGGCACCCAACTTTCGACACGTACCATTGGCCCTCCGAGCCCTTGCGATCACACATCCAAGGACTGTTGTCATCTCTTCGTCGAACCACATATAGACCATAGTTCCGCCAACCGAGATCGCGGCAGCAACGCCGTGCACCAGCTCAAAGCCGCCGCCGGCGCGCCCGCCCCGCAGACCGCGGACCCGGAACAGGAACCGAAAAGCTCCATCGAAATAAAGCCAGCAGCCCGGAACGACGCTCCCGCAACGGAAGCCACCTCAGAGCCCTTGGAAGCCAACCCGTCAACCGTGCACTCCCACGCACAACAAACAACCTAGCAAGCCAGCCAGCTACTCCAGCAGATCCATGAGCTCACGAACATCCAGGAACAGGAAAACCCCGTACCCGAGCCATTGCCCTCCTCGCCGCTGCCCGTGCAACGCCCGACCTTCGGGCCCGCCCGACGAACCGGGAACAACACCGGCAGACACAACCGGTCCAGGGCCGATCACGCGGCGCTCCCCATCAGGTGCTCGACGTGCCCTTTAGCGCATCCAAAGCGAGCAGCGCGGTGCGGTGCGCCAGTTGGTCATCAAGCGCTCCGGAGATAGGCAGCAAGGCTCGCGTAAGAATGGGGCTGAGCAGCAGATCGCAAACCCATCCGAAATCGAATCCGGATCCAGAGATCTCACCACGCTTGATAGCAGCCTCTACAACTCGCAGTACTGCTCCTCTTCGTGGTTTTACGAACTGCTCGAGGTAGAGATCCCTAATATCGGAGTCGGTTCGTACCGATTCAAGGAGCCCTGGAAGGTTATTCCGCAGCAAGGGCTCAGAGAACATCGCGACTTCATCGCGCTGTAGTTGCAGAAGGTCCTCAGCCAAGGACCCCGTGTCTACGTCTGTACCGGTTCCGAAGCGGTGGACTATGACGTCAAAGGCCAGATGCGCCACATTCCGGTATCGACGATAAAAGGTCGGGCGAGTTGTGCCAGCTTCGCTGACAAGACCATCGACGGTGAGACCCGAGAAGCCTTCTTCGATCATGACGTGTTCGGCTGCCAGACGTAACGCATGTCCGATTTCCTGATCATAGGGACGCCCACGCTTCACTAACATCCCTCGAGCCTATCAATGCCAACCGCGGCGGGAGCTCAGAACAGGAAGGGATAAACTATAGGAATCAGATTGTAAAGTAATTGACCGCTGTCGATAATCTTGGGGAGGAAGCAGCGTGGGAGTTACAAGAGATTGGATTACCTTGGAGGCGGCCCTGGGGCCGGCCGAGGGGCGGTACTTCGGGGCCGGCTACAAGAAGGTTCGGCACTTCCTGGAGCCTCTGCCAGAAGCGGTACCAGAACCAGGAGCCCGGTACCATGGACTCGTCCAATACCCACAAGGCTGGTCACTGAACCCTGATGGCAGCAACCGTAAACCACACCTGAGCTCAGTAGATGCCATAGTTCTACCTTTGCTTGTGTGCGAGCATCTGGATCCCGCTCCCGACGCTTCAGACCTGACGTCGTGGCGCGTCCATAGCCTTGGACTAAGAGCCGGAAACACCCCCTGGACTGACTTGGACCATGTGCCAATCGATTTGACGCAGCCCCCGGACCTGGGCGGACATAGTAGTGCTGAAATCAGTGCAACAGTCGGCAATATCCGTGTTCGCATAGCGCTGGAACCGGCGAATGGCATTGATCTCCGACACTCCACGACCACGCGTCTGTCTTCCAAGACCATAGAAGGGGCTCAAACAGTGGCTGCAGCCGGGCCTTGTCGTGTTCGATATGTCAAAGCCGGAGTTCCCGTATTGGAGTCAGAGCATGAAGGGTGCTCACAGGATGCCGGCTGCACTAAGGAAGATAACGGTGCAGGATCACAAGCGAATTCGACGCCGATTGAGTACTTGGTACTGATGGGTCAACTCACCCAAGCTTTGATTTACGAGGCGCATGCAACTAACAGGGCAGGCATCGGAAACCTCTGGATGCGTGCGATCCACATGTCCATTCCGGCTTCCTCCTCGACCGGTTCCCGATTTCAGGCGCAAACCACAATCATTCAGGACCACTCGCTTGAGATTGACCACCGGACCATTCGCAGCCTCAAAATCCGCTCGCAAACCTCACACGGAGTGTGGGCGGAAGCCCTGGTCGCCTTCCACTTCGACCTTGTCGTAGCCAAATGAGCCAGTCAAATGAGCCTCGGAGCGATGGCTCTGGCGGACTACCGAAAACAAAACAACATCCTGGCTCTGCCTTTGTCCAGGCGGTAGAGGTGCACGAAGAGCCGCTGGAACATCGGCTCATCCTTGAAGCGGCCTCGCAGATTCTGGCCGCCAGACCATACACGGAAGTGACGCTTGAACGCATCGCCGACCTGGCCGGCGTGACCACTGGCATCGTAGAAACAACCTTCGGAGACGTACAGGGGATTGCAACTGCCGTTCTTGACGCCGAAAGCGCCAGTATGCGGCACGCTCAGCAAGCTGCGCTGGAGGAAACCGGACATCCGATTGACGTTCTGCGCCGAACGTTTCGGTACGTTGGCCTAAATATTGCTACCAAGCCGATTGTTAGGGCCGGGATACGGATCGCTGCAGAATCTCGAGAATATTTCCCGGAGCGCGCCATCGATCCTTTCCAAACTTGGCAAAAATTCATTCACTCTCAACTTTCTCTGGCCAAGAGGCGAGATCTACTCAGGCCCGAAATCGATATTGACGCGGTTACATGGCTCCTGGTTTCCGCTGGGTTGGGCACGAAAGAGCTCGCTCGTCTCCACAACGATTGGGACCAGTTCGGGCATCGTTTGGAGGCGGTTCTGGGTGTGGTCCTGGACCTCATCGTCCAGCAGGATCTGCCCATGACCATCAAGCCACGTCCGATCAACTAGAAGCAGGCCGGTACAAGTCCAACCAGCCTGAAAAACTCGATGCAAGATCATCGCCTATGAAGCGGCTCTCCCATGCTGCTGTCTTCCGAGTCCGGGCCGTGCTGGGCTTCGTCTCCGGGGTCACTGACGAGAGAGGGCGCTCTCTCCCCGGCGAGGTTCCTGCTGCAACACCCTGGCTCTGAGCGTCCCACTCGGGTGTGATGGTTGCGGCTCCAATTAATTTACACACCAGCTTGTAAAGCATGAATACTGAGAATACTCTGTGAGTGTTCATCGAGTCTTCCGCGCCTCACCGCCGTGAACCCGTGGTCCTCGCACATCGAAGGTGGAGCAGATGCAGACAATGATCAAGAAAATAGCTCTTGGGGGCGCTATGGCTATCGGTATCGGGCTGGCAGGACTTGGCGCCGCCGCCCCCGCCCAAGCTGGAACCCAATACCCGGGCGGAGGTACTTGGAACTACGGCAATTCCTGGGGCTGGAACTATTCAGACTTCCTCATCGGATACAACCATTCGTCGACGGTTATCTGCGGTTCGAACTCGGACAGGAAGACCGCCGGACCGGGAGCCTGGTCCAACGCGGGCCTCTGGGCCGCCAGCGGTTGTAGTTACTACTACAACTTCTGATTCCAATATCCATCGGCCCTAGCTTCCTGCAACTGCCGGTCCGTCCAATAGACAGGCAGCAATCGGCTGAGGGGCATGCGCGACCGGGCAGCCGATTGCAGTGATTGATCAGGCTCCAGCCCTTCCGAACGGGAATCATGTGTTCATCAAAATTGCCCATCCAGTACTGAGAATCAGCACTCTCTGTGCAGTGTTCTTCGTCCTCATAGTTACCTTCCTGTCCTATCAGACGAAAGATGCCACCATCCCGCCCGGTACTCAGGGGCAATTCGTCGTCACTAGAACTGCGCTGACCCAGGATGACGGCCTGAAACTGATCGAGGCGCAGGCAAAAGACCTGCACGTCAATATCTACAAGCGCGGCTATAACCCCGACGACGAGACTGCACCGGGGTGGTACTTCTCCTTCATCGGCAACAAGGAAGACCATGCCGTCAACATGGGCGAGGGACGCTATCCTGCGTTTGACCCAAAGCGCACTCCCGCTATTTACTCCGGCGGCGAGGTGGGAAAACAAGGTCTCATAGGTACATACAGCACGACAGCTACCCCCGAGGAAACACGCATACTGTTGTCCAAGTTGCTGCAGGGGGGAATCCAGACGGAAGCCATTACCGAATCAGAGCTCCAGATGTTCCTCGGCGGAGTCCTGACTACTTCCAGCGGTCCCATACTTATCGCACTAGTGCTGGCGCTGACTCTGAGCGTCTTCTACACCGCAACGTACAATCTCAAAGCCAACGGCATCAAGTACCTCCACGGTTACAGCGCGACACGCACTGCAGCATCGGAACTCTTTCAATTTGCGCGTTTCTACGCTGTCAGCTCACTGATTTCCCTAACTGCCGCGATAGCAACACTCTTCATCTATAACGGTCTGAATCAGTTCGTACCGTTCATGCGGTGGGTGGTTCCGGCACTCGTCATCCTTTTTGTATTCATGCTGCTGACTTATATAACGGCACTGGCAGTGTTGCCCCGCCCGGACCCGATTCGGCTGCTGAAAGGCAAGAAACCGCTCCTGCCATTAGCCTTCGCGGCAGGATTTACACAGGTGGTGGGACTCATGCTGATCTACGCTGTCGCAACGACATCGTGGACCACCAACGCGGCACTTCTTGCCGACGAGCAAAGCTACGGTAAATGGGCTCCCGAAGCGCATTCTGTCACTCTGCAGATCAATATGCGCACGCTCGACGACCGCGACTCACAGAACATCGCCCCAGAGGCGCGGCAGGTATTTAGGGACTTTCTGCCTACATACGAGAACCTCAATGCACAGGGAACGGCCGTCCTAAGCATCCACCCTCGACAAAATCCAAGCCAAACAGAAACGCGGGGTTTAAGTCGGTACAACCCCGACAGCGGTAACAGCCTCATTGTCAACAACCAGTTCCTGAAAAGAAACCCCATTCTCGATGAATCCGGCGAACGCATCCTCGCCTTCCCCGAGCGCCAGAACCACATACACCTGCTGATACCCTCAAGTGCAAAAGAAGAGACTTCCCGGATCGTCGACGAATACAAAAATCTGAACTGGCGCCGATGGGAACTGGGTACGTCCATGCCTCAGCTTCAACCGCTGGACGTTTCCGTTACCTATACCCAGGTTAACCAGGAAGTATTCAACTACGGCGATTCCGGCGAGATGAAGGTCTGGACGCAGAAAGATCCGGTCATTGCGGTGGTCACCCGAGCCGCTGATGTATTCAGCGGATGGTATCTGCTGACCGTGGCCGCCAACAGCGGGCACGTAACCTTCACGGACTCGAACGCGATTGACGCCTCGGCAAAAGCTTCGGGCTTGGACAAACACTTGGTAGCTTTGAGCTCCTCCAGTGTGAAAGCGCTCGAACAGCTTGAGAGCCGCAAGGCCGAGGCAACAATGCATGCCACGAACATTGTGGTGTCGTCCCTTGTCCTGATGCTTTCGGTCGCAATCATGGCGGCAATCTACATCGACAGAAACAAGCTCGCAGTCTTCCTTAAACACGTACATGGCTGGAGCTTCATCAAGACCCACGGCTATTACATCCTGATAAGTACGATGGCCGGAGCACTCGCACTCCTCCTTATTACCAATCTCATTAGCGAAGTAGCACGCACCGAAAAAGCCACCGCACTGGCTATCGGCACCTTCGTACTCGCGGCATCCGCAACGGGGATCATTGCAGCCGTTCGGGCCGATGAAAAACGAACCCGCGGCGACTTCGTCAAACGCTCCTGAACACAGAAACCAGAAGGGAGAACAACAACTTGGAACAAGCAACCCCGCTGCTCACCGAGGCATCGATCACCGCCAACGGAATAGGAAAGAGGTTCGGCACCAGGAGACTGTGGACCGGTCTCTCCTTCGTCGCCCACCCTGGCGAAATGGTCGCACTGTCCGGACCCAGCGGCTCCGGGAAGACAACCCTGCTGAACTGCATAGGTCTTCTTGACACACTCACGGAAGGAACCCTTCACCTCGGCAGACAAGATATCTCACGTCTCAATCAAAGACAGAAACGGCGGATATTCCGGCATCAAACGGGGTTCCTCTTCCAAAACTACGGCTTGGTCGATTCTTGGACGGTCGATCAAAATTTGGACATTGCCCTTGCTTACTCGCAATTGCGGGGGCGGGAGAAGACAAACAAGAAACTGGCCGCTCTCGACCGTGTTGGCTTGGGCAGTCGTCGGAACGAGAGAGTTTTCACCCTTAGCGGCGGAGAACAGCAACGAACGGCCCTGGCCAGGCTTCTGCTGAAACAGCCAAAACTGATTTTGGCGGATGAGCCCACCGGATCACTGGACAGAGATAATGCAGACACCGTAATAGGGATCCTCAGCGAGTGCGCGGAGGCAGGTGCCCTCGTGCTTATTTCGACTCACGACCCTCGAGTGGTAGAACAATGCGATCGCACAATATTCCTCGGCTGATGTGGGGGTTGGACTGCTCAACCGTGACCCGATGCGACCGCTGCCGGCGACAAACACCACCAGAAGGCCAAGATCCTCACCCCGTTCGCGGGCACCAGCCTCTACCGACGGCGGGTCGATCTCCGGGTGGAGGCGCGCCCTGAAGAGGAATAGCACCTTATTTACGGCAGTCCCACCCACCCCGCGCGGGTTTTGTTCAGTACGCCGTGCAACTATATGGCAACCGGGCTCCAGTATCTGACTGGGTCTGTCATCGACGCCGGCAGTGTGTACGTTCGGTCATGGGAAGGAACCTCATTTGTCGTTGTGGGAGCAGTGGGAGAGCATTTCGGGCCCGATGGCGGGCTTGTTGGCCGTTTTCGGCCTCCTATGTCTGGCGGATTTGGTCAGCAAACGATTTGCATCCCGGAGGGCTAGAAAGGACGACGTTCCGGAAGTCCTCATCTCCAATCAGCTCGATGACCGATTCTCCCGCAGGGCCCTAGCCGTAATCGTGGCGTTGCTGGTGGGCCTTTTGTTGCTCGGTGGGGCCGGGCAAGGATTCCACTGGTGGCCTAGCGCCATATTCCTTTCCTGGCAGCGGGGGCCCTCCGATTGGATCGTCACCGTCCAGCTTTTGGCCATTGTCGTGGTGGCTCTGGCCGCTCTGGCCTTCTTCCCGGACATTCGAATCGGGGAGAGGTTCCGGCAATGGCGACTGGAACGCCGGGAAGAGAAGGCAAAGGCTCGACTTCGCTTGGCCGCATTGCTCGACGAAACCGAGCTGGAAAAGCATCCCGCTGCGCGTCTCTTGCGTCGTAGGGGAGCTATGAACCTCATGTCGTCCATGGAGCTGTACCGAATGATGGTTGATCAAGGTCCGCCGGTTGAGAGTTTGCCGTGGAAAGGAACCAAAGCGATGCTGACACGCGCCCGGAAACTCTCCGCCGGCGCGGCAGTCCCGCCTGTGTTCCAGCGAGACTCATGGGAGAACACGGTCCGTCACGAAGCCGGTCATGCTGTTGCCCGCGCCGCGTTCGGCAGTGATTCGTACTATTTGGAGATCGATCGGAGGAACCAAAATCGGGGACACGAAGGCCGGGTCCTGGGCCGCGACTTCGAGGCCGATGGCTATTCCCCGGATCTGTGGGCACAGCAACGATGGGTCGACACGGTTTGTCTGCTGGCAGGGGAGCTTGCCGAACGGAACGCCGACCCCCATCGCAGCCCTACAGGATCCACGAGTGACTGGTTCAAGAGCGTCCAAGGCCCGCTCGTCCTATCGACGAGGAGCGCACGTTTGGATGGCAAGCCGTTAGCCAATGTTCTTGAATGGCTTCAGGCCGCGCACCACGAAGCCAGCCAAATCATCGAAGAGAACTCTCCGTCCATCACCCGGATCATCAGCCGGGCAAAGGAAGTAAGGTCCGATGGGGGCCAAGTGTTCCTTAGCATGGTGGAGCTGCGGCGGCTGCTGGACACAGTGCCGAAGCGGGACGCCGGACGGGTCACCGGTTTCTACGGCCACGCCGCTTACCGATTCGAAGAGGAGCCTGGGGACATTGTCAGGTAGGAACGTGTAAAGACTTTGGTTTCCATGCCGTATCGATTCATCAGCGCCCTGGGAGCGGGGCGTGTGTCTGGAGCTGAAACAAGAGAGGTGGTCGATCCGCGCCTCATCGTTGATGCGGGGATGGGCAACGGCCTGTGGGGAACCATCGACAATAGACCCGCCGTCTTCGCCTTCATACTCGAACGACGTTCTCCAGCTGAAGCGTGCCAAGGTCCTCAACCGTGGGATCGTTGTAAATGGCGAGTTCATGCGCCGGAGTTCGTACGGTGACGTTCCCGACTGAATTATCGCGGGTCAGCCGCAGGCCCTTGGCTCCAGAGACGAGCTCGCCGCCGCGCAGTGCCACCCCGGGCGGCGGGGTCACCGAGGGCATCCCCTTCAATGTTCCGGATACCTCGATTTCTTTGGCCCCTCCGCCAGCACCTCGTTGAGCTGCGCCACATTTGATACCTGTGTCCAGAACACGACATCACCACCGTTCGTCGGATCGGAAAGTTTCAGCTCCCGGAGCTTCGACGGGGAAGAGAGCCATCGGAACCGCGAATTCCTTCACTTTTGACCCGAATTGAATCCGTTGTGCAGGACTAGCCGGCTTTCGACTTCAGAAGGTGCACGACCGTCGTTTCAGTGTCGGCCGGATCTGGCGTCGGATCTCCATAGATCTCCCAGGAGTGCCCGGCGGACTCCCTATCATTCGCCGCCATCCACTCCTCGATCGCGTTGTATGCCTCGTGCATGCGGTGGTACGGCCCATGGTGGACCGCTACGGCAGCCTCGCCCCCGGGGGTTTCGGTCGCATATACCTCGCCCGCCGTTTCAAAGGTGCGTGTGACTTCGACGCCGAAGTCGCACAGAAGGGGCGCGTCAGGCTGGTTCGGGTGGTGGTAGACGAAGATGTTGTGGCCGTCCGTCCACAGACCCGGCTGACTGCGAATGAAGCCCCACACCTTGCCCACCGCAGGCCCCCATGCCGAGCCGACTTCGTCCGGCGCGATCTCGCGCCGGACGGCGGCCAGCATGCGCGGACGAACAGTCTGTACGTTGACAGGAACCGACATACCCGGATCGGCTCGGATCTTCAGCTAGTACTTGTCCGCAGAGTCGACGGATTCCCCCACCGTGATTTCAGGGGCCACATTGGGATCGCCGCCGACCGAGCCGATGAACGCCTGGATCTCGGGATCACCGAAGAATTTCTGGAAAGCCTCTGTCGATTCCCATTCATCGACCACGAGGACAAACCCGTCCCCGACCGCGAACTGATGGTGGATAGCGCCGGCCGCCCGGCCGCGCTCCGCCCACTGGCGGTACTCGTCCGCGCGCTCCTCGAGCGACTTGGCGAAAACGCTCGTGTCACCGGAAATCTTGCTTGTAGTTATGACGGACATGATTTGACCTCCTATGGCCTGAACTCAGCTCGTGGCAGCCAGCCCCACGACGATGCGCTTGAGCGGTCTGACACGTGGAAGAGCGTACTCACTCCGCGTCGTAACCGCCCGAGTGGCCACTACTTGTCATTCGACGCGAGCTGTCCAGAGGTTCGCTAATTACTGGACCCGGATAGGATCTCCGGGTACCCAGATTCCCGAAGAGTCCTGAAAGATTCGCACCGCATGCCGCAAATTGACCCCGCCCTCCCGCTCCACACCTTGCCGCAGATGCTCCTGGACGTTGCCGCCGTCGAGCGCAATATCGGCATCAAAGAAGCCTGGACACGGGAGCACGGCATGGTGCTGGCCCCGCACATCAAGACCACCATGACGGGCCAGATCGTCCGCCGGCAGTTGCCCGGCTCCTGGGGCGTGACCGTGGCAACCACCGCCCAGGCCGCCCATGCCATCGAGTGGGGCGCCACCCGGATCCTCATCGCGAACGAGATGCTGTTCCGCGCCCACCTCGAGCAACTGCGTACCTGGCTGGCGGCCTCGCCCGAACTGGAGATCTACTGCCTGGCCGATTCCTCGTCCGGCGTCCGAGCCATGGCCGAGGTGTTCGAAGACTCGCCCCGGCCGTTGAACGTCCTGATCGATGTCGGAACCCCCGGCGGCCGCACCGGGATCCGCAGCGGCGCCGAAGCCGGGCCCCTGGCCGAGCAGATCCGTACCGCCACCGGCCTGCTGTTGGCCGGCGTCAGCGCCTACGAGGGTGTGGCACCGAACACCCGCACGGATGAAAACCTGGCCGGGATCGATTCACACTGCCGCCTGGCCCGCGACATTTTCGATGAACTGCACCCCACTTTCGAGATGGAGCTGCCGGTCTTCAGCAACGGCGGCTCAGCATTCCAGGACCGCGCGGCCGCTTTCCTGCCCCACAATGCCTCCGTCAATGTGCTCCGTTCAGGCTGCTACGTCGTGCACGACCACGGCACCTACCAGAACGTCTCCCCGGTCCCCGGCCTCACCGCCGCGGCCGTGGTGAGGGCGCTGGTCATCTCCGCCCCGGAAGCCGGACGCGTGGTCCTGAACGCGGGCAAGCGCGAGTTGGCGTACGACGCCGGCCTGCCGGTCATCGTCTCCCGGTACCGCAACGGGGCCCTCCTGCCCGACGGCGCAAGCGCCACCCTGACCCGCCTCTTCGACCACCACGCCATCGTCGACGACGCCGAAGGCCTTCAGGTCGGCGACATCGTGGACCTGGGCATCTCCCACCCCTGCTCGCTGTTCGACCGCTGGCGCGAGATCGTCGCGGTCAGCGATGACGCCGTCGAAACCTGGCGGCCCGTGTTCTAGACGGTCTTACTCTTTGGTTTCCCAAGGAAAGGATGCAACGCGCTTCAGCGCCTGCTGAATTTCATTGGCGTGCGATTCAAGCCCGAGATCCACAAGATGTTCCAAGCCGTAGCTGAGCCACTTCCGCCCGAATTCTCTCTGCTTCGGGGACAGGACGGGCTCCCTTGAAAGATCCAGGGCCCTTAAGACACGCTGGCGAGGCGTCGGCCGCCAATCGAACCATCCCTGGACCAACTCTGCCACCACCTGGGCAATGATGTCCGCAACCACTTCATCGTCTCCTGGGTCCGGCCCCGGCAAGGTTTGCTCAGCACCATTATCTGCCCTGCCCTTGCCTCGCGGGAAAGCTCTTCCGCCCACGGCCAATCGTGTTGTAACCGAAAGACCTAAGCCGGAAATTATAGTCATGACGGCCGGCATCGAGCCTGCTGTCTGCGAAATCTATTTGGGGGTCTTCAATGCTTTCAAGCCGTTCCACACCTCTCACCCTCAGCGCGGTGGCCTTGCTGACGCTGTCGCTGGCCCTATCGTCCTGCTCTCCCGGCACGGGGACAACAGCGCCGACGTCTTCGACCTCGGCCGCGACTGCATCACCCTCGGGATCGGCGACGCCGACCGCGACCAAAACTGGATCCCCCGCGGTACCAGCTCCAAGCGAGTCCACGGATGCGCCGGCTACTGCACCAACTGCGGCTGCTCAAGTCCCGGCGGCGCCGACGCCCTCCGGCCCAAAGACCTTCACGTTTCCCGACGGGCAGATCTCCTTCACCTACCCGGGAGGGTGGAGTGTCAGGACAAAGCAGGGACCCTACCTGGATGAGGCGCACAAAGCTGGTTCCGTGGAGGCAATCGTCTCAGACGCCTCCGGTTCGGAGGTGGCCAGCATCAGCAGTGGCATGTACGGCGACGGCGCCGCAGGCCCAGTGACACGAACCGTCCTTGATAGCGCCCCCATTCCTGCGCTGCCCATTCTGGCGGGCAGGTACCGGGAGTTCGGTTTCGCCGTCGATCAGGCCATCGACGGCACCTATATCTACCTTATGGACGTCCGCAACGCCCCCGAGTTCGATCCGTCCGTGCACAGTTCCGGCACGAACCAGACCATCATGCCGAACGGAATGATGGTCGCCCGCGTTCTCTTCGGCACCCCGGCGTTCACATCCCCAGCCGCAGCCAGGGCCTGGATGGCTACCGATCAATACAAGCAGCTCAAGGCACTACTGCTGAGCCTGAAGTACGCGTAGCGGGGATTCGCGGGCCGGCGATCAAGGGGGAAACTGCGAGATTCGGCGCGGAGACTTTTTGACGAGCGCGTACCTTTTCCGTGGACACAAACGATTAAAAGAGTGTGGACAAAACCGAGCTAACCCTCGCGAAGGACGCATGACAACGGCGCGCCGCACAACCCGGAAAAGAAACCACGAATGACATTCACTGCCGAAGCCCCGCACAGGCTAGAAGACATCGCTGTCCGCTTCAGCCCCGACGGCGCCCCCTTGGCCGTCCGATATGGCGGAAATATCTGGGCCGTTGATCCCGACGCCGCCACCGCGCACTGGTTCGGGCGCAGGAGCTGGTGGGATGGCAGCGGCTCGGCCGCCATCGACGGCGGAGACCTCCCATCCGTTGAAAACTGGCGGCTACACGCTCGCCTCAGCTCAAACTCCGCATTGCTCACATTCCATCTGCAGCGGAGTCCGGGATCCCCGGACTGGTTCCTGGCCGATATCACCGACGCGTCCTAGAACAGCTCCGCGATCGCCGAAGAGGTGCGGCTGCTCGATCACCTGCACGCGGTGGCTTCGACCGCACGAGCTCGGGACTACAGAGGCATCTTCGTACCCCATCACCGCTGGGGCCCGGAGACTACGTCTCCTTCCACAACCCAACGCCCTACCAGCTCGGATCGGCCAAGGCCCAGGTCTTCGCAAAAGACTGCTGGGGCGGAACATTCCACGACGACTTCAGGCGCCTGCCGGGCGAAATCGTCATCCACGAGCACTGGGGATCGAACGGCTTCGCCAACACGGACCTCGACCTGCAGCTCAAACAACACATCGTCCTGATCGGTCTGGTCGCGAACACCTGCCTCGAAGCGACCGGTCGCTTCGGCATGGAACTCGGTTACCACGTCACCTTGGTCGCAGACGCCACCTCTGCGTTCAGCCCGGAAGCGATGCACTCCGCACACGCGATCAACGGGCCCACCTTTGCCCACGCTATCGTCACGACCGAGGAACTGGTCGAGCAGCTTTCGGCCTGAGCCCACAGGGCCCCGTTTGGCACGCTGGGATGCCGACGGCTGATCGCCAGCGTGCGCGGCGGCCTTGCGCACCTGTCAGTGCAGTCGCTGCTGCCAGTCAGCCGGGACACGTGAGGCTGGGCCCGGAACAGTTTGGTCGAGCGGGTGATGCGCCGGGGGTTCGAGTTCCGGACCGGCGAAAAATGCTGAGTCGGGATAGTTGAAGAACCAGTCCTCGCCGGGTTCGTAGCTGCGGATGACCGGGTGGCCGCTGGACTGCGCGTGGGCTGTGGCGTGTTGCCCCGGCGAGTTGTCGCAACAGCCGATGTGCCCGCACTCGGCGCACCGCCGCAGATGCAGCCACCAGCCTCCGTTGGCCTCGCATTCAACGCAGCCCGGTCCGCTGGGTGGAATCGAAACGTCGATTCCTTGATTTGCATTCATTGTGGCTTTCCCTCGTATTGGAGTGCCTTTAGAGCACCCACTACTTTACGCCCCGGCTATTTCACGCCGAAGGAATGTTGGCCTCATCGTCCGCGCCGCCAACGGGCTGGATCCGCCTCCAGCGCTGCGCGGTCCCATTGTCCCGTCTCCGCGGCCGCCACATAGGTGGATTGCAGGAACCGCAGGAGCATCTTGTCGGGGTCCGACGCCGTGCGGACGTTTTCATACGGGAGGACGTAGAGCCTGCCGTCTTTGTTGTAGGCGGCCCCGTCTACGTCGTTCACATATTCGGCGTAGCCGGCGGGCTCGGGATAGGAGTAGGCATAGAAGGCTCCTTCGTCCCCTCCCCCGGGCCAAAACCCGCAGCTGCTGAGCTCGTGGGAGTAACCCTCCACCATCACCCAGTCGGCGCAGTTCGGGACTCCTCCCGGGTGGGTGGGCGCGTCCCGTCCGGAGAAGCGGGAGTACGCCAGGTCCATGCTGCCCCAGAAGAAGTGCACGGGACTCGCCTTTCCCCTGAAACGGGACCTGAATTCGTTCAGGACCCGGTCCGACTGGACCAATTGCCGCCAAAACAGCCCGATAGGCTCCGGGTCGTAGGAGGCGTGCTGATGGTCCTCGACAAAGGGTATGGCCGGGTCCACCTCGTTCGGAACGCCGCGGATCGACGCCTCGATACCGAGCCTGCCCAAGGCTTCGAATACCTCGGAATGGAATTCGGCCACCGACTTGGCTCCGAGAACGACGAACGCTGAAGTTCCGTTGCTGGAGCGTATGTGCAGCCGGTGTGCAAGGAAATCGAATTCGATGTCGTAGGCACCGCGGGCATACGGGATCATTGATGTCGTCAGCCCGCGCGGCGTGACGTACAGCGTCACCTGCCACCAGTGGTTCAGCATCGGGGTGTGCGCCATGCGGATTTTTCCGATGATCTGGGTCCACATGTGCACGGTCTCCCGGGTCGGGGTCCAATCATCAACCCGAAGCCGGGGCCATCCAGGGTGAGCCATCTGGCCTCCAAACTGGTCCATCGCGGGTCCTTCCGGCGTCGCGGCCAGTCGGCAACGGCGCCTCGTCCATAGTCTCCGTGGCGACAATTCTGCCACCTTTACCGCCGGAACCGCCTGGGTCCCGTCCCGGTGAGGAGGCGCGTAGGCTCGGCGCTATGCGAATCAATGCTTCATCCGACCGTGTCCGACGACTGGGTGGCTGGCTGCCCGAGCGACAAGACGACCTTGAGGAATGGATTGCCGGTTACCGGGAACGGGTGGAGGCGCGGGGCGGGGATGCTCCTCTGCATCCCGTGATCGTGGAGTTCAAGGAACTGATCGCCAGCGATCCTGTTGTCCGCCTCTATATGACCGAGATGATCGAGCAGGTTCCGAAGTCGAAGCCTTACCGCAAACGGCACCTCACGAGCGTTGACCAGATGCTCCGGCTGATCAACGAGGTCCTGACGACTGCCCCGGAGTTCAGCGAAGGCGGCATGGTCACCACGCCGTTGACAGCGATCCTAGATTGGACCATGGGAACCGAAGCCGGGTTCGCGGCCCACCGCGATCCCCGGGTCGTTGCCATGTTCGCAAGATACTGAACGCTTGGTGCGTGTTCCTGAGCAGCGAGGACTCCCTGTATGTGCTCAACGGCTCGCCGTCGGGGTGGATGTCGCAGAAGGCGCGGCAGGTCGTCGGGATGGACGACTATCAACACGATGCCCTCGCCGAGCACTGGGGCTTCACCTCGTGGAACGATTTCTTCACCCGCCGGCTCACATCCACCTCCAGACCCGTCGCCGCACCCGAGGACGACAAAGTCATCGTCAGTGCCTGCGAGTCGACCCCATACAAGATAAGCTCCGACGTTCAACGCCAGAGCCGGTTCTGGGTCAAGAACCAGCCCCACTGCCTCGAGGACCCGCTCGCCCGGGACGAGGCGGTGGAACACTTTGTCGGCGGAACTGTGTACCAGGCGTTCCTGAGCGCGCTCAACTATCACCGATGGCACGCTCCCGTCGCCGGAACGATCGTGCGGGCGTACCTCAAGGACGGCACGTACTTCTCCGAGGCAGACTCCTAGGTGGCTAACGCCGTCGAGCCGACCCTCTCGCAGTCATATCTGACCCATGTCGCGGCCCGCGCGATCATCCTGATCCAGGCCGACGACCCCGTCATCGGCCTCATGGCGGTGATCCCCGTGGGCATGGTCGAGGTCTCGTCCTGCGTCATCGATCCCGAGATAGTCCCGGGCCACCATGTGAACAAGGGCGACGAGCTGGGGTACTTCCAGTTCGGCGGCTCGACCGAGTGCCTGTCTTCCGCCCCGGTGTTATCGACCAGTTCGCTCTCATCGCTATCCCCCAACCGCAGGATCCGAACGCACCCCTCGTGCGGGTCCGGTCGAAGCTTGCGACCGCCAAGTCCTGAGGACGACGGTTGGTGGGGAATTGCTATGGGGTGCCCGGATCGGCTTTGGGTCGACCTCCCGGAGTCCTCCGATGGAGCAGAGTCAACGCCCGCGTAGGCGATATGTCCACCCGGGCGACGAGGAGCGCTGTCAGCAAGGCTGCGGCAACGTGGGTGTCCAGCATCAAATCCGGTGAGTGCCCGGACGCAAGCGATGGAATCGCGGTCAGCTGCCCAGGCTGCAATCCCGTCGCTGCATGCTGATGTTGGGCAGGCGCGACAACCGAAAAGGTCCCGGAAAGCCGTTCAAAGGCCAGATGCAGAACCTGCTGGGCCACGCCGCAGAGAACGAGCAATAACCAATTCGGTAGGTTTATCCGGGCGAGCAGCGAAGCGCACATACTCACCAGAGCCGTCAGCGCCATCAGCACCGGAACACCGGGAGACGCGCCGCCCGAGACCAGGTGGGCGACCAGGCCCAGCCCGACCGCCACCGGCCCGACTTCCCACCCCGGAAACCTCGGACGTCGACCGGATCTCTGCTCATCCACGCTGCTCACTCCCTTCCATCGTTGGACGGGTTCTGCTCTCCTTCATCGTGCCGCCGTTTCGCACCTGAAGGAAGACGGTCCAGGGATCTTTCAACCCGGTTTCCGGCTGCGCTACCGATGCAGCCACGACTGAGATAGCCAGGGACCTGATTCCGCCAACGAACGCTAATGGCTCGCTTGAGGAAACGGGCCGGCGCCTGCTTGATGGCAACGAGCGCTTCATCGTGTGAGATTCGCTGCATCCGAACCAGAACGCCTCCCGGCGCAATGAGCTGGTGACCACCCAAAATCCGTTCGCAGTCGTCTTTGGTGCGCGGACTCCCGACTCGCCGCAGAGATCATCTTCGACGTCGGCCTCGGCGACGTCTTCGTGGTGCGCACAGCCGGGCACGTGATCGACGACGCGGTTCTCGGCTCGCTCGAGTACGCAATCCCGGTACTCCGTGTCCCGCTGATCGTCGTCCTCGGACACGACTCGGCTTCACCGTCCTGGCATTTCCTTGCAACCAGTTCAACGGGCAAGAGCCCGGTACCGCCGAGGAGGTAAGTTGGCCTGTCCCGTCCTTAACCCCGTGCGGTGCTTGCCACCCGGCAAAATGTGACACTATTTGCTCCATGGTTCGTAAAGTTGCATACCAAGGAGAGCCCGGCGCTAACTCCAACATCGCCTGCCTGCAGATGTTCCCCGACATGGAGCCAGTGCCGTGCCCCAGCTTCGAAGATGCTTTCGAACTAGTGAAATCCGGCGATGCGGATCTCGCCATGATTCCGATTGAAAACTCCATCGCAGGGCGGGTTGCGGATATCCATGTCCTCCTGCCTGAATCCGGATTGCAGATTGTGGGCGAGCATTTTCTCAGGATCCGATTCCACTTGCTGGGCATACCCGGAAGCACCCTCGAGCAGGCGCAAGAAGTGCACAGCCACGTTCATGCCCTCGGCCAGTGCAGGAAGCTGATCCGGACACTCGGGCTGAAACCAGTTGTCGCGGGCGACACGGCTGGTTCCGCACGGGAGGTCCGCGACTGGAATGACGCTTCCAAGGTCTCGCTGGCGCCTCCGCTGGCCGCCGAGATGTACGGGCTGGATGTCTTGGCAGAAGACGTCGAGGACGACGCCACCAACACGACCCGGTTTGTCGCCCTGTCCAGGGAGCGGCAGCAGCACACCCGGGACGAGTTGCCCGGGCCTGTGATTACCAGCTTCGTATTCCGGGTTCGGAACGTCCCCTCGGCCCTATACAAAGCTCTGGGTGGTTTTGCAACGAACGGTGTGAATATGACGCGCCTGGAAAGCTACATGGTGGGTAACGAGTTTGCTGCGACCACGTTCATGGCGGATGTTGAAGGGCACCCATCCGACACCCCTGTGCGCCTTGCGCTCGAGGAGCTGGAATTCTTCACCGATGAGGTCAGGGTTCTCGGCGTATATGCTGCTGCTCCTTACCGAAGCCTGGGCTTCACCGATTCCGTCAATCCAGGCACAACGCCTGCTGGCACCCCAAAGCCCACTTTGTCGCTTTGAGTTGCTGCAGTTCGCCATTCTGGCATTCGCCGCGTGGGTCATCGCGCTCGGGGCGAAGCACGGCGAGATGCAGCGGCCCAAAAAGCGTTTTCAAGGGCCAGCGCTGACGTCTGGCTGCGTGTAGATTCAAACGCGGGAGAGTGCGAGTATTCCAGCCGCGATCCGCACGGGCGCGCCCTGCTGGACGACCTGCGGTTTGCCTCGTATCTCAAGGAAGCGTCCCTCCGGAGCGGGCGTAATCGGTGAACATGATGGCATTGCCCGAGGGGCTTTCCAGCAGGGAATCAAGTCCCAATGCGAGGGACTGCCGGAACAGGGTCCGGCGCTCCGAATCCACCACCGGACCGATGAGCACAACATGGGAGACGAGCTCAGGGCGCCGGACGGCCGGTTCTGTGGCGAATTGCTTCCCCATCGAATGCCGACCACGACGACGGGACCGGCGCCTATCGCTTGGCGTCCCGGCTATGATTTCGACGTACTCGGCCACGGAAATCTGCCGGTCGGGTTTGGGGGTCCCTCCGAAGCCGGGTAGATCGATGGAGTGAGTGTCTCCCTGTCCGGCCAGGACCGTCTGAAGCCTGCGGTGGTAGCAGCGGGACATTCCGATGCCGTGCAGCAGTACGAAAACCGGCTTCACGGATCTGGACGGAGTGCCGGCCAGGGAATATGCATGCGACATCAGCGAGACCAAGGAGACGGTCCGGACCGTCATTTTCGGCCTGGCACCCGCCCGGCGGCTGTTATGGTTACGGGCTTTGCGCTCGGGTGTCATTGCCCGGATACTTTCAGGCACCATCGGTTCTGCTTGCGACTATGGGTTTCCCGGGTGGCGCTGTCTCTATCCCACGGTGGCGAGGGCGTCGCCGACCGAAGGGCCCCCGCTCGTAGAGCCTGCTATTGATGCCGCCGGACGTAAGATTCCGGATCCAGGTCGTGGCCAGTGATCCCTCCCGCATGGCCCGCTTCGAAGCCTCTTCCTTTCAGCACCGTTCAGATAATCCTGACTGCACGCCAGGAAAGGTCAGGAATTCCTTGGATGGGCCAGACGGAACGACGTCACGCACCCATTTCAGTAAGTATGCTTATTATATTCTATTGCGCCCGAAACTCCCGGCCTAACCTGCGGGGAAATCGGCGCAGCCAAGCAGCACAACCGGGACGCGGGCTACCCGGACCGGGCACCGACTCCCCAGGACCGGGCACGGATTCAATCGCATGCAAGGTCTCTTGGATCCGGCCAGGCGATGCTTGATAAGCAGGACCCGAGCAACAAATCGACAAAGGGATGACCATCATGACCTCGAACCAGGCGACACCCGAAATACCCGATCCGCAGCCCGACGGTTCCCCGCCCTCTGCAACCACCTCCCTGCCAACCGGCGCACCGCTGGGCGCTTACGCTGCCCCAAAGCCTAGAACCACCCGTGCCGGAGTTGTTTGGGCCGCAGTCGTCGTTGCCTTGCTCGCGCTGATATTGCTGATCATCTTCATCCTGCAGAACCAGCAGCCGGTCAACGTCTTTTTCCTCGGGCTAGCGGGCACGGTCTCCTTGGGCATGGCGTTGTTCATTGCCGCAGTCGCCGGAGGCGTTCTGGTAGCCGCAGCTGGTGCAGCAAGGATCATTCAGCTCCGGTCAGACGCCCGCAAAATACGAAGAACACAGCACAAGTCGAATTCAGCCTGAGTCCCGGCGCACGATCAGGTGAGTCCTCATCCGCGTTGCTTCAAGCACGCGGGCGGGCCAATCGCTTGACGCCGCGCCTCTCCCGTCGGGACCGCTCCCAGCTCAGGCCCGAGAGTACCTTTGTTTCCACTGCTCGCCACCATCAGGCCCGGACGCAGAGGTAAAGTGGATTCCGGATGAATTGAGGATAAGGGTGGCAGAAGACCAGCCGTTGGATCAGGCCCATGATCCCTCCCACGAGCTTGCCGGTGCCCGGGTTCAGCGGGTGTTCTACATCATCAATGCCGGGCCGTTCGTTTCATCTCCGGAATTCAGCACCAGAGACCTGGCCGTGGCGTATGCACGTGAACGAAGTGCGTCCGGTGAGTTCGGGGACGTGGTTCCCGCGGCGGTTGAGGTCGAAGTCCGTGCCGAATACCGGCTCAGCTCCGGCCGGACCACCCAACGCTCAGTGGAAACATTTACTGTCACCGCCTGACGTCCCATGGCTGCGGTGCCCGGAAGACCCTGGCGATCCAATTGCTTTGGCGATGACCGGCTGAAATGTTCCCGCCCGCTATCCCTTCCTCTGGACGGGTGGGGCCAATCGCGCCTAGGCCGGTGGTGTTGCCCCGGACCCCGGCAGCGCGCTATCAGCGCATCCGAGGGGGCAACCATTTGCCCTTGACCAACCAGCCTTCACCGTCCGTGCCCGCGTTCACGATGCCGCCCCGACCTGCTCCGCCCGGGAGCCGGATCAACAAGGTCACGAGCAGCTATGCGGGCCTCCTGAAAACCGTTCGGGACGCCGGGATGCTCCGGCGGTGCCAACGCTACTACCTCGTCCTGTTGACGATCCTGGTCGTGATGGGGACCGGGATCTGGGTGGTTTTCTTCCTCTTAGGAGACTCCTGGCTTCAGCTGGCGGTGGCAGGCGCCTCCGGCGTCGTCTTCACGCACCAAGGCTACCTGCTCTTCCCTCTGCTCTTGTTCCTCGGATGGACGCTGCATATTGACTCGTTGAAGTATTTGCTCCGGCGTGCGCCGGTGAAGTACCGGTGGCTTGAAATGGCCATGCTGGTTCTGCGCTCCGGTGCCTACGTCGGCCTGCTTTTCCTCGTCCTCTCCCCCGCCATCGCCGTCGCATTCATCGCCGTGCAGATCGCCCGGCCTTAACCACCAGATAGAACACCACTTGCTCCCGGATATGCCCCGTCCGCACCTGAGAGAAGTCCGCCAACGGGTCAAGGCCCACTGTGACGCCGAGGGGATCGCCCACACCGAAACGGGGCTGCTGCGCTCGTACGCAATAGTGATCCGCTACCTCAACAAGGTTGGACTCACGGCAGCGGACCCGTTCACCTGTCCCCTCGCGGACCAAAACCGGCGATAACCGCCGCACACGCGGACCGGATGAACCCCTGACGCCGAGCCCCCAGGAAGACCACGACGCTTGCCGTCGTTTCCGGTCCCAGACGGTCCAGGCGATGAGGGCGGCGAAAACGATCAGAAAGCCTGGTCAACGGGCACCGCAAACGGCGCAGCGGCCAGGGGTCGCAGCCAAAGGGGATTGCCTCTCGCCGCGGAAGGCGGCGAGACCTACTGTGGAGCTATGGACGCCACAGCAGCTCATGCCTTTGCGATTCCGCCGGTATCAGCTCACCGCCCTACGACTGCCGTTGAAGACATCGTCACCCTCGCGGCCGGCGTTTGGCTCCTCACCGGAACCTATGTTGACGGCTGGGCTCACAACAACCTCCGTGACCTCGAGACGTTCTTCACTCCGTGGCACGCGATCCTCTACTCGGGCTTCGCTGCCTGCGCCGCCTGGATCGCCGCCCTGACCTGGCGCCGGCACGCCCCCGGCGCGCGGTGGACGGAAGCGATCCCCGCCGGCTACGGGACCGCGGCGGCCGGGGTCCTCCTCTTCCTCGTCTCCGGGGCGGCCGACTTCGCCTGGCATTCGGTATTCGGCATTGAACAGGGCCTCAAAGCGCTATTCAGCCCGTCCCATCTGGGGCTCGCGACCGGCGGCTTCCTCATCCTCAGCGCGCCCTTCTCCTCAGCATGGCACTCACCCCAGCGGTCATGGCCGCAGCTGATGCCCGCCATCGTGAGCGCCATGCTCTCCGGTATGGTTGCGGCGTTCATCCTGCAGGAGTTCGCGGTTTTCGCGCGCCATGGACTCATCCAGACATACACCGGCGGTGGCGGGGCGCAGCCCGCGGTGACGATTCCGACGTCGTCAAGCATCATGGTCTCTTTGGCGTCGTTCTTCGTCTCGACGGCGGTGCTCTTCGTGCCCGTCCTCTTGCTGTCGCTGCGCTGGCGCCTGCACGCCGCGGTGCCCGCGGCCATGGCACTGCTCCCCTCCGTATCCCTGCAGATCATGGTCGCGTTGCGGGACGCCTGGCTCTTGTCGGTGGCCCTTTTCGGTGCCGTCCTCGTCGGAGTGCTTTGGGCGGTGGTGCGACCCAAGCCGGACCGTCACGCAAGGCTCATGACCGCGATAGGCCTCTCCCCCGTCGTTTTCTGGGCCCCGTACTTCGCCGGTGTGGCGCTCCACGACGGGGCACTTAGCTTCTCACCTGAAATTTGGGGCGGGACGCTCGCATGGACCGGACTCGAAATGCTCGCCCTCGGCGCGCTCACGCTCAAGTTGCGAGCCACAGCAGGCACCAGCCCAGTTTCACCAGCCAGCTGACTTGTCAGCAGCGCCGATCATGTCGCAGGGCTTATGTCCCCTCACTGACGGAGTTCGAGAGCGTCGAGCAATCGTTTCACCGAGCCGCCGAGGTTCCAGTCGGTAGCGAGACGCTCGAGCTCAAGGCGCGGGTCCCCGACGACGGGGCGCAACCGCGCTCCGGCCTCTTCGAGAGTGGGCAGTGCGAGGCCGCGCGCGACGTTCACAACAACGGGAGCAACCGCCAGGTAGTCGGCGGAGGCGGCGAGTTTCGACCTTACGGGCACGGACAGCCCGCTGCCTGGATCGATCGCGGCCGCGAGCAACGCGTCGAGGGTGCCGTACGTCGCGAGCAACGACGCCGCGGTCTTTTCGCCTATCCCTGCGACGCCCGGCAGCCCGTCGGACGCGTCGCCGCGAAGCGTCGCGTAGTCGGCGTACTGTTCGGGCAGCACACGATACTTGCCGACGACGACGGCATCGGTCACGATCTCGAGGTTCTTCATGCCTTTCGCCGTGTAGATGACCCGGACATGGCGGGCGTCGTCGACCACCTGGAACAAATCGCGGTCGCCCGTCACGACGTCGACAGGAAGCTTCGCCTGGCTGGCGTAGCTGCCGATGACGTCGTCGGCTTCATGCGAGGCAGCCCCGACGACGGCGATGCCCGCGAGGCGGAGCACCTGCCGGATCATGGGAACCTGCGCCTGCAGCGCGTCCGGCACCACTTCGACGTCGGGAGCACCCACTAGCGCCTCGGCGACCCGATGCGACTTGTACGTCGGGATGAGGTCCACCCGCCACTGCGGACGCCAGTCGTCATCCCAGCACGCCACCAAGTGCGTCGCCCCATAGTCGGAGGTGAGCCGCGCGATCATGTCCAGCAGGCCGCGAACGGCGTTCACCGGAGTGCCGTCGGCGCGGCGGATCGAATCGGGCACGCCGAAGAAGGCGCGAAAGTACAGCGAGGCCGTATCTAAGAGCATCAGGCGCTGGGGCATAACCGATCCTTACATCCACGAACCCGCAAAGGGCAAGTGCTTTCCGGTGTACGGAGAAGCACCCGCCCCCTGCGACGACGTATTGCCTGGAGCCTAAGCCTTGGCTGCTGCTTTCTTGACGCGGCGAATCACCGCTGTGGATGCTGCGCTGGCGGCCAAAGCGCCTGCGCCGACCAGCGACCACATGACCAGGTTGGACTCGGCAACGGTGCTGGCCTCGCCGGTTCCGGTGCCAGCGGCGGTAACGCTGGAAACAGCCGCGAGACCGGAATTGCCCTTGCCGTTGCCTCCGCCGTGGTTGCCACCGCCGTCGTTGTTGCCTCCGCCATTGCCGGAATTCACAACCACGGCTGCCCAGCGCTTGTTGCCGGACGTGGCGCCGACAGCGCCGATCATGTAGTTGCCACCGTCTGTGAAGGTAATGGTGGTGGAGAAAGCGCCGGTACCGTCAGCGATGACACTGAAGTTGGACGGAGCGGGCCGCCCGCCGTCCGAAGCCTTCTTGCCGCCGGTCCGCTGGAACGTGATGTTGACGGTTTCGCCGGCTATATAGCCGCTGCCGGAGAATGTGGTGGATTCGCCGCGAGCTATGGTGCCGTCGGAAACGGTTCCGTACTCATTGCCCGGCGCCGGGTAGGTGGTGGCTGCCACGGCCGGAGCGGTGCCAGTCAGTGCGATTGTTCCTGCAAGTGCAAGCGCTGCAATAGACTTCTTCATTTGTCCCCCCTGAGACGAATTACGGAATGCACGTGGTGGGGATATGGATCCCCATGCGATGGCGTGCTGAAATCCCAAATGTCTAGCCAGCGACGACGGTATCATTCACAGCTGCTTAGGTCGATAACGTGGTCGGACAGTCGTCATTTTTTCTCTTTGACCGCTGCGTGTGTGGTTTCGGGTTGGGTGGCGGCCCAGCTGGCGAGGACTTTCAGGGCATCCTCGGACGGGGTCCCGGGGTCCGCCGTGTAGACGTTGATGCGCAGCCCCGGGTCGGCGGGGAGCTCCAGCGCTTCGAAGCTCAGGTCCAGGTCGCCGACGATCGGGTGGTGGAGGCGCTTGCGGCCGGCCCGGTGGTACTTCACGTCGTGACGGGCCCACCGGGTGCGGAACTCCTCGCTGCGGGTGGAGAGTTCACCGATCAGGTCCGTGAGGTCCTTGTCATACGGGTTTTTTCCGGCTGTGGAGCGCAGGACGGCGACGATGTCATCCGCTGCGCGTTCCCAGTCGGCAAAGAACTCCCGCGCTTTCGGGTTGAGGAAGGTGAAACGCGCGCTGTTCGGCGGGGTGGCCACCTCTGCCATCATGTCCAGATAGAGTGCACGGCCCAGTTCGTTGGCGGCGAGGACATCCCCGCGGTCGTTGCGGACCCAGGCCGGCGCGGCTGTGATCGCATCGATGACGCGTTGCACGCTCGGCCGCACGGTCTGCGGGCTGTGCCTGCGCCGCACCAGGGGCGAAGCGGAGGCTGCGCGGGCCAAGTCGAAAAGGTGGGCCGTTTCGGCGTCGTCGAGCTTCAATGCACGGCCGAGGGCTTCGAGGACACTATCCGAGGCGCCGGAGAGGTTTCCGCGCTCAAGGCGTATGTAGTAGTCGATGCTCATCCCCGCGAGCATCGCGACTTCCTCGCGGCGCAGCCCGGAAACCCGCCGGTTGCCGCCGTAGACCGGCAGCCCGGCCTCATCGGGGGTGATCCTTGCGCGGCGGGAGGTCAGGAACTTCCGCACGTCGTCGCTGTGTGTCATGGCATCCACGCTACGCGCGGTCGACGGGACGAGGGAGGCACTGGCGTTACCCGGAACGGCCGTGACTCCCGGCCCGCACAGAATCACGGTTGCATGGAAAGCATGAAACCTGCACCGGCAACAGCCTCCCACCCCGGAGCGATCCTGACGATCATCCTCCTCAGCTACTTCATGATCCTGCTGGACAACTCGGTCATCTTCACTGCCTTGCCGAGCCTGCAGGCGGATCTGCGGCTGAGTACCGGCGAGCTCTCCTGGGTCCAGGATGCGTACACGCTGGTCTTCGGCGGCCTGCTGCTCCTCGGAGCCCGGGCAGGAGACCTCCTCGGCCGCCGGCGGGTTTTCGTGTTCGGGCTTGTGGTGTTCTCGATCGCCTCGCTGCTGATCGGCGTCGCACCGGAGGGCTGGTGGGCGATCGCCGGCCGCGCCGTGCAGGGTATCGGGGCTGCGATCGTCGCGCCCGCCTCGCTCTCCCTGCTCACCGCGAGCTTCCCGGAGGGCCGAGAGCGCACCCGGGCCGTGGCTCTCTACGGCGCCACCGCAGGGATCGGCGCCAGCCTGGGGCTGGTCGTCGGCGGCGCCCTGGCCCACTGGATCTCCTGGCGGGCAGGGTTCTTCGTCAACGTGCCCATCGGCGCCGCGATGATCGCACTCGCTCCTCGGTTCATCCCGGAATCAGGCCGGACCCGCGGCCGCTTCGACGCATTCGGCGCGCTCAGCGCCACCTTCGGTGTCGGAGCTCTCGTGTTCGGCATCATCAATACCGCCGACGCCGGCTGGAACTCGCCGGTCACGGTCACAGCCGTCAGCGCCGGCGTCGTGCTCCTGCTCGTGTTCGTGCTGATCGAACGCACGGCGGCCCAGCCGATCATGCCGCTGCGCCTGTTCCGGAGCCGCCGCCGCACCGGCGCCTACCTCGCCCGCTTCCTCTACCTGGGGGCGATGATCGCGTTCTTCTTCTTTACCACCCAATTCATGCAGGAAGTACTCGGCTTCGACCCGTTGCAGGCCGGTCTCGGGTTCCTGCCCATGACGGCCGTGAACTTCGCCGTCGCGATGAGCATCCCCAGGCTCGTTGGCAAGATGCCGGGCTCGCTCCCGCTCCTCGCCGGGATACTGCTCACCCTCGCCGGGATGTTCTGGCTCAGCCGCGCCGGTATCGACTCCAGCTATCTCACCGGGGTGGCCCTGCCGATGATCCTCATCGGAGCCGGCCAGGGCCTCGCGTTTGCGCCCCTGACCTCCTTCGGCATCACAGGAGCCCCCGCGTCCGACGCCGGCGCGGCATCGGGCCTGGTGAACACCTTCCACCAGGTCGGCACCTGCCTCGGGCTCGGCATCGCGGTCGCCGCCGCAGCCACCGTCCCGATCACGGGTTCCGCCGTCGCGCACCTGGCGGCCCAGGTCAGCGCCGCCCTCACGACGGGCAGCATCCTCCTGCTCCTGGCCCTGACCGCCACAGCAGCCTTCATCCTGCCCGCCGACCTCGCGGCCCGCCGCACCAGGACCCCCCGGGAGCCCGGCCCTGCCCCGCAGCTCGAAGCCGCCCGCTGAACCTCCCGACCCCCGCTTCAAAGGGGGTACTGACATGCACTCCCACAACCCAGCACATCTGCATACCGTGAAAGGCATGGACATGGAACTAACACTCAACAACGGCGTCACAATGCCCGCCATCGGGCTCGGCGTCTTCCAAAGCGCCCCCGAGCAGACGACGGCGGCCGTTGAGGCCGCGCTTGCCGCCGGCTACCGGCACATCGACACCGCCGCCGCGTACGGCAACGAGCGGGAAGTCGGCGACGGCATCCGCCGCTCGAGCCTGGACCGCTCCGAAGTGTTCATCGAGACCAAGGTCTGGGTCAGCGACTATGGCTACGACCAGACGCTGCACGCCTGGGACAAAGCGACAGGCAAGCTCGGCGTCGACTACCTTGACCTGCTCATCCTGCACCAGCCCGCCCCCGACCGCTTCGAAAAAACGATTGCCGCATACAAAGCGCTGGAGACCCTGCTCGCCGACGGGCGGGTGCGGGCGATCGGCGTCAGCAACTTCATGCCGCACCACCTGGAGCAACTGCTCGACTCGACCGACATCGTCCCGGCCGTGAACCAGATCGAACTGCACCCCTACTTCACCCAGCCCGGCGTCCAGGCCGCCGACGCCGAACACGGGATCCTCACCCAGGCCTGGTCGCCCATCGGCGGGATCACCTTCTACCCCGGCTGGGGCCAGGAGCGGCGGAACGTCATGGAAGACCCGGCAATCGCCGCCATCGCACGGGCCTACGGCAAGAGTCCGGCCCAGGTCATGCTCCGGTGGCACCTGCACCAAGGCCGTTCAGCCATCCCGAAATCGACCAACCCGGCACGCATCGCCGAAAACTTCGACGTCTTCGACTTCGAACTCAGTGCCGCCGAGCTCGCCGCCATCGACGCTCTCGACACCGGCAACCGCAACGGTCCTGACCCGGACGAAGCCCGGCCGGAGCGCTTCGCCATGGTCATTCCCGAAGCCTAAGACCCCAAGACCTAAGACAGAGAGAAGACCCACCATGGAATACCGTCCCGTCGACGTCCTGGACCGCACCGACCAGCTCGTCGCACCAGGCGTTACCGTCAACCCCGATGACAACAGTTACGGAGCCCACGAACTGACACCGCTGGCACGACGACGGTGACCGACATGACCCAGCAGGTTTGTAGAAACGGCTGATTCCGAGGCGGCCGAGAAGGGGCCGAACTGTCCTTCAACGGCCCACCGGGGATCCAAGAATTCACCTGCGGCCCATCACGCATGGCGGCATGACGGCTGTTCCTGTCACGCGGCGGCCGGGTGGTTTGCAGGCCTTCAAGATGGTGCTCACCGGTGATGCCCGTGGACCCGAGCCCGATCCTCGAGTTCACGAAGGCTACGAATGGCTCTACATCCTCAACGGACGGCTGCGCCTGGTGCCGGGCGACAAGGACTTTGAACTCCGCCCCGGCGAAGCCGCGGAATTCGACACCCACACACCGCACTGGTTCGCCAGCACCGACGGAAAACCCGTCGAATTCATCAGCCTGTTTGGACAGCCGGGCGAGCGGATGCACGTACGCGCCCGCCCCAAGCCCTCATAACCTTCATTGCCCTCAGGCGGTGCGTACTTGCCCGGTGGTGATGGGCGACGGCCGGAAACCCTTGACCGCCATCCACACGCCCAGCGACAACTCCCAAACGAAGATCGGCAAGGTTGCGAGCCCCGACCAAACCGAGATCCCCTGGTTGAGACCGAACATCGTTGAGATCGTCGACGAAAGCAGCAGCGGGCCGCCGATCAGTCCAAGAAGAGGAATCACACGCGGCACGAGCCCCGAACGGTACATCAGGTACCCCAGCAGCAGCCCGCTCACCCCCGGAACCAAGCTCGGCCCGAGAATGAACGTCCAGTCGCGGACCGCCACGAGCGCCTGGCCCACGGGAACCAAGGCCGGATCCGCTCCGCCCTTCTGGCGCAAAGTGACCACAGCCAGGAGACTGACGACGCCGATCACGATGACCGCGGCTTCAAACATCCGCGCAGTGACGAAGCCGAGCGCGATGCCCTCGTTCTGCCGTTTGACGACAGGAAACAGTGCCACGGCGGTGCCCACGGCGGAAACCGCGTTGACGAGATCGAGGAGGCAGCCGAAGATGACGGTCGAGTCGGCGCCGGGGCCCGTGATGTAGTGCGGATCGCTCAGGACGGGGGAAATCAGGAACAGCGCCGGGATCGAGCTGACGAAGGTGACCAGGTACAGGATGCCTGCGACCATCGCGGTCTTCCGCAGCGGGTCCACCCGGACACGCTCAGTTGTTGGGGTATGGGTTGTGGTTTTCATGGTGTGGTCCTTCTTGGGGATGAAGATGCGAGTGTTCGACGCCGGCTGGCTGGGTTGCGTGGTTCCGGTTTGGGTGATTGCCAAGAGCGGTAGTGCCAAGTCCCGAAGCTTTTGCAGCAGACCGTGAAGCGCGGCTTGGTCGACGTTCCGGGTGCGGATGACGGTGGTTCCGTCGTATTCGTTGGTGAGGCTCAGTCCTTCGAACCAAGCGACCCAACGGGAATCAAGATGGCCTTTGACGCGCACTTCGTACTCGACCGAAATGTCTTCCCGGCCTACCGATCTCGCGTTCATTGCCCCTCCTTCTGCCTTCTGCCTTGGTGGAATTCAGCCGCCTTCGCGGATGACTTCCTTTAGCTCTGAAGGTAGAAGGAGATGTGGTGAGCGGGGATCACCACATCTGGTGATTGATGTGGTGATTTCTTCGGAAGAAATGCCGGGCGAACCGCTGGCCTGGATCAGCGCTCGTCGCGGCTTCGCGACAAGAGATCCAGCTCTTCGGCCCGGCGGACGGCCGAGCGGCGGTTGTTCGCGCCGAGCTTGGCGTAGATGTTCTTTGTGTGTGTCCGGAGGGTGTTGAGGGAGACGAACAACTCGCGCGCGATGTCCGGGCCGTCCAGCTCCGAGGAAAGAAGCCGAAGCACCTGCAGCTCGCGTTCGCTCAGGGGCTCGACTAGGCGTTGCTGTGCGGGGGTGTTGTGATTGCGGGTACTGCGGGCCCGAGTGCCTTGGGCCTCGGTCTCGTGCGTTTCCGTCCCGAACGACTCCAAGAGCCGGTCTACGTAGTCCGAGGCGCTCCCCTGCTTCGCGAGCGCTTCCAGCAAGTTGGCCATAGCCTGCCCCTCATCGACGAACACTGGAACGTAGCCCTCTGGTTCGGCGAGCGCTACCGCGCGTTGCAGCGCTGCCAGTGCCCCGCCGTCGTCCGCTACTTTTTGGTGGGCAAGTGCCATAAGAACCAGAAGTTCGACGACGGTCCCCGTCCTGCCGCCTTCTTCCGCGGCCCGAAGGAGACGGTCAAGCAGCGCGATCGCCCGTCCGACAGAGTCCTCCGACGGCTCCGCCCCGTGCTGGGCGAGGAGTGCCCGGGCCAAGGTGATGTGCTCGAACTCGTTCAGGTAGGAGAGCTCATCTTCCGCGGAAATGCCTCGCTCACGCGCCCAGCGAAGAGCGTCGGGCATTCTGCCGTGCGAGATCCACATCCGCGCCCGCACGGCCGCGACCGGATGTACCTCGGGAAAGAAGTCGCCGACGTAGAGGCGCTCCGCCTCGTCGAGTTGTTCAAGCGCGCCTCCCACGTCCCCTTCCGATCGGAGGACCCGGGCCATCGCGAGCCTTGAGCGATACGGGTTTTGGGGCAGCGCGGCATCCTCGCCGAGCTTCTGGCTGGTCAGCAGGTGGTGCCTTGCGACTTCAAGTTCGCCACGCTCAAGAAGGAGCATGCTTATTCCTATGTGCATGTCGGCCGTCCCGCGGAGCAATTGCCCCGGGTGCCTGCCCGCGACCTCAAGACCCCGCTCGTAGATCGCCATTGCGTCGCGGAGCCGGCCCTGGGTAATCCGGATGTCGGCCAAGGCGATGGAGCAACCGAGCATGTCCGAGTGGTGCCCTGCCCGTTCAAGGTTGGAATAGGAATCAGACCACAAGGCGTGCGCTACGCCCAGTTCGCCGTTCGTCCAATGGCCGAGCGCCAACAGCCCGGATGCCGCTCCGCGCTCAAGATGATCGTCCTTCCCGACAAGGCCGAGCGCGGTAGTCGCGTGCGTCATTGCCCCGGCGGTGTCCCCGACTGCGAGCGCCTGCGCGGCGCGGTAGATCGCGATCGAACTGGTGAGTTGCCCGCCGTCGCCGCCTTCCGCCGTCGTACCCACCCACTGTTCTGCCTCCTCGAGGCGGGCGTCGACGCCGGTGAGCTCGCCGCTTGCGAGGAGCGCCCCGGCGTAGGCAACGCCCAGCCCGGGCCGCGCGTGTATCAGCTCGCCGGGGAGTGCTTGGAGCCAGCGGCTCAGCGTGGCTTCCTGGCGGTCCTTGCGCATGGCAGGGATCGCGAGCTCGATCAGGTCCGCGGCCCGCTCGAAGTCCTTGCCGGCCATTGTGTGGCGGATAGCTTCCGGGATGTCGCCGTTTTGTTCGTGCCAGAGGCTTGCGCGCTCGTGCAGTTCGCTAATGCGGCTCGGCTGCTCGTCCATGAGTCGTGCCCGTAGCACGTCGGCGAAGAGGTGGTGATAGCGGTACCACCAGCGGCGGTCGTCGAGCGGAACCACGAACAGGTTCCCTCGATCGAGCGACTCGAGCATTGCTTTTCCGGTGTTTTCGCCGGTCACGGCGTTGCAGAGCGGACCGTTGAGCCGGTTCAGGATGGAGGTCTGCAGCAGGAAGTTCCGGACGTCGTCGGGCTGGCGCTGAAGTACCTCTTCCGCGAGGTAATCGACGATGTAGCGGTCATCACCTGCGAAGCCTGCGATGAAGCCGGCGACGTCCTCCCTTCCCTGCATCGAGAGCGCCGCCAATTGGAGCGCGGCGATCCAGCCCTCGGCCCGACCTTCGAGGGCGGCGATATCCTGCGCGGTGAGACTCAGTCCCATCACGCCGTTGAAGTAGGCGGCAGCTTCCTCCGGGGTGAAGCGGAGATCGGCGGCACGGATCTCGAGGAGCCTGCCACGTGCCCTGAGCCGCGGGAGTGACAACGCTGGATCGGCACGGCTCGCGATGACCAGTTGTAGCTGCGCGGGGAGGTTTTCGACGAGAAAGGCCAGCCCGTCCTGCACGTCATGATTCTCAATGACGTGATAATCGTCGAGCACCAAGACAAATCTGTTCGGGACGGCCTGCAACTCGTTGATCAGGGTGGTCAGGAAGTCTTCAGTGCTCGATTGCGGGGATCGGAGTGTTGCGAGTGCTTTGGCGCCGAGACTGTTCGATGCCTTGTCCAGCGCAGCTACAAGGTAGGTCCAGAAAAGCGTGGGATCGTTGTCCCGCTGGTCGAGCGAGAGCCAGGCGAGCGAGCGGCCATTGGCGGGTGCTTCTGCCAGCCACTCGGTCAGCACCGTCGTTTTCCCGAAGCCGGCCGGGGCTGAGACGAGGATCAGCGTTTGCTCGTCGGCCTGGCTCAAACGGTCGCTCAGCCTGCGGCGCGTCACGAGCGCGCGTCGTAGCCCGGGGACGTGCAGTTTGGTCTCGAGCAATGGACCTGCCATCACGGACCTCCCTCGACAGCCGGTCACTTTACCTCGGCCCGGGTGATCCCAGTCTAGTGCCGGAGTGGTTGGGCCGGGCGGGTCCTGCCCATGCAGGCCGCCGTTAGACGCGTTCCGGGAAGGATTCGACTTTGGCGGGATCCCGCTCCACGACGTCGCCCAGCGCGCCGTCCATCCGGTCGAGAGTCTCCCGGTCCAGGACCAGGTCGGCGGCTTTGACGGTGTCGTCGAGCTGCTCGGGCCGGCTGGCGCCCACGATTGCGGCGGAAACGTTGGGATTGGCCAGGACCCAGGCAACGGCCAGGGTGGCCAGCGGCACGCCGAGGTCTTCGGCTATCGGCTTGAGTTTCTCCACCCGTTCCAGCACCTGAGGCTGCATGAACTTGTGCTCTGTCTTCAGCGCGCCGTCCTCGGAAGTGAAGCGGGACGCGGACGGAACGGAACGGCCGCCGTCGTACTTTCCCGTCAGCACGCCTTGGGCCAAAGGGGACCAGCACACCTGCGTTATCCCTAGTTCATCGCAGGCCGGCACCACTTCGGCCTCGATGACCCGCCACAGCATGTTGTACTGAGGCTGGCTGGACACCAGCTGGATGCCCAGCTCGGACGCCAGCGCCGCCCCGGCCCGGATTTCTTCCACGGTCCACTCGGAGACGCCGATGTAGTGGGCCTTTCCGGCGTGGACGATGTCCGCGAAGGCACCCATGGTTTCGGCCAACGGGGTCTCGTAGTCGTAACGGTGCGCCTGGTAGACGTCCACGTAGTCGGTCTGGAGCCGGCGGAGCGATCCGTTGATGGACTCCATGACGTGTTTGCGGGACAGGCCTCGGTCGTTCTTTCCCGTGCCGGTGGGGAAGAACGCCTTGGTCATGATCTCGATACCCTCGCGGCGCACGCCCTTCAGGGCCTCGCCGAGCATGGTTTCGGCCTTGGTGTTGGCATAGGCGTCAGCCGTGTCGAAAGTGGTGATGCCCAGATCCAGGGCCTTGAGCACGCAGGCCGTGGCGACGTCCTGGTCCACGGTTTCGCCATGGGTTGCCCAGTTGCCCAGCGCAATGGAGCTGACGTACATGCCGCTGTTGCCGAGTTTGCGGTATTGCATGGAAGTTGTTCCTTTCAGAAGGTTGCCGGAAGTTCCGGCGGAGCGGTGGAATTCTTGCGCAGGGCCCGCGGAGGTGCAGTGCTCTCACGGATCACAAGCCGCGCAGGCCGGCTGAGGGCCTTGGGGTATGCGCCGTTCATGGTGTCCAGGAGGAGCCGTGCAGCCTCTTGGCCTTGTCCGGCCACGTCGTGGTCCATGGTTGTCAGGCCAACGACTTCGCAGAGTTCGTGATTGTCGAAACCAAGCACAGAGAAATCCCGGGGGACGTCCAGCCCCGCCTTGCGGAGGACCATAACTGCACCGAAGGCCATCTCATCGGAGGCGACGAAAGCCGCGGTCGGTGTGCGGGCCGCAACCAGCAGCCGGGACATGGCCGCTGCTCCCCCGGCGACACTGTTCTCATCAAACTGTTCCAGGATGTCCTCCCGGGCCAGCCCCGCCTCTACCAATGCCTCGCGGTAGCCGATAAGCCGTTGCCGGGGCGGCACCCCGCCCAGATTGCTGTTTTCCTCATCGCGGATGCCGATGAACGCTACCCGCTCATGGCCTAGGTTCAGCAGATGCCTCACGGCGTCCCGCCCGGCCCCGACGTTGTCCACGGACACGGATCCAATGCCGGACCCCTCAGCACCTAGCAAGGCCACCGTTTGTCCTTGGGAGGCGAGCGATTCCAGTTCTTTCCTGCCGGGCTGCAGAGCCATGATGATGACCCCGTCCGAGCGGCCGTGCAGGCGCGGGGATCCGAAGAACCTCTCACGCTGCCCAGGAGTGGCGAGCTCGTAGAGGAGAACGTCATACCCGGCGTCCCGGAGCTCCTGCGTGGCCGCGCCAATGGTCTTGCCGAAGAACCACTTGGCCAGCACAGGCACAACGATGGCCACGGTCATGGTCCGGCCGGTCGCAAGGCGCGACGCGGCCGGGGACGCCGTATAACCCAACTCGGCCGCCACCTCCTGCACGCGCTTGCGCGTTTTCGACGAAACGCCCGGCACGGACCGCAACGCTCTCGAGACAGTCGAAACTGACACTCCGGCGCGTTCCGCAACTGACTCAACACTAATAACCATGGGGTCAACCATAAACGCCCAATCAGCAGATTCGCAAGCGCTTGCAAAACTGCGCTAGCTTGGCCGCGGGCCGGTGCCGCCGAGGAACCGTCTTAGTTCCTCGAGCCGCACAGCCGGGGTGCACCCACGTTGATGTACTTGTCATCATGGAGAACGTCACGGCCATAATGGCGGAAGGAAAGCCTCTGGTTCTCCCGAGGCACTCTCTTCCCCGATAAGGTCCAAAGAACAGGAGTAACAGTGAAAGCCATCGTGTACGAAAGGACAGGTCCGTCGTCGGTGCTGGTTCTGCAAGACAGGCCACTAACATCACCGGGACCGGCCCAGGTCAGAGTCCGGGTGGTGGTGTCGGGAGTCAATCCCACCGACTGGAAGTCCCGGGCCGGCAGCGGGACCGGAAGCAAGCTGGAGGCACCAAAGGTGCCCAACCAAGATGGCGCCGGCGTCATCGACGAGCTCGGACCCGGCGTGGCGGGACTGTCCATCGGAGATCGCGTTTGGCTTTGGGACGTTGCCTGGGGCAGCACCGAGGGCACAGCCCAGGAGTATGTGGTCCTGCCGGCCGCGCAGGCCGTTGCACTTCCGGACACGGAATCCTTCGACACGGGCGCATCCCTGGGGATTCCGGCCTTGACCGCGCATCGTGCGCTGACCTCCAAGCAAGACGGGCCGGCCAGGCTCTCCCCCGGATCTTTGGAAGGGCAGGTGGTGCTTGTCACCGGAGGCGCGGGGGCGGTCGGGCATGCTGCCATTCAGCTAGCCCGCTGGGCAGGGGCAACTGTCATCACGACCGTGAGCGAAGAGCGAAAAGGTGAACTCGCCCGCCAGGCCGGGGCACACTACGTGATCAACTACCGCACTGACAATGTTCCGCAGGCAGTATCACGGGTGGCTCCGAATGGCGTCGATACGATCGTCGATGTCAACGCTCCGGCGAACATCGGCACTGACCTCGAGGTGCTGAAGCCTGGGGGAACCATTTCCATTTATGCTGCTGCACCCGGTGAATCCTTGGCCATTCCCGTTCGCGAGAGTATGGCAAAAAACGTTCAATACCAGTTTGTCCTCACGTACACCGTTACGGACCAACAGAAGACGGCGGCCGTTGGCGCCGTCACCGATGCACTAAAAGCAGGGGCGCTGCGTGTCGGCAATGAACACGGGCTGCCCCTGACCCGCTTTCGGCTCGATGAAACCGCGGCAGCACACGACGCCGTGGAGCAAGGCTCCGTCGGAAAGATCCTGATAGACGTGGCCGCGCCCTGAGCTCGCGTTCGAATTCTTGCTGTTGATGCGAGCGCTGGCGGACCGGAGCAGGTCGGGTTCGAAGATCTTGGCGATCTTGTGGTGGTAGCGGAGGCAATAGAAAGCGACCTGCCGGGGCAAACCAGGCGGGCCATCCGGGCTGCGCATAGGCTCAGTCGGCGCCGCAATCTCAGTCACCGTCTAAGAACGCGCCACACTCATCCGGCCCCGACGTTTTCCCGCACATCACAAACAACCAGCCCCGAGCCGTACCCTTATCCCAAGGGCGACTCCCTCGGGCTTGCATTCGAACGGATACGGCATGTCAGATCTCAACGTCCGGGAGCGGCACTCCACTCAGCTGCCGATCATTGATGCCGCGTGCCTCCAGCCGGACGAAGTGCTGGATCACCTGGGTTCCAGCCCGGCAGGCCTGACCAACCAAGAAGCGGCGGCGCGTCTGGCGGAACTCGGCCCGAACGCCGTGCGGACGCACCGGGCCAATGGATGGGCGGTGTTGGGCCGGCAGTTTGCCAGCCCCATCCTGATCTTGCTGATCATCACGGCAGGGCTGTCCCTCTTCCTGGGCGATGCCACGAATTCGATCGTGATCGGCGTGATCCTGCTCGTCAGTGTGGGCTTGGGCTTCACCAACGAATTCCGCGCCGAACGTGCCTCGGAAGCCTTGCATTCCCGGGTGACCCACCGCGCCGTCGTGCTGCGCGACGGGACCACGCAGGACGTGGACGTGACCGCCCTGGTGCCGGGCGACGTCGTACATTTAAGTCTTGGCGCCATCATCCCCGCCGACATCCGCCTCCTGAGCACTAAGAACCTCCTCTGCGACGAAAGCATCCTGACCGGGGAGTCCCTGCCAGCCGGCAAGGAGCCTGCCCCGGTCGCGCCCGGGTCGGCGCTGGGCGACCTCTCATCCTGCGTCTTCATGGGAACCGTCATCCAGTCCGGAGGCTGCACCGGCGTGGTGGTGGCCACCGGCGGCCGCGCCGAATTCGGCCGTATCGCGCTGGGCCTGGGAGAACGCCAACCCCAGACCGAGTTCCAGCTCGGGCTGAAGCGATTCTCGTTCCTGCTTTTGCAGGTGGCTATCGGGCTCACCACGCTGATCTTCATCGCGAACCTGCTGCTGCACCGCCCGCTCATCGAGTCGCTGCTGTTCTCCCTGGCAATCGCCGTGGGCATCACGCCGCAGCTGCTGCCCGCCGTCGTGAGCACCAGCCTCGCTACGGGCACCCGCCAGCTGGCCCGGCGGAAAGTCCTGGTCAAACGGCTGGTCTGCATCGAGGACCTGGGCGACATGGACATCCTGGTCACCGATAAGACCGGCACCCTCACCGAGGGCCGGATCAGTTTCACCGGCGCGCTGCCCGCCTCCCCGGAAGTGTCCGACGTCGAACTCCTCACCTTGGGTCTGCTGGCCACCGAAACCGACTACGCCGAGGCCAAACAATCCACGGCCGGGCAGAACCCGCTCGATGCCGCATTGTGGGAAAGTGCGGGTGCGGCAGTCTTTGATCCGGCCCGCTTCGAGCGCCTCGACCTGATCGACTTCGACCACCAGCGCCGCCGCACCAGCGTGCTGGTGCGGGATGCCGGCGGCCCGGGGCGCCTGGTCACCAAGGGCGCCCCCGAAGATGTGCTCGCCCTGTGCGGGCCGACCCCGGAGAGCGTGCAGGCCATGCTGGATGAACAGTTCGACGCCGGATCGCGGGTCGTGGCGGTGGCCACCCGCCCAGCGTCCGGGCTGAGTCGCATCACTCCCGATGATGAAAAGGACCTCCTCCTGGCCGGCTTCCTCGTTTTCCTCGACCGGCCCAAGGCAAACGCGAAAGCGTCCCTGGACCAACTGGCCACGCTCGGCATCTCCGTGAAGATCGCCACCGGGGACAACGCCAAAGTCGCCGAAAAGGTGTGCTCCGAGCTCGGTGTAGTCTCCGGCGGAACCCTTAGCGGCGCGGACGTGGACGCTCTGTCCGATACCGAGCTGGCCGCCACCGCCCGGGAAGCCACCATCTTCGCCCGCGTCTCCCCCGAGCAGAAGGCGCGGATCATCACGCTGCTGCGCCGAAGCGGCGGGGCAGTGGGATTCATGGGCGACGGAGTCAACGATGCCCTGGCCCTCCACAAGGCGGACATCGGGATCTCCGTGGACAGCGCCACCGACGTCGCCAAAGACGCAGCCGATGTGGTGCTGATGGATAAGGACCTGGGCGTCCTGGCCGAAGGCGTGATGGAGGGCCGGAGGATCTTCGCGAACACCATCAAGTACGTGCTGATGGGAACGTCCAGCAACTTCGGCAATATGTTCAGCGCAGCCACGGCGTCGGTGGTGCTGAGCTTCCTGCCCATGCTGCCGGGGCAGATCCTGCTCAACAACCTGCTCTACGACAGCGGCCAGCTGGCCATCCCGGGCGACCGCGTGGACAAGGAACAGCTGCTGGCACCGTCGCACTGGAACATCGCGTTCATCCGGCGCTTCATGTTCCTCTTCGGGCCGATCAGCTCAATCTTCGACTTTGCGACCTTCGCGCTCATGCTGTTCGTCTTCAACGCCGTCCCGGGAGAGTTCCGGGCGGGCTGGTTCATCGAATCCATCGCCACGCAGACGCTCATTATTTTCGCCATCAGGACCAGGCGCGTGCCGTTCCTGCGAAGCCGTCCATCGCTTGGCCTGTTGAGTGCATCCTTGGGCGTGGTGGCCGCGGGGATCTTCCTGCCGTTGTCTCCAATGGCGGGCCTGCTGGGCTTCGATCCATTGCCTGTGCCGTTCTTCCTGTCACTACTGGGAATGATCGTGGTCTACATGGTCCTGGTGGAATTCGCCAAGCAGTGGTTCTTCGCCCGGGCCGCGCAGCAGTTGCCGGAACGTCCGACGCCCGTCCGTCGTCGTCCGGATACCCACCATATCTCCCGCCGCGCCGCCCGCTTCAGCGCGCCGGTTGTCGCGGTTGTGCCCGGGCGCCTTGCCCGTCCAGCCCGCAGGCGACGCAAGGTGGCGGCCTAGCTTTCACCCTCTTCTTGATGTCACCCGTGGTTCCTCTACTACCGCCTGCCCCGGCTCGGTAGGCTCAGCTTCATGAAGAATTCAGAGTCGAGGCCGGACACCGAAGAGCTCAGTGTCCATGAGTGCTGGAAGTACCTTCGTTCTTCCTCCGTCGGCAGGGTTGCTGTCGTCAGCGGCGACAGCCCGGAGATCTTCCCTATCAACTACATGCCCGATGAGGGGACAGTAATCTTTCGGACAGGACCCGGTACCAAACTGGATGCAGTCCTGGCCGGCCAAACGATCGCGCTAGAAGCCGATGGTTTCAACACGTACGGCACAATTGCATGGAGTGTAATCGTCAAGGGACATGCAGAAATCGTCTCGGTCGACGAAGAACTGCGGGCATTTGCCGCAATGGAACTCTCACCCTGGGAGCCCGGCGCCAAAGACCACCTAATCCGGGTAACGCCGGCGGAAATGAGCGGCCGCAGGTTCGTGATCAGCCCACCATCCCGATGGTGGCCCCCACGGGATTCCTGACCGCTGCTCCGGCCGCCCCGGCTCCTGACAGGCCGCAAGACAAATCCGGAAGAGGACGCAGAGGACCAAAGCCTCTGGGATCTATTCTCCGTGATTCGCATTCTGGGAGGGTCAGGCCGGTTCAGGCCTGACCCTATCAAGACAAGGAGGCAGCTATGACCGACTTAATCAGGTGGTTCGATAACCGTCGCTCACCCATCGAGATGATCGAACGGCTCTTCGAAGGTGATGTAGCGGCATCCGGGATTCGGGTCGAACAATTGGTTGAAGGCACTACCCTGGTCGTTCGCGCCGAACTGCCGGGGATCGATCCGGAGAAAGATGTTGATATCACGCTTGGGAACGGGTTCCTTGAAATACGGGCTGAACGGCAGGAGAGCAAGGAACATAAGGATAAGGGCAGCTACCGATCGGAATTCCGTTACGGCTCCTTTGTGCGCAGGCTGCCGCTGCCCGACACCGTCCAACGGGAGGACGTTTCCGCTTCATACAAGGACGGCGTCCTCGAGGTGCGAGTTCCGATTCCGGAGAAGGTCCAGCCCTCATCCGCTCAGAGGATCCCGATAACACGAGAGTAGGACACACGGTCCGGCCGATCGGCCGGACCGTGCCTCGTCCGGGCGCAGGACAGTGACTTTCGGCCCTACAGCGCGGGACTGCGACCGTACACGCTAGCGGAGTACTGAATCACGCTTATCGGAGGAGGAAAATCATGGCCGAGGAAGCTACAGCCAGGATCGTTGTTGGTGTTGATGGATCGGAAGCCTCCATCGAAGCACTGAGGCAAGCCCAGAGCCTGGCGGTGCCAATGGGAGCGCAAGTCATAGCCAGTGCTTATTGGGAGTTCCCTCAGGTCTATGGGGGCTACGTGGCCATGGGCATCGATGACTTCGAGGAAAGCGCCGAACAGGTCCTCAAGGATTCCTTGGAAAAGGCGTTCGGTCCGGAGCTTCCCGACAATGTGGTTTCGCGTGTCGTCCGCGGTCATGCCCGGGAATCCCTCATTGAGGCTAGCCGGGAAGCGGACATGATCGTCCTTGGTAGACGTGGCCACGGAGGATTTGGCGGCCTGCTACTCGGATCAGTGAGTTCAGCCTGCGTTGCGCACGCCCACTGCCCGGTCCTTGTTGTCCATGCTCCGGAAAAGGGTTGAACGCCAAGGACGGCAGGAGAGATCCCATCCATACGCTCAATATCCCGACCCACGGAATCTGCCCGAGGAGAAACAAATGCCCCTTTCCAACATGGAACCCGGCCGCATTGACGGTGCCCGTCATGTCACCGAGGAGCTCAGCGAGGAACGGTGCTGGGAGCTGCTGTGCTCACGGGACACGGGGCGCTTCGGCTTCAACTACAGGAACAGGGTGATGATCCTCCCCGTCAGCTACGTCGTCCACAACCGGGCGATTTATTTCCGCACCTCTGCTGCCGGGACCATCGGCGACGCAGTACCTCGCCTCAATTCATCGTTTGAGATCGATGAGGCACGGTTCGACCGAAGCGAAGGGTGGTCGGTCCTGGTCAGCGGTCCTTCTTCGCACGTGGAGGAACCGGAGCTATTGACCTACCTTTGGGGACAGGTCATGAAAGAGCCCTGGGCCGGCGGGGCAAGGAATGACTTCATCCGGATCCACGCAGCTGTGGTGACAGGCCGCCACCTGCACCTAGCCTGATTTCGGGTCCTGGCGCCAGGCGTCGACGGCGCCCTCCAGCGTCGGATAGTGCCGGGCCCGCCCGAGACGGGTCGCCGGCCCGAATCTCGCAAGTTTGTCTTTGATAGGCCTTGGAGTTCTTTTTGCCATCGGGGTGACGGGTCACCCCCTGAAACCCGGGGACGCCTTCGACTGCAACGAGTTCGGTCCGATACGGAGTAATCGCTTTCAAAACGAACACGACCAGCGAAAGACCGACTGCGATAACAACGCCTGCAAGGACGCCCACAAATACGACGCCGACGAAAGTCACCATCATCAGTGCTGCCTCCGTGCGGCTGCTTCGGAACAGCGCCAACATGCCCTTGGTGTCAATCATGGATGAAGAGAATCGGGGTCCACCGGCGTCATCAGGCATTGTGCGTCTGCCCTATCCCCAGGACAGAACTCCTACTTGGTGTTCTTGGCCCCGCGCACCCGGGTAATGATGGTTGGACACGACAACTGCGAAAGAACTGCGTGGGCAGTTGAGCCCAATAGGAGGCGTTTGAAACTTCCGCGTCCTCGACTGCCGAGCACCAGCAACTGTGAATTCGACGCAGCTTCAACCAGGGCAGCCGCCGGATCCTTGTCAATCTCCAGGAGTTGATGAACCACAAGGTCAGGATAATCTTCTGCCAAACCGGCCACCGCTTCCGAAAGTGTGACCCGTTCTTCTTCCAGCATTTTCTCGGCCGGGTTGCCCTCCGACCGCGCCAATAGCACCCAGGGGCGAAACGCGCGGAAGGCGTGCAGCACCGTCAACTCCTGCCCTTCACGGTCTGCTTCCGCGGCCGCGAATGCCACCGCTTGCGTCGACTCCTCCGAACCATCCACCCCGACGAGAACCCCTTGGCGGTTGCTCACAGCGTCCTCTCCGACGACGGCCACCGGGCACAGCGCTACCGCAGCGATCTGCAGCGCCCGGTCGGTTAGCCGACCTCCGGGCCTGACACGCGTGCCAGAACCGATGACCACGAGCGCCGCCTTCTTGGACCGCTTGCGGAGGGCATACCCGGCGCTACCCGGGATCAATAGTGTTCGGACATCAACGCTGGGTTCCACTCCGGCCGCGTGGGCTTTTGCCTTGCCCAAAAGCTCTTTCGCCGCCCTCTTGGCCATCTCGTTGTAAGCAAAGGATTCCGACATCCACCGGTCATCCACCGCGTGCACGAGATCTACGGGCAACTTCATTGCCGCGGCCCGGTGCATGGCCCAGGCCACAGCGGCCTCGTTCGCACCGGAATCGTTGACACCTACAACTATCGGTACTTTCATGGCATGTCCGATCTTCCCTGAGATTATCTCCAGCCAGTTACCGGCCGTTGCACGTTTAGTTTCCGTCCGCTCGCCCTCGGCTGTTAGGGCCGGAAGTCCTGCGGGCTACTTCGAGGCCGTAGCTGGCTTGTCTGGCATCCGCGTTCCCTGCAATTCACGGCAACAGGCCGGCTGTGCCACCTACCCCATCTCTGCGGGTCCCATGGACGGGGAAGAGCTCGGGCGCCGTCGGATCCGCAAGGAAGCGACGCGCATCGTTGCCAGGTATGCCCCGGCGCCCATGATGGTAAACCCGATGATTCCCAAAGCCGGGGCTCGGGCCGCGACCCCGGTCAGCAGCACAAGGCATCCGACGACGGCGGCGAAGATCCCGAAAGCCAGGTGCCTCCGCGTGATCGGCCTGCGGCTCGCTCTCATCTTGGATGCGAATTTCGGGTCATCACGCTCCAGCTCCTGGGCGATCCGTTCCAATGTTGTCTTTTCGTGTTCTGAGAGAGCCATCATCGGCCTCCTGTGCTTGGGGTGGTTGAAAACTGCTGTTTTAGTGCGGGTTCTCGAGCGGGACTGATTCGAGGTATTCCGGGACGCGGGCGTTCCAGCCGAGTTCGCGTTTGATGCGGCGGCGCAGGGCATCGGAGGCGTCAGGTTCGCCGTGGGTGATGTAGGTCATTTGCGGTGCCTGGTTTGTTGTGTGCATCCAACGGAGGATTTCGTCGGCGTCGGCGTGCGCGGAAAATCCTTCAAGGTGTATGACCTCGGCCTGGATGGGGACGTCCTGACCGTAGATTCTGAGTTCCTTCGCTCCGGCTGCGAGGTCGGCGCCGCGTGTTCCTCCGGCTTGGTAGCCGCTGAGGATGATGGCGTTTTTCGGATCAGGACCATAGGCCTCGAGGTGGTGAAGGATTCTTCCTCCGGTGAGCATGCCGCTGGCGGAGATGATGATCATGGGCCCTCCCCTCAGGTTGAGTAGCTTTGAATCGTCGGCGGTACGTGTCATGGTGGCCAGCTTGTACATGTCTTCGAACTCGTCAACGAGGAGGCGGTGTTCGTCCGGGTGCTGCCGGTACATGTAGGACGCGTCGATCGCCATGGGGCTGTTGAGGTAGATCGGAATGTCCGGAATGAGGCGCTTGCGGCGGAGCCGGGAGAGATGGAGCATCAGGGTTTCTGCGCGGCCGACGGCGAACGCGGCGATCATGACGACTCCCCCACGTTTGGCAACGCGGGACACGACCGCGCCAAGCTCAGCCTCCGGGTCCTGGTCCGGGTGGCTGCGGTTGCCGTACGTGGACTCCGTGACAAGAATGTCGGCGGCCTCCAGTTCCCGGGGCGGGAACATGAGGGGATCGTCGGCACGGCCCAGGTCTCCGGTGAAATGCACGGAATGCCCATCGACGTTTAGGTGGATCTGGGCTGCACCAAGGATGTGTCCGGCCGGAAGGAAGGTCGCCTCGACGCCATCTCCAAGATCAAGCGGGGCATCAAAGTCCCGCGGTTCGAATGAGTTCAAGGACCTGACTGCATCGGCCGCGGTGTAGACCGGAAGCGCGGGAACATGCGCCGAGGAACCCCGATGAATGGCGTAGCGGGCTTCCTCTTCCTGGAGGTGGCCGCTGTCCGGTAGCAGTAGCTTGGACAGTTCGCTGGTCCCGTGGGTTGCGTAGATCGGCCCGGCGAAGCCGTCACGGACAAGCGCCGGAACGTATCCGGTGTGGTCCAGATGCGCGTGGGTGAGCAGCACAGCATCGATCGAACCGGGCGGAACGGGAAACGGAGTCCTATTGCGGTCGCGGATACGTTTGTAGCCTTGGAAAAGGCCGCAGTCGACCAGGATCCGCGTGTCCCGGGATTCGAGGAGATAGCGGGACCCCGTGACAGTGTCGGTCGCGCCAAAAAACCGCAGGCGGGCCGGGTGATCGCTGTTCATGCTGGTCTCCTCCAAGTTGGACGGATACCGGGCATCCGGCGTAGCCGGAAGCCCGGTTCGGAGTTGCGCGGTTACGCCGCAGGCATCGTGTGATGGTGCCGGTATCCCTCCGTGCTGGGCTTGATGGCCAATGCCGTGACCACGAGGGCGACCGCGCCCGGGATCCACGCGCTCCAGGCCGCGCCGGTCATGGAGGCAAAGCCTCCAAGCCAGGGCGCGAGGAGGAGGATGACGGCGAATAGGGCTTGCGCCCATTCGGCAGCCGGCATCCCGGGCATGGCCAGGTTGGTGACTCCGGCGGCGACAAGCAAGACGCCGAGGACCACCATGAAGGCCGTGGACGACCCGCCCTGGGATGTCCACAGCACCGATAGTGCGGCATAGGCGCCGGCGGCGATGACCGTCCAGTCCTGCCAACGTGTCCACTTTTTCATCTAGATCGTGCTCCTTTGATGGGTTGCTGCTTTCTGGAGGCCGCCCCGGTGGTGCCGGAACGGGGCTCGGCATGCTCGTTTGTTTCAGGCGCATGGACAACAAGGACGGGACAATGGGCGTGGGCGACGCAGGCTGCGCTGACGGAACCCAGCAGCAGGCCGTTGAAGCCGCCGTGTCCGCGGCGCCCGACGACCAGCAAAGAGGCGAACCTACTGGCGTCGATGAGCCGGGTGCGCGTGGCCATGGGCTTCCTTTCCGTTCCCTCGGTTTCTCTAAGAATGGACAGAAAGTGGCGCCGTCAAACAGGGCCGAAAGTCATGGCATCGGCCCGGGTCCTTCGGCCCTTGTTTGCCGTTGGCGGGCAGTGAACAATGACATAGCCGGGAAAGCATGACCTGCCGGTGCTACAGCGGCCACGGGCTGCCGGACAGGAGGATCATGGAACGCCCAGTACCACCCCAAAACAACCCCGGAGTCGCTGGGTTGCCGCCTATCCGGGTCTACGTCCTTGACGATCATGAGCTTGTCCGCCGGGGACTGCAGGAACTGCTGGAAAGCGAAGGCTTTGTGGTGGTGGGCATGTCCGGTTCGGCCGAGGAGGCCGCCCGACGCATTCCGGCGTTACGCCCGGACGTGTCGGTGCTGGACGCCAGGTTGCCCGACGGCACAGGAATCGAAGTGTGCCGGGAGGTGCGCTCCGTTGACCCCACCCTGAACTGCTTGATTCTGACCAGTTATGACGACGAACAGGCCCTTCGTGGAGCCGTACTTGCGGGTGCAGCAGGGTACGTCTTAAAGGAAATTGGGGGCACTGACCTGCTCGGCGCTCTCCGCCGGGCTGCGCGGGGCGAGTCCTTGTTTGACGCGGCCGTGAAGGCGAAGATCATTCAGGGGTTCACGGAACCTCAGCGCTTGGATCCGAGGGTCGCCTCATTGACTCCCCAGGAGCGACGGGTCCTGGATTTGGTGGGCCAGGGTCTGACGAACCGGCAGATCGGGGAGCAGATGATACTGGCCGAGAAAACCGTGAAGAACTACGTGTCCTCGATGTTGGCGAAACTGGGATTCGAGCGGCGCACCCAGGCGGCCGTCTACATTGCCCACGGACGAGAAACGGAAACCTGAATCGTCCGTCGACGGTTCAGTGGATGGAGACCTTCCACACCAGCGTGGTCCCTTTCCCTGGTGTTCCGGTGACCTCGAATGAACCGCCCAATTCCAAGGCCCGTTGTTCCATGTTCACCAGGCCATTCCCGTGGACGGGATCCCTGAAGCCCTTACCGTCATCTTCAATGATCAGAGTCAACATCCCGTCTTCCGCCGAGACTGAAACACTGATTGCGTGCGCTTCGGAGTGGCGGACCGCGTTGCTGAGGCCCTCAGAGATGACCGCCAGCGCGTTGGTGACGGTTCCGTCGTCGAGCACCGAATCGACCGCCCCGTTAAGCGTCAGGTGCGGGGCGAACGGCAGGGACCTGGTGGCGTTGCGGATTGTCTGCAGTATCCGGCTGCTCAGCAGCTCCCCCTGTTCACCGGGACTGGCCCGTAGGGAATAGATCGTGTTTCGAAGGTCCCTGATGGTCTCATCCAGTTCCGCCGTCACCGCATCGATCCTGCTCAACGCCGGTTCGCCCGACGTGAACCGCCGCAGGCTCTGAATGCTGAGCCCCGCGGCGAAGAGCCGCTGGATAACCACGTCGTGCAGGTCACGGGCGATGCGATCCCGATCGGTGAAGACGACCAGTTGTTCGCGGAGCCGGTGGATTCGGTCAAGTTCCAGGGCCAAGGCCACGTGAGAGCCAAAGACCGCACCCATCTCCACATCCGTCTTCGCGAACGGTCCCGTTCCGGGAGCTCGAACCAGAAACAGGAGTCCATGGTGGGCACCCTGGGCGCTGAGATCGATCGCCAAGAGCTTTCCCACGGACAGGCCGTCAATCGGTCCGAGGATGTCTCCGGCTTGGTCTATGCAGGCGGGCGTCCCGGTCGCAGCGACTGCCCTGATGTCGGCTGAATCCATGGACAGGTTGCTTCCCGCGAATTTGGCGCCGTCCGTGCCTGCAGCGCCCGCGACGGTGTACGAAGCCACTCCTCCATCAGGAACCAGAATCAAGGAGAGCTGCGACCCGGACTCCCGTAGCGCCTTGTCAGCGATCAGGTCCAGAGCCACCTTGTCAGGCTCCGCCATCCGATCATCGCCGAACATCCGGCCAGTAACCTCCATGCATGCCTCAAGCCAGGACGCACGGCGGCGGGCGTCCTCATACAAGCGGGCATTCTCAATCGCCACTCCTGCGGCTGCAGCCAGCGCCACAGCGAGATCCTCATCTTCCGGAGTGAAGTCACCGCCGCCCTCTTTTTCGGTGAGGTACAGATTCCCAAAGACGACGTCCCGAACCCGAACCGGGACACCGAGGAAGGACTTCATGGGTGGATGGTTCTCGGGGAATCCGTAGGACTTCGGATGCTCGCGCAAATCATGGAGGCGAAGGGGCGCAGGTTCGTTGATCAGCAAGCCGAGGACGCCGTGTCCGGTAGGCAGCGGGCCAATGCGGGCGGCAAGCTCTTCGTCGATGCCGACCGTGACGAAGTGACTCAAGGACTGGTTCTCGCCGATGACCCCCAAGGCCCCGTAGCGGGCGTGCAATAGTCGACAGGCGGAATTGACGACCCTGTCGAGTACGGCTTCAAGGCTCAGGTCTTCGGCGACCGCGACAACCGCTTCCAGCAATCCGCGCATGTGCTCCTGGGCGTGGAGGAGTTCTCCAGCCCGGGCCAGAAAGTCCGTCAGCAGGTCTTCGATCCTGATCCCGGTGGCGTGAAGGCGCTCAGCCCTCACGGGTTCTGGACTAGAGCCGTTCATCTACTGCCTTTCGAGGTGCGGTGCCCACACGGGGCAGGTAGCCCGTGTCGTGGCAGGTGGCCTATCCGATGAAAGACTACTCCAGCGTTCTGCCGTCATCCAGACAAACGGGCCACCCAAGCCTCGCTTGAGGGCCTTTGTGCCCTGTTTCCCGCTCATACCCGGGCGTAGCCTCGGCGACATGACGAACAAACCATCAACACCAGAGCCAGAGGTCCTGCAACCCCAACAGTGCTGGGAACTGTTGCGCGGCGTCTCGGTGGGGCGCCTCGCCGTCTGGGTGGAGGACCACCCCGACATCTTCCCGATCAACTACAAGGTAGACCACGGCACCCTCGTCTTCAGGACCGGGGAAGGAACCAAACTCCACTCGGCCCTCAGTGAAACACCCGTGGCCTTGGAAGCAGATGGCGTCAATCCAGACAATGGGGTGGCGTGGAGCGTGGTCGTGAAAGGGCAGGCTGTCGCCATTAAGCTCACCCAGGAGGTGCTCGACACGGTCGGGCTGCTCCTTTTCCCCTGGCAGGCGGGCCGCAAAGATCACTTCGTCCGCGTCGTCCCGACGTCGATCACCGGGCGCCGGTTCACCGTCACCCCTCCCCTGACGTGGTGGAGCCCTCTGGACGACGCCACCCGCGCCGGACTCGAATAATGGGCCACCGGCGGGCCTAAAGCCCCTAACGACGGCGGACGGCCGCCGGTAGCGTCAGGGTCATGAACCCTCAATCAGCGGATGCGATCGAAAGACTAAGCCCTGACGAATGCTTTGAGCTGCTTGGCCAATCGACAGTGGGCAGGCTGGCCGTGATCGTCGAGGACCACCCGGACATCTTCCCCGTGAATTACGTCGTGGACCACGGCTCCATCGTCTTCCGGACAGGCATCGGCACGAAGTTCCGGAGCTCGATGCGGAATCCTTGCGCGTTGGAAATCGATGGCTTCAATGCCGGATCCGGGAAGGCCTGGAGCGTCGTCGTCCGAGGCCAGGCGAACCTCATCGTTGACCCGCAGGAAAAGGCCACCGCCGATGCCCTCCACCTGGAACCCTGGCAGCCGGGCAGCAAGAGCCACTATGTTCGCCTCACCTTGGAGGCCATCACCGGGCGACTTTTCAAGACCACCCGGCCCGATGTCTGGAATACCCCTATGTGGGATGCCCGCTCCGAACTTTTCCACTGACTTTGCCGTTGCCGGCCGGTGCCAGCAACGGTACCGCTTGCCTTTCTTGGATGGAGCATCATGAAAGCACTCGTCTATGGCGGACCCGGACAGAAGTCGTGGACCGACGTTCCGGATCCCCGCATCATCAACCCCACCGACGCCATCGTCCGCATCGATACCACCACGATCTGCGGAACGGATCTTCACATCCTCAAAGGCGACGTACCGGCCGTCCAGGAAGGACGGATTCTAGGGCACGAAGGCGTAGGAACAGTGACCGACGTGGGTTCCTCAGTCACCGGACTCAGGACCGGCGACCGCGTCCTCATCTCCTGCATCAAATCCTGCGGCCACTGCAGCAACTGCAAGAAAGGCCTCTACTCGCACTGCTCCGGAGAGGAAGGCCAATCCGGAACCGGCTGGATATTCGGCCACCTCATCGACGGCACCCAGGCCGAGTACGTCCGCGTCCCTTACGCGGATAACTCGCTCTACAAATTGCCCCACGGGGTCACCGACGACCAAGCCGTCATGCTCTCCGACATTCTGCCCACGGCGTTCGAAATCGGAGTCCAGGCCGGTCACATCAAGCCAGGTGACGTCGTCGCCGTCGTCGGAGCCGGCCCCATCGGCCTGGCAGCAATGCTCACGTCAGGACTTCACGGGGCTGCCGCGGTCATTGCGATCGACCCGGACGAGGGGCGCCTTGCGAGAGCCCGGGAGTTCGGCGCAACCGAGGTGGTGAACCCGGACGATCCCGGGTGGATCAACGACGTCATGTCTTACACCGACGGTGCAGGAGTGGATGTCGCCATAGAAGCAGTCGGAATCCCGGACACCTTCGACATGGCCTTGCGGCTCGTGCGCCCCGGCGGGAATGTGGCCAACATCGGCGTGCACGGAAAATCCGTTGAACTGCGCCTCCAGGACCTCTGGATCCGCAACATCAACATCAGCATGGGCCTCGTCAATACCAACACGACCCCGATGCTGCTCCGGTTGGTGGCCCAGCACAAAATCCCGGCCGAAAAATTCGCGACCCATCACTTCACCCTGGCGCAGATCATCGATGCTTACGACACCTTCTCCAGGGCAGCCGAAACACATGCCCTGAAGGTCATCCTCAGCCGGGAATCCCACCACTAAGCAATCAGAAGACTGAAGATCCTCCCCCGAGGAGGCAACCAAGAGCGGCGGCTCCTATGGCCATGATCCTTCGTTTTCCATTAGTGGCAGCCACCCTCCTTATGGGGGGCTGCGTTTGGGTACTGCTGGGTGCCGGGCAGGGGCCAGCGGCACAGTCAACCGCGACTATCTATGCCCTGGCTGTGGCGGCGTACCGGGCCGTTTCCATGCTCAGGGACCTGTTTCGGGGACGGTGGGGGATCGACTTGTTGGCAGTGACGGCCATCGTCAGCACCCTCACGGTCGGGGAATATGTTGCCTCCCTCATCATCGTCCTCATGCTCACGGGAGGAGACGCCCTCGAGGAATTTGCCCACGGCCGGGCTACGCACGAGCTGAGAGCCCTCCTTGAGCGGGCTCCCCGGACCGCGCACCGTGAGACCCCGGGCAACCCTGTGGAAGAGGTACCCGTGGGGAGCGTCCGTTCCGGAGACACACTGTTGGTCAAACCCTCCGAAATCGTCCCCGTAGACGGTCTCTTGCTCTCCCCCGCCGGGACCTTTGACGAATCCTCCCTGACTGGCGAAAGCCTGCCGGTCGAGCACGGGAAGGGCGACACCCTCATGAGTGGATCGGTCAACGGCGAAGAAGCCGTTCGCATGGTTGCGAGCGCGACTGCCGCCGACTCGCAGTACGGCCGAATCGTAGCCCTGGTCCAAGAGGCTGCGGCGAGCCGCGCACCCACCGTCAGGCTTGCGGACCGTTACGCCGTGCCCTTCACGATTTTCGCCTTCCTGCTGGCCGGAGCCGCGTGGTATCTCAGCCGGGATGCTGAACGATTCGCTCAGGTACTAGTCGTTGCGACACCGTGTCCCCTGTTGATCGCGGCGCCTGTTGCATTCCTTGGCGGCACCAGCCGGGCAGCCCATTCGGGAATTATCATCAAGAATGCCGGCACCCTCGAACAACTTGCCCGGGTCAAGACAGCGGTGTTCGACAAAACGGGGACACTCACGCGCGGCCGCCCCGCACTGCACGCGCTACAGGTTTCTCCGACCGCCGCGCAAGGTATGTCCGCCGATCGGATACTGCAACTCGCAGCGTCCGCTGAACAGTCTTCCTCGCACGTGCTGGCAACCTCCGTGATTGATGCCGCGCGATCCCGTGGCCTGCCTCTGCTTCCGGTCAGCAGCGCCAGCGAGCACGCGACCCAAGGTGTCAAGGCTGTCTGCGGGAGCCAGACTGTGGTGGTGGGCAAAGCCGCCTTTGTGGACTCGGCCACGACCGGATTCGAAAAGGCAGACGTGGCCAGCGGACAACTTGGGATCCACGTCGGCGTGGACGGGCGTTTCGCCGGGACGCTGATCATGAGCGACCCTTTACGGGAAAACGCGGTGGCCACCTTGGCCTGGTTGCGACGCCTCGGCGTGCGGGAAACCATGCTCCTAACCGGTGACACCCGTTCCACCGCGTCACATATTGCGGCTGAAGCCGGGATAACGCGGGTCCTGGCCGATTGTCTGCCTGCCGACAAGGTGGCTGCCGTCGCTCAGTTGAGCGATCGCCCGGTCATGATGGTCGGTGACGGAGTCAACGACGCACCCGTCCTCGCCGCGTCCGACGTAGGCATAGCAATGGGTGCCAAGGGAGCCACCGCGGCCAGCGAATCCGCCGACGTCGTCATCGTGCTCGATGACCTATCCAAGGTGGCCGCTGCCGTGGACATCGGCCGGCACACCATCCACATCGCCCGCACCAGCATCTGGACAGGCATTCTCCTCAGCGTGGGGTTGATGGCCGCTGCGGCAGACGGCTTCGTCCCGGCCGTGGCCGGGGCTCTCCTGCAGGAGCTGGTGGATCTCGCGACGATCCTGAATGCGCTCCGGGCCTTGGGCCCTAGCCGGTCTGAAGGCGCCGTTCTCTTCCAGGCTCCGGCGTATCCGGAGCCTCCCCTGGCAAGGCGGGGCGGGTTATGAGCGTCGGACACTGGACATTGAGCAGCACGCGCTGAGCCACGGAGCCGACAAGCACGCGGGCACCGCCCCTTCCTTTGCAGCCTATGACCAGCAGCCGTGCACGGGTACTGGCGTGGAGGAGCGCTTCGGCCGGCACGCGGTCGAGGTCCAGGATCCCGCGTACGACCAAACCCGGGTGCCGCCCCTCCAGCCCCTGGACCGACTCGGCCAACAGCGCGTGTCCATCGAGCCCAGGCCCAGCTCCGCGCACCGGGCTCCCGGACGGAGCAGGATCACCGCCGCTACCGGCATGGACGATCACGAGTTCCTGTCCCATTCGCTGTGCCTCGTCAGCTGCGCACTCGACGGCGAGTTCGGAGTCCCGGGAGCCATCGACACCAACCACTACGCCGGATGACTCACGCCTTGAAGGTGCAGGAACAATCGCGACGGCGCAGTGGCTGATGATGGCGATCTGAAAACTGACCGACCCAAATCCTTCACCGTGGTTGTCTGGCCGTCGATCGGTTCCCACTACGACCATTTCCGCGTCCGCAGAGAGCCTGCGCATGCTCTCGGAGGGTTCGCCCGCGCTCAGGGTCGTGACGACGTCCAGGGCGGGAATCTGCGCGCTGATCCGAGCCGACTCGCTGTTCAGCAGGTCCTTGGCCTGCGCGATTGCGTCCTCGTGGAGGGCTTTCTCCGGGAACGCCCACGGTTCGGGAACGGCGTGCACCAAATTGAGCTGAAGACCAAGATCGCGGGAGCGCTCCGCCGCCCAGTCCGCAGCAGTACTGCCCACCGATGCCCCATCGACACCAACAAGAATCTGTTTCTTCACGAGCCCACGTGCCTTCCAGGAAGCTGCAGCCATCTCTCCTCAGTGTCATCGGCCACTTGAGCGAGCCGCTAGGGCCGGAAGGCCCTCCCTGATGACAGGGATGCAGGGTTATGGTCCTCAAAGGGTGACACGTCTTGTGGCACTGCGCGGTGTGATCGTCGCGAAAGGGCTTCGGCATGCTGATCCTGGTACTGAATCCGGGTTCCTCTTCCTTGAAGTACCAGCTGCGGCACATCGGAGCACCCGGAACGAAGCCGGGCATCCTGCTGGATCGAGTCGTTGATGGATCACCGGAGGGCCGTCTGGGTCCCGACTCCCTTAGCGCTCTATTCGATGTGATCGACGCGGCAGTCCGGCACTCTTCCGGTGGTACCAGCCTCGATGCCATCGGACATCGGGTGGTGCATGGCGGGGAACAGTTCAACTCTCCCGTCCGCGTGACGTTGGACGTGATGGCGGCTATCGAGGAACTGGGCGAGTTGGCCCCGCTCCATAACGCGGCAAGTGTGGCATGCATGCATGCAGCCGCCGCCCGTTGGCCTGACACACCACAGGTAGCCGTCTTCGACACAGCTTTCCACCACACCATGCCCGGATACGCCTCGCGCTACGCCATTCCGGAGGACCTGTACACGAGATACGGGATTCGGCGCTACGGCTTTCACGGGATCTCCGTCGGGATCGCGTGCCGCGAGGCCGCGGCGTTCATCGGAGTCCCGGTGTCTTCACTGAATACTGTCGTGGCGCATCTTGGCAATGGCGCTTCTGTGACCGCCGTCAAGAACGGCCGCAGCGCCGACACATCAATGGGCATGACCCCCCTGGAAGGGCTGGTCATGGGCACCCGCTCGGGCGATCTTGATCCGTCTATTGTCACGCTGTTGCAGCGCCGCGGCCTCGGCCTGGATGAGGTGGACCGGCTCCTCAACCATGAGTCCGGCCTGCTGGGCGTGGCCGGATCAGCCGACATGCGCACAGTGCAAGACTCAGCGCAACACGGGGATCCCAGGGCTGTCCTCGCCTCTGACATGGCCGCATACCGCCTGGCCAAATACATCGCCGCCTACAACATGGTTGTCGGCGGAGCCGAGGCCCTGGTCTTCACCGGCGGTATCGGTGAGCATTCCGGTCAGTTCAGGTCACGGGTGATGTCGATGCTCGGTCCGCTTGGCATTTACCTCGACGAGGACAGGAACCATGCCGAAGGCTCGGGCATCCGCACCATCAGCACGGACGGATCAAAGTTTCCCGTCCTGGTTGTCCCCAGTGACGAGGAACGCGCAATCGCGGAGGCGACAGCCGCCGTCGTACTTTCGAATGATCCAGCGACTCGGAACCACTAGGGCCCTATGGCCCTAACCGCACCGCCGGGTCTCTGGCACCGTGAAGACCAGCACCGTGAAGACCAGCACCGTGAAGACCAGCACCGTGAAGACCAACCAGCCCAGGCACCAGTAACGCGTGCCTTCAGTGCGCCGTCGAACCCGGAAGAGGCTACCCCATGGAAACAGCAAGCTATGAAGCTGCCGGCGAGGACTTTGAGCCGCTGAACCGGTATTGGTTCGCGGCCAACTACCTCACAGTTGCCCAGATCTACCTCCAGGAAAACCCGCTGCTGCGAGGACCCTTGCTGCCAAGCCACATCAAACCAAGGCTTCTAGGACACTGGGGAACCAGCCCTGGACTGTCGCTGATCTACGCTCACTTGAACCGCCTGATCAGGCGAACCTCCGCCGATGTGCTCTTCGTAGCGGGTCCCGGCCACGGTGGGCCCGCCGTCGTCGCCAATATCTATCTTGAAGGCACATACTCAGAGATCTATCCCAAAGTAGGGATGGACCTCCCGGGGCTCCGGAGACTTGTCCGGCAATTTTCAACTCCGGGCGGGGTATCGAGCCACGTCGGCCCAGCCACTCCTGGTTCCATCCACGAAGGAGGCGAGCTTGGCTATTCCTTGATGCACGCCACAGGCGCCGCCATGGACAACCCCGGGCTAATTGTCGCTTGCGTTATCGGCGACGGCGAAGCCGAGACCGGCCCATTGGAAGCATCATGGAAAGCACCATCCTTCCTCAACCCCGCCCGGGACGGTGCCGTGCTGCCGATACTGCATCTGAACGGGCACAAGATCTCCGGCCCGACCGTCCTGGGCCGGAGAACCAACGAGGACGTGGAAGCGCTGCTCAAGGCGCACGGCTGGGACCCGGTGACCGTCTCCGGCGACGATCCTTTGCTAGTCCACCGCGCCATGGCCACCGCGATGGACGAGTCTTATGGGCGGATCCGCGAACTGCAATCCGAGGCGCGCAGCCAGGGCGTCCACGGCCCGGCACAGTGGCCCGCCATCATCTTGCGAACGCCCAAAGGGTGGACCGGGCCGGCCATGGTGGACGGGCTTCCCGTCGAAGGAACCTTTCGTTCCCACCAAGTACCTCTGGCAAGCGTTCGCGAGAATCCCGAACACCTGGCGCAGCTTGAGGCCTGGATGCGCTCGTACAGGCCGGAAACCCTCTTCGACAGCACCGGCCGGCTCGTCCCCGAATTGGCCGCACTTGCCCCGGCAGGCAGCCTCCGCATGGGCGCGGCCAGTGCGGGCCGGGGCGGGACCGGGACTGCCCTTGAGATCCCCGACCTGGAACAGTACGCGGTACCGGCGGCCCCGCGCGGGTCGATCGTCCACGAAACCACCAGGCCGCTGGGGGAACTGCTCCGGGACATCTACATCGCCACGGCCACCGATCCCCGGTTCCGGCTCTTCTGCCCGGACGAAACCAACAGCAATCGGCTCGGGGCTGTCTTCCAGGCCACCGACCGCTGCCTTCTGGAACCTGCCAGGGACGGTGAGCATGCCCTGGCTGAAGACCACGTCTCGGCGCAGGGCAGGGTCATGGAAGTCCTCTCCGAGCATTTGTGCCAGGGCTGGTTGGAGGGTTACCTGCTCACAGGCCGCCATGGACTTTTTGCCAGCTATGAGGCCTTCGCGATGGTCAGTGCGTCGATGACCATCCAACACGCCAAATGGCTCCAGCACGCGAGGGAACTTGAATGGCGCGCACCCGTACCGAGCCTGAACATCCTCCTGACCTCGACTTGCTGGCGCAACGACCACAACGGCTTCAGCCACCAGGGACCCGGACTGATTGATACTGTGCTGTCCCTGTCTGGAACCGTCACCCGCGTCTACCTGCCTCCCGACGCCAACACCCTCCTGGTCACCGCCGAACACATACTGCGGAGCAAGGACTACGTGAACCTGGTGGTCGTAGACAAGCAGCCCCACCCGCAGTACTTGACGCTCGAGGAGGCCAGGGAGCATGCCGCGGCAGGAGCATCCGTCTGGTCCTGGGCGGGCAACGAGGAGCCTGACGGCTCCCAGGCCGTACCCGACGTCGTCATGGCCTGTGCCGGGGACATCCCCACCGAAGAGACACTTGCCGCAGCCTGGTTACTGCAAAAACATCTCCCTGAACTCACGGTCCGCGTTGTCAACATCATGGATGCCATGGTCCTTCCGCCCCGCGACACCCACCCACACGGGCTGTCCGCTGAAAAGTTCGAAGAACTGTTCACAGCCGACGGAGAAGTCATCGTGGCCTGGCACGGCTACGCCCGGGCCTTGCACCAACTCCTGCATGGGAGGCCCCGCCCGGAACGGTTCCACGTCCGCGGCTACAACGAACAGGGAACTACCACCACTCCCTTTGACATGGTGGTCCTGAACAAGATGAGCCGGTACCACCTGGTCGTCGAAGCGCTGCGACGCGTTCACCGCCAGGTCACAGGCGCGGCTGAACTCGTCGACCTCTGCCGCAGGCAGCTGGATGCCCATGCGCGATACATCCGCGAGCATTTCGAAGACCTCCCGGAAATCCGGGACTGGGCCTGGACACCGTCCCGTCCCTAACGTCTGTGCGAAAGGCATTAAGCCTCAAGGAAAGAGTCATGTGACCCAGCATCCAGCCCTGAACCACCCCGGCGTTTACGGGGCTCGCTCACCTATCGAACTCGGGTTGTCCAGCGCTGAGGTCATGGCCCGAACGGAAGCAGGACTGGCAAACACCGTTTCCGACACTCCAAGCAGAACGCTGTGGCAGATCTTCCGGGCGAACGTTCTGACGCTGTTCAACGCGATCGTGGGCTGCAGCTTCGGCCTGCTGCTTGTTCTGGGCCAGTGGAAGGATGCGCTCTTCGGGCTGGCTGCCGCAGGAAACATCCTCATCGGTATCGTTCAGGAATACCGGGCCAAAATGTCCTTGGATCGGCTCGCGATTCTCAACGCCTCCATGGCCCGGGTGGTTCGCGACGGCACCGCGCAGGATGTTGAGATTCAAGATGTCGTCCGCGACGACGTCCTCCTGCTGGGCGTCGGCGACCAAGTGCCAGCAGACGCATCCATCATCGATAGCGATGGCCTGGAAATTGACGAATCGCTACTCACGGGCGAATCAAATCCTGTGGGCAAGGGGCCGGGATCTGAAGTACTCTCAGGTTCCAGCGTTGTCGCCGGCCACGGCACGGCCCAGGTGGTCCGTGTCGGCGCCGATTCCTTCGCGCGCAAGCTGACCGCCGAGGCCAAGCGCTTCTCCATGGTCAACTCCGAGATCCGCAATAGTCTCAACAGGACCCTGCGTTGGATCACCTGGCTGCTATTGCCTGTCATGGTCCTCGTCATCAACGGGCAAATGCAGGCCAACGGCGGTTGGGAGCAAGCCATCGCCACGGGACGTTGGAGTGCGGGAGCCGTGGGTGCAGTCGCCAGCGTCATTGCGATGATCCCTCTGGGCCTGGTGCTCCTGACAAGCGTCGCCTTCGCCGTCGGCGGCATACGGCTGGCCCGTGCGAAAGTCCTGATCCAGGAACTGGCAGCCGTCGAAGGCCTCGCCCGTGTGGACATGCTCTGCCTGGACAAGACGGGCACGCTCACCGAAGGTCGCATTGTCTTCGACGCCATCCACGAAACGAGCGCATCGCCGGACCCCGGGTGGCGGCAGGTTCTGGGCTGGTTCGGAGCCGACCCCCAGGCCAATGCCACCGCTCGCTGTCTCACCGGCGCCTTCCCGTCGGACGCCAACCTTCGCCCGAGCTCGACGGCGCGATTCTCTTCTGCACGGAAATGGAGTGCCGTCAGCTTCGGCTCAGGCCAACTCGTCTCGGGCACCTGGGTGCTGGGCGCTCCGGAGATAGTCCTCCGCCAAGATACCTCAGACAAAGCTCGCGTCCTTGAGGCAGCAGCCCGTCTGGCTTCGTCCGGGCTGCGGACCTTGGTCCTGGCCTATTTGCCCGGCCAGCTCGCCGTCCAGGACGCCGCGGAAGAGCAACCACCGGCCGACTGCACCCCAACTTGCCTACTCACCTTCCGGGAGAAGGTGCGCCCGGACGCTGCACAGGTCCTTGCCTACTTCCGGGAGCAGAACGTGGATTTGAGGATCATCTCCGGCGACGATCCCCGCACCGTCGCCGCCGTCGCCCGCGAGGTCGGACTGGACGCGGAAGACGGGTACGACGCACGGGAACTGCCGAAGGATCCGGACCTGATGCTGGAAGCCCTTGAGAACAATCTGGTATTCGGACGGGTTACCCCAGCGCAGAAAAGAGACATGGTCCTTGCCCTGCAGCGGGGCGGCCATACTGTTGCGATGACCGGGGACGGGGTCAACGACGCACTTGCACTTAAGGAAGCGGACATCGGTATTGCCATGGACTCAGCCGCGGCTGCCACCAAGGCAGTGTCCCGCCTTATCCTCCTGGACGGGCGCTTTGACAGGCTTCCCGGCGTGGTCGCCGAGGGCAGGCGCGTCATCGCGAATATTGAACGGGTTTCGGTCCTGTTCCTTAGCAAGACCGCCTACGCCATCGTCCTCTCGGTCATCTTCGGATCACTCCTAATGGAGTTCCCGTTCCTGCCACGCCAGCTCTCCGCCACCGACGGCCTCACCATCGGAATCCCTGCGTTCTTCCTTGCCCTCATGCCCAATACCCGGCGCTACACCCCCGGATTCCTTAAACGCTCCCTCTCATTCGCCGTACCCGCAGGGCTCATCGTCGCTGCCGCCGTCTTTGCCGTCAACGTCTACGCCATGGCTGTCGGCGGCCACACAAGCAACGCCGCCCGAACCGCCTCCGTCCTCACGCTCTCACTCACGGGTCTGTGGTTACTGGCAGCCATCGCCCGCCCGCTCAACCTGGGACGCGCGGCCATCATCGGTGCGATGCACCTTGGCTTGGTCTTTGTCCTGACACTGCCCCTCCTCCAAGACTTCTTAGGCTTGGAATGGCCCCGGAACGATCTTCTGCTGATGGCGTTTGGAAGCGCGCTCGGAGGAATCCTCGCTATCGAAGCCCTTCACCGGTTTGAGAGCCGGCGAAACGGGCGGAAATAGCCTTGGACCCTGAGGGAGCCCTGCTCACTGCCGGCGCCTTAGGGCAGCCCGGCGCGCAGCGAGCTCCGTTTCGTCGATCTCGCCCCGGGCGAAGCGCTCATTGAGGATGCGCTCGGAATGATCATCGGGTGGCCCGTGGAAACCTCGTCCGCCCGCCTGGTTCCCCCGCAGCAGAAGGATCACCAAGGTGACAATGCCACCCCAGAACAGCAACATCATCAGGCCCATCGCGATCCAGCCGCCGATGCCGATGCCTCCACCCCATCCATACATCATGGCCAATTTCCTTTGATTTGGATTGCGTACCTGCGTCCAGTGTCGCTCGTTTCCGGCCCCTCCCACAGGGCATTTAGTCACACCGCCGGGCCTTTCGGCCCTACAGCAGGAGAAGGGCGCTCAATAGGCTGCAGGGAGTTGCAGGTCTCCATACCCGCGATCGTGTGCCGAACAAGGAATAGCTAGACGACATAGGAGCAGACATGTCACTCCCCAGCATGGACCCAGGCCGCGTTGACGGCGGACTGCACGTCGCGGAAGAACTCAGCCAGGAACAGTGCTGGGATCTCCTGCGCTCAAACACCACCGGCCGTTTCGGCTTTGTTCAGCAAGGGATGGTGGTGATCCTGCCCGTGAACTATCTGGTCGACGGCGAGTCCATATACTTCCGCACGGCCGGGGATGGATCGATCGCGGAGGCAGTCCCCTCGCTCGGGTCGTCCTTTCAGATCGACGATTCACGTGCCGATCGCAGCGAAGGTTGGTCTGTGCTCGTCAGCGGGGCTTCGTCCCGTGTTGAGGACAAGGATCTGCTGACCAGGCTATGGGGAAAGGTCATGACGGAGCCGTGGGCTGGCGGAACGCGGAATCTCTTCATCCGGATCCAGGCCCACAGGGTCACCGGACGCCACGTGCATCTGGAGTGAGACCGGAGCCATTCCACGTTCACGCACCCTCACGGGCAAGGAGACCATGGAGACCGCGCAAGAAATCATCGTTGGCTACGACGGGTCCGCCGCAGCCGTCCCGGCAGTCCGTTGGGCTGCCCGGCAGGCGGGTCAGCGGAACTGCGGACTACGCGTGGTCCACAGCACGCTGTGGCCGGCAATCACCCGCGATCTGGGTCCCGTACCGGGCGTCGAAGGCAGCGGTTTGCGACGTGCGGCCGAGGACATCCTGGCCGAGGGCGTGGAACGGGTCCACGATGCGGTTCCTGGATTGGCTGTCAAGACGACGCTGTTCTATGGGTGGCCTGCCGAACACCTCAGGACACTCTCTTCCGGCGCCGCATTGCTGGTCGTCGGAACCAGGGGCGCGGGGGGTTTCATGGGACTGCTGATCGGCTCCGTCAGCCTGGAACTCGCGGCAACGGCCGATTGCCCCGTCGTTGTCATCCGTGGCGGAGAAGACCCGGGCGGTCCAGTTGTAGTCGGCGTCGACTTCGACGATTGGGAACTACCGCTTCGGCATGCCTGCAACCTGGCCGCGTTGGCCGGTGCAGCCCTTCGAATGGTGCACGTCCAGAAGAAACACTGGATTCCGCGCCCCATCCCTGAAGCGGGCACCTCGGCTCAAGGGCCAACGGAACCCCGGGTCCAGGCGCTTCTCGACTCTGCGGCGCGGAGCGCCCACGAAACGATTCCGAACCGTGATCTCCAAATAAGATCGCCGATCGGCACGTCCATCCCAGGCTCAATTTTGACGGAGGCTCAAGATGCCTCCATCATCGTCGTCGGGACCCAGGGACACGGACTCGTCCGGGGCACCATCGGTTCGACCGCACACGCTGTGCTTCATCACGCCACCTGCCCGGTCATGCTGGTGCGTCGGCCCAAGCCAGGCCCCTTGTGAGACAAGATGTTCAGTACAAGTCGCCAGGGGCCAGCTCGTCGTTTTCCGGCCCCCGGTGAATGCGCCTTCCGGTGATGGACGTCGGGACGATCTCAACGAAAACCCGTTTCCTTGTAGAGGTCAATTGTTGGCGGGGAATCCTTTCGGCGGCTTCAATCTCGGCACCGGACTCCAGTTGCCGCGCCTTGCCTTTAACCACGATGCTCCAGACAGATTGGCTACCGACCCCGTCGGTCTCCAACGCAACTTTGTCATTGATCCTGAGCGCGAACAGCTTCTCCCCGGGATTCGTGCGGAGGAGGATTTTACCGTCGTGGGCGACGAAGTTGATCGGATAGATCTCTGGTTCGTTGGCGATGCTCAATGCCAACCGCCCCAACGTCGCACCCAAAAGGATACTCCAGCATTCTTCCTCGCTCAGGACTTCCACGGGGTTTGCGGTATCCGGTGACATGGTCGGTCCTTTCGATGGTCGGCATTCCAGGCCATTCCAGCATGCACGGGGCCGGCATCATCCAATAGGGCCGTTGGACCCGTGTGTGTCGGCCAGCGAACTTGTAGCGTCATTCATATGAAGGCTTCCCACCCGAGGTTCGCCTTTCATCGAAAGAGGCCGTGATGCTCGGAATACAACAGACGGATGCCGGAATGCCGGATACCGGAATCTATTTCCAGTGGGGTGACTTCCTGATCCAATTCGGCAATTTGGTGGTCATTGCCACGATGGTCGTGCTATTCATTCTCGCCTTGGTCATTCCGTTTCCACACGGAATGAAACGGAAATGACCGGCGAGCACGACCCGGTTTCGCGCGGAGACGGCGAACCACGATTCTCCACCTGGACAGGTAAGGCTCGGGGCTGGGCCCTGCGCCGGCTCCCACCGGACAAGTTGCTTCCGGAAGGCCAGCCGAGCTACGTGTCGTCGTGGATTTACGTCTTCGGCATGGGTGCTGTTGCCGCCCTCGTCTACATCATTGGCTCCGGAGTCGTACTGGCCCTGAACGGTCCCACGTGGTTCCATGTCTCCGGTCTTGGCCGTTTCATCAACAGCACCCATCTGTGGAGCGTTGAACTGTTCTTCATGTTCATTGTGATCCACCTGTGGGGCAAGTTCTGGATGGCCGCCTGGCGGGGCGGGCGCGTGCTGACCTGGATCACCGGGATGCTCGCGTTTGTCGTCTCGATCGTCACGGCGTTCACCGGATACCTGCTTCAAACAAATTTCGATTCGCAGTGGATTGCTTTCCAGGCCAAAGACGCCCTCAACGCGGTCGGTATAGGTGCGTGGTTCAACGTCGCCGATCTAGGTCAGATACTCATGTGGCACATCACGCTCCTTCCCCTTGCTGTCGCCGTCGTCGTTGCCCTTCATGTCGTGCTCGTACGGATGCATGGCGTGGTGCCGCCGTTGGAAGCTGCGGCATCTGACGCCCAGCTGAGCTCAACGGCACCAAACCCGGCCACCGAGAGCGAGAGCCTGAAATGACCAAGTCCCCCGTGTCAACCTCGTGGCGCACGCGTAACGACATCGCCAGCAGGCCATGGTCCGGCACATTGCGTGAATACGATCTGTTCAAGGAACTCGTTGTTGGAGTGGTGGTTGTCGGGCTGCTGGTTCTCGGCCTCTCCGCGGTCTTCAGCTCGCCGGACGACCCGAGTGTGACGCTCAAGTCATGGGCCCAGGCCCAGCCCGCAGACTTCGTGGCAACAGCCACGGCCGAACTTGGCGGTACCAGCGACACCGCCGGGTACGGACCTCCCTACAATTCGACGCCCGATGCCTCGCAGAAACTCGGCCCGATCGATCTGCAAAGCCTTTCCGGTGTGCGGCTTCCAATCGACACCGCCAACGACTTCGTCATCGGTCCGCTCCAAACCCTTCCAACACCCCCGGCCGCGATCGACGAATGGACGAAGGCAAGCGACGCGCAACACGCCGCCTGGACCACCGCGTACGGGGACGCACTCAGCAAAGCCCCGGACAACGATCCGGCGAAGGTTCCGCCCGGCGACTACGGCCCGGTACCGGCCCTCACCGGAGCCCTTCTGGCCATGGCGCAGCAAGGGACCCTTGATCCGGTCCTGAGCGCAAAGGGTTCGTTCTACAACACCGATTACAAAGCCAGCATCCTGTTCCTCGGCGACGGCAGCTACTTTCCCGGCCTCGCCGACGCCCAGCATCTGACAGGCGACCAGTGGGGAATGATGAATGAAACGGGGAACTACCCCGGCCAGTCATGGCTGTGGCTCTTCTCGGCCCTCTACCAAGTGGAACCGTTCAAATCGTCGCCCAACGCCGACGTCCTGGTTGTGTTTTCCATGGTGATCCTGACGCTGCTCCTGACTTTGGTGCCCTTCATCCCCGGACTCAGGTCGTTGCCACGCCGCATACCCGTGCACCGGCTGATCTGGAGGGACTACTACAAGCACCGCTAGTTCCGCCTGCGATCACTTGAAGTTCGCCGCGTCGAGCGCGGCCTGCAACGAGTTGAGGTATCCCTGGCTCGTGTAGGTTGCCCCTCCCACCGTGTCCACGTTGGCTGATTGGCTCGATAGCACCTCGGATTTGAGCATCGGCACGGCCTGCTGGTCGATTTCGCCGGACAGGGACCCGACGTCGGTCAGCTGCAGCGGCACGACGTCGGTGATCTTGCCGCCGGATATCACGGCCTGGACCTGCACCGTGCCATACCGCGTCTGGATCTGGCTGCCGTCGAAGGTTCCGTCTTTCGCACCGCCAGCGGCCGGGCCCACCGGACCGGCGCTGGTGCCAGCCGCCGTCGGGCTGTCCGGCCCGGAAGTCGTTCCGGTGCCCGACGGCGGATTGGCCGCCTTCCCCGTGGTGCCGCCCGGGGTGGAATCTGCCTGGTTTCCGGCCTGCCATCCAATCAGGAGGACGGCGGCGGAAGCGAGGCCGGCAAGTACAGCGCTGCGGGCTCTCACCAGCTGAACCTTTCGTAGTGGATCCGGAACCGGGGTACGCCTGCCCGTTTTGCGTCCTCGACCACCAGGTCGGTCCAGTCGCGCGGCCCGCACACGAACACGTCGGCGTCCCGGACCTGCGGAACGATCGTGGACAGGCTCATGCGGTGGCTGGCCTCACGGGCCGGCAGCCAGCTGTCGTGGCCCCTCTTCGGACGGCGCCCCAGCAGGACGTAGAGGGTTGCCGATTTCCTGGTGCACAGTTTCTGGAGCTCGCGGTAAAGGTAGAGACCCTTCTCATCCGGCGCCCGGACGATCACGGTCATCTCGCCGGGAGCGAAGTCGCCCTGCTCGAGCAGAGAGATGATGGGGGTAATTCCGATCCCGGCTGCGACGGCGACTGCCCGGCGGGTGGTGCGGGCCCGGTCCGTAAAGAGCCCGTAGGGCCCCTCGATACTTACCCTGGTACCAATCCTGAGGGAACCCAGCTCGGCGGTGCCGCCTCCCAGCTCACGAACAGTCACTTTCAGGCGAAGGATCCCCGGGGCCGCCGAGAGCGAGAAGGGGTGGGCGTGCCACCATAGCCCGCGCGACCAGAAGCGCCAAATGAAGAATTGGCCGCCGCGGACCTTCAGATCCGCCAGGGAACGTCCGGTCATCTCGATTGAGTACACACCAGGCGCCTCAATGACGACGTTGCTGACCCGAAGGTCGTGGCGCAGCGTCCGCACTACGGGAATGATGAACCGATAGATGAGCAGTGCGGCGGCGACCCCGAAATAGAGCGCCAACCAGTAGTAGCGCGCCCACGTTCCATCAGCGAACAATTGCCCGGTGCTGAACTGGTGCGGCAGGGCGGCGAGCACGGCGGCGTAGGCAAGGAAGTGGACCACATGCCACGCTTCGTAGGAGAGTTTCCGCCGGACAAGAACGAGTGAGGTGATCACGACGACGGCCAGCAGCACATACCCCAGATAGGCTACTTTCATGTCCGGTAGAGAGGTAAACATGTCCCATATCTCCGCAAAGATATTCAATCGCGCCGTCAGGGCGTAGCCGATCCAAAGCAGCAGCACATGTGAGGAAATGAGGTAGAAAACGGGTTTGCCCAGCCGCTGGTGCACGAGCAAGGCACGGTCGTGTCCGAAAGCCCGGTCAATGACCGGAAGCCTCGCAGCCAAAAGGAGCTGGATCAGCATCAGGTCGGCCCCCACGAGTCCGGCGATGATGCCGACAGCGGTCAGAGCGCCCGGGACGGTCTTGAATTCCACCAGTCCGCTATCCGCCAGAAACAGCGCCAGTACAAGGGCCACCGACAACCAGACAATCGTCTCCAGCAAGTCGGCCAACCGAGCCCGGCGCAGATAGCGCGCCCGTTGTGGCACCCGCCGCTGACCGGCCGTCCGGCCCGTTGCCCCGGCCCGGGCCGTCATCTGGTCTCTCCCGCGGTGGCCCATGGTCTGTTCATGCTCGCAATGCTAGGTTCGCGTTCTTAGAACATTCTTCGAAGCCTGGAAACCAAGGCGCGAAACAACGAACCGGCCACAAGAGGGTTCCCGCGCTTTCCTCGGACCATCGGCAGGTGCACAATGATGACTGCCCCCGCGGCTTGAGTCCCGATTTCCACCCGGCCTCCGTGCTGGGCGGCCACTTCCGCCACAAGCGCGAGCCCAAGACCGTAGTGGCGCGGCCCGGTACCGTCCTCCGGTGCGACCCCGGCAGGCGCTGCAGTTGCGAACCTTTCGAAGGCCCGAGGCTTGACGTCGTCGGAAAATCCGGGGCCGTCGTCGCTGACCGTGATGACAAGGGTCCTCGAGTCTTTGGATACACCCACCTCCACACGTGACCGGGCGAAACGGACTGCGTTGTCCAGCAACGCCACGAAAAGCCGGCGCAGCGCCGTCGGCGCGGCAGTGATCCCCATCGGGCCGTCTATTCCGCCTCGTTCAACCGTGATGCCGCGGCGCGCGGCAGAGACCGAAAACGATTCGACGACGTCGTCCGCCAGTGCCACGACGTCGACGTCGGTGAGCTCGATCTGCCGCGAATCCGCCGAAATGAGCAGGTCTTCGAGCAATCGAGTCAGCGAGCGCGAATCTTCGATCATGGCGTCCACGTCCGCGTCAATGTTTCCCGGCGGCTCGTGCACTGGAGAAGATGCCACGCGGCGCCGCAGCATTTGCGCACGCATACTCAGCAGGGTCAGCGGAGTGCGCAGTTCATGGCTTGCATCCGCGACAAATCGCCGCTGCCGGTCGAGGGCCTCGGCCATGGGCCGCATGGTGCGCCGCGCCAACCACACCGCCAGAAGGCTCGCCAACACCACTGCTCCCCCGCAGGTCAGCAGCAGGGCAAGGCCCAGCCGGTTCAGTTCCTCCAGATTCTCGTGACGGTCGAACACCGCTTGGACTACCCGGCCCCCCGAATCAGCGGTACGAACGGTGTACGAGCGGTCCCCGATCGAAACGCCCTCCTGGGCGGCGACTCCGCTGGCGGCGACAGCCTCGATGGCCTTCACATCCGGCAGCCCGGACGGCATCCCCTGGGACACCGTCAAGGTGCCTTGGTTGGAGATCGCCAGCCAGGTTCCAGCGGGGGCGTCCACGATCGAATCTACGTGCTCGGTGGCGGTGGTCAGGAGGCGCTGGGCTGCGGTGGCCTGGCTCGTATTGACAATCAACAGCACCGATCCGGCAATCGCCACCAAAAGCAAAACCAGCAAAGCGCCGGTCTGCAGCGCCAGTCGCCAGGAGGACCGCTGCAGCTCGTCCTCTGCTTGACCCTTCATGCGAGCGTGCCGATCCTGTAGCCGACGCCATGAATCGTCCGCACGCTGCCCCGTCCCAGCTTCCGCCGGAGGTAATGGACATAGGTATCTACCACCCCGGCTTCTTCGGCGTTCGGAAACACGTACTCGAGAATCTCGTCACGGCCGAACACCCGGTTCGGCCAACGTGCCAGTTCCTCCAGAAGGGCGCTCTCCCTTTCGGACAGCACCACGACGGAACCATCGGGGCGGATTACACTGCGGGATTCGAGGTCAAAGCGACCACCGGTGATCCGCAGGGTTGTCGCGGCGGCGATATGCCGGCGTCGTAAGGCACGCAAACGTGCCAGAAGTTCATCGACGTCGAAAGGTTTGGCGAGATAGTCCTCTGCGCCGGCGTCTAATCCCTCCACCCTGTCTGCAGGATTGCCCAATGCCGAGAGAATGAGGGCTGCAGTCTCGACGCCTTCCCTGCGCAATCTTGTCAACAGGTTCAATCCGTCCATTACCGGAAGGCCCCGATCCAGAACCAGCACGTCGAATTCCTCGGTCAGGGCAAGGTGGAGGCCCTTTTGTCCGTCCGGCGCGCTGGAAACTTCGTAGCCTTCGCCGGCAAACAACTCTTCCAGCATCACGCGAAGCTGCACGTCGTCCTCGACCAAAAGAACGCGCGGCTTCATCTCATTCATAGTCGGAGTATAGGCGTCGGAACTGGGGCCAACGGCGTCATTCGCGCAGGCTGAGCGCCTGCGTAGGGCAAAGCGCTACCGCGTCCTGTGCCGCGTATTCGAGGTTTTGAGGGATCGCGATCTCGGACCCGCCACCGCCCACCGGGTAGCCCCAGTCATCGCGGGTGAGCAGCTCAGGAAGCAGTTCGACACAAAGGCCCCGGCCGTCGCAACGGGTCCAGTCGATGTGCATTCTGGTGCGGGGCACCTTTCGGTCTGTCATCGCAGCGCCTCGCATCGCCCTCGCAGGTGTGCGTCGACGTCGGAGTCAAAAGCCATCAGGGCGCTGACGGCAAGCCGGGCTGTCCCGTCCGGATGGGCGCAACTACCCCGGCCCGTCACCAACGCGGCGAGCCGGCGGATCTCCTGCGGAAGTTTCCGGTTGGTGTCCCCGTATGCCAGGCGCGCAAAGAGGCTCGAGATGGCGGGCAGGCCATTGGTGCAGGGACCGCACTGGCGTGCAGACTGGCCCGCCAGGTAGGCCAGAATGTCGGCAGTGGCTGCGAGGCCACAGGACCCGGACCCAAGCATCATGATGATTCCGGCACCGGTCCGGGCGCCCAGCGGGGCCAACCCTTCCTTTGAGAACCGTGCATCGAGCTGGTCCGCCGCGAGCCACGTGCCGTGGTATCCGCCCACGAGGGCTGCCCGGACAGAATACAGATCGACGCCGGTACTCACCAGGATCTCCGTCAGGCGCACACCGGTCGGGATCTCGTAGACCCTTGATCCGGCCGTGTTGCCGGACAGGGTGATGAGCCGGGTCCCTGGCGCGGCACCGGTTCCAACGCTGCGGAACCAGGCCGAACCGAAGCGGGAGATCAGTGCGAGGTGGGCCAGTGTCTCCACGTTGTGGACCAGTGTCGGCCGGCCATTCAGGCCGCTGCTGGTCAGCCGCTTTGTTCGGTCCCCCGGAACAGCCAGGCCACCGGAAATTGCGCTGACCACGGCCGTTGCTTCTCCGGAGATAAACGTATCGGGCGCATGGCACAGGCGTATGCGCCCCTCCCCGCGCTCTTTCAAGGCGCGGGCCACGGGAGCTAGCTGCTCCGCGCCGGCATACAAGTGCAGTTCCTTGGCACCAAGGCTCCGGCCGGCGATCAGGATGCCGTCGATCACCAAATGGGGGGCGTTGTGCAGCAGGGCTGCATCCTTCTGGCTCAGCGGTTCGCCTTCTGCACCATTGGCAACGACGACCGGCCGCCGTCCGTCCGCGGGAACCAACGCCAACTTTTGCCAGGCCGCAAATCCAGCCCCTCCGCGACCATCCAGCCCGGACTGCAACAGTTCCTCAATCAACCGCGCCCGGTCCATTCCGGGGAGCGGACCAAAGGCTGCCTGGTGGCTGCCGAAATCAGCTGAACCGGCGGCGAACAATCGCGTGGTACCGGCTGGACCGGCAACATGGTCCCGGAGGCTGACGGTGCTCTGATCCGACGTCATCGGGTATCCTGGCTGCGCACATTCCGATATTCGACAAAGTCCTCGTGCAGCCTCCACGCGATGGCCCCGCCAACTGCCATCAGGCAGAACACCGCGAGGACGAGGAACCAGGGCTCACGACCGTTCGTGCCGTTTCCTATGGCATGAAGCACCGACACGGGCCACATTGCGTAGACCACCCAGTGCACGGCTTTGAACATCTTGGGACCGATCCTGTTGCGCAGCAAAGCTGTGATCGTCACGACAATAAGGAGATCGAAGGCTACCGTCCCGAGTCCGAGCCAGAAGGGCATATATGCCCCCAGGAAGGGAACGAAGAAATCGACCAGCCTCAATTGGGCAAATGGATCAAGGAGCAAGGACACAATATGGACCACGACAAACAGCACCGAGAAGAGCGAGATATTGCGGTGCACCAACGTGACGGCAAATCGCGGGATCCCGACGACAGCCCGCCCCGAGCGGGCGCCAATTCCCAGCAGGACGGAAAGTGTCAGGAGCACGAGGGCCACCACGCCGGAGCCTCGGCCCACCGCCCAAAGAGCCTGATCGAAAACCGTGTTCATGATGGACCCGCCATCCCATCCGGAGGCCAGCTACCGAAAGTGGATACGTTGCCTGCGCTGTCGACCAAGCGGGCAGGCATGCCTAGTTCCCTCAACCATGACGGCGCACCACGCCCACGCACCACGCATGCCGTAGAGACTATATTGGCTTCCGCGCAGCTTTCCGCAGCCACCGTGACCGTCCGCCAGACGGCTTCCGCCGGCAATCCGGTGTGCGGATCGATGATGTGGTGGACTTGCCGGCCGGAATGGTTCCACCGGCGTTTTTGCGTGCTCGACGTGGCCAACGCATAGCCGGAGCTCAGACGGACGCACCCGGAAGGATCGCCCGGTAAATCCTGGACCAGCACCACCCACCCCTCCGGGGGCGCCTCCCCCGCAGTGGCAATGTCGCCCCCAAGACTCACCATCGAACCGCATCCAAGTGTTGACGAAATCCGGTGCGCGGCCCAGTCGGCCGCCAAAGCTTTGCCGATTGCACCAAAGTCGAGCAAGAGGCCTTTGGGCACTTTAAGCGTGTTTCCGGCAAGTCCTATCCGGGTCCACGCCGGGGCCACTGTTGTCACACGAATTGATCCTTGTGCCTCCGGCCCCGGGCTGTGAGGCAGGTCGAGAAGAGCGAAATCGCGGTCATACCCGAGGCCAAGCAACACGCTCCCCAGTGTCGGGTCCACATCCCCGTCCGTCATGTCCGCAGCAGCCAATGCGCTGCGGACGATGGCCGCGAGTACGCCGCTGATTTCCCGGCCGTCGGCTAGCTGACTCCTGAGGATCATGACCTCCGAATCATCGCGGAAACGGCTGCACGCCATCTCAACATCGTGGCATACGGCTTTGCTTAGACCGACTGCCTGGCCGAGCATCGATGGTTCGGTGACGATGACCCGTGCCTCGGTGCTCCATAGCTCCCAGCGTCGCGCCGCCGTTACCATCAGGATCCTGACGTTTGGCCCTGCGGGGCCGTCGATCCGGGCCCGAGAGGCTGCACCGGCGAGGTGGATGAGTTGTGGTGGCGCGAGCCATAGTTCGGAGTAGTCGACTGCCCCGTGTTTCCGGAAGACGTGTTTCCGGAAGACGTGTCACCGGAAGAGGCATTGCCCGCCGCGGCCGGAGCCGAGACGGCCGCACCCACAACCACGACGCCCGCCGCGCTCGCGGCCCCCACCCAGGATGTCACTTGACGGGCGATCCTGTGGCCGCTTTCCCTGGAGTTCATGGCAGCCTCCTTTGCTGGTGCTTGACCGACGTCGCTAAGTCAATTCTAGGATTGCCAGCGTGAGCCTCGGCTAAGCGTTTCCTGTATAGAAGCTGTGTAGAAGTGCCACACGTGGAAACGACAACGCACGAACCGCACGGGAACACAAGGGTCTTTCGGTCATTCAAAAATTTGTGAAAACTACGTATGTTTGTCGTCATGGACATCGTCATCCAGACTGTCGACTTGCACAAGAACTTCGGGCGGGTCAAAGCGCTCGACGGCCTCGACCTTGAGGTCCACGAGGGTGAGATCCACGGCTTCCTCGGGCCCAACGGCGCGGGGAAGACCACCACGCTGCGTATCCTTCTCGGGCTAGCCCGCGCGTCGTCGGGCAGCGCGACGGTCCTGGGCATGCATCCGTGGGCGGACGCCGTCGAACTCCACCGCCGCGTCGCAAGCATCCCGGGCGATGTGAGCCTCTGGCCCAACCTCTCGGGCGGCGAGGCTATCGACCTCCTCTCCCGCCTCCGCGACGGCGCTGTAGACCAAGCCACCTACAACGAGCGCAAGCATCATCTCTGCGAACTCTTCGACTTCGACCCGAGCAAGAAGGGCCGCGCCTACTCAAAAGGAAACCGCCAGAAGGTCGCCCTCATCTCCGCCCTCGTCTTGGACGCCGAGCTGTATCTCCTCGACGAGCCCACCAGCGGCCTTGACCCGCTCATGGAGGCCGTCTTCACGCGCGAGATAAGGCGGATCGTGCACGAGAACGGGGCCACAGTACTGCTCTCGAGCCATATCCTCTCCGAAGTCGAACAGCTCGCCGACCGCGTGAGCATCATCCGCGCCGGCCGGATCGTTGACGGCGGCACGCTCGACGCACTGCGCCACCTCACCCGCACGGAAATCTCGTTCGCCCAGGACAGTGTGGACACCCACGCGCTGGACACGCTGTCGCAGGTCCACGACCTCACAGTGGCCGACGGGCGGGTCAAGTTCGGTGCCGATTCCGATCGCGTCCACGAGGTCCTGCCACTTCTGGGCACCCTCGGGGTCAAAGGACTGCTCGTCGCGCCCCCGTCGCTCGAGGAACTGTTCCTTCGCCACTACGGGGACACGGTCGCCCCGCCCGCCCCGCGGGCAGCGGACGACGGCGGCACCCACCATCGGCGCCACCGCGCCGCCACGGCCGGCGCCTGACATGGGCGCGCTCTGGATCCTGTACCGGCAGCGGTTGCGCCGGGACCGCTGGCAGGTGATTGTCTGGGTCCTCTCGATCGGATTGCTCGCGCTGTTCGCCGTCGCAGCCATAGCGAAGACCTTCGGCGACGACGCGACGCGCGCGCAGGTCCTGCAGCTCGCGACCGCTGCCCCCGCGATCCTCGTGCTGCGCGGCCTCCCCCGCGGTCCGGGACTCGATTCGTTCACGTTCTTCGAGATCTTCGCGTTCCTGGGTGTCCTTGCCGGACTCATGAATACGTTCTTGGCCGTCCGTCACACCCGGGCGGAAGAGGAGTCGGGCCGGGGCGAGATCATCGCGGCGACGGCCGCCGGCCGCTGGGCCCCGCTCGGGGCGACAGTCCTTCACGGCGCCGTGGCCAACGTGCTCGTAGCCATCGCGACGGCGCTCGGCTTCATGGCCGGCGGGCTTGACCCGGCCGGCTCGCTCGTGGCTGGCTTCGCGACGGGGGCGGTGGGCTTCGCTTTTCTCGGCGTGGGCCTGTTGGCCTCCGAGTTCTTCAGCACCTCGCGTGGGGCCAACGGCATCTCGTCGGCGCTCGTGATGGTCGCGTACCTGCTGCGCGGTTTCGGGGACGCGACCGGACAGGTCGGTCCTGATGGGACGACCATGACGGCCGCATGGCCGAGCTGGATCTCCCCCATCGGCTGGGGCCAGCAGACTTTCGCCTACACGGGCAACCGTTTGTGGCCTCTGCTCCTGCCACTCGCGCTCGGGGCAGTGTGCACCGCCATCGTCGTAGCTATCATGGCGCGCCGGGACGTCGGCGCGAGCGTGTTCGCCGGACGATCCGGACGCGCAGACGCCAGGCCCTGGCTGCGCGGGACCTTCTCGCTCGCGCTGCGCCTCCAGCAGGGCGCGATCATCGGCTGGTGCATCGGTGGCCTCGCGACAGGCCTCCTCACGGGCTCGCTCGGGTCGGCGATACAGTCCTCGATCACCTCCAACCCCCAAATCACGGCCGTGCTCCGCGGAATGATCGAGGCACAGGGCACATCAATGACCCAGCTCCTCGTCGCGGCCCTGTTCGAAGTAGCTGGAATCCTTGCCGCAGCGTGCGGTCTCCAGGCCGTCCTTCGCCTCCGTCAGGAAGAGGTGGCCGGAACCGCCGAGCCCGTCCTGGCCGAGTCGGTGAACCGGATGCGCTGGCTCGGGAGCTTCCTCGGCCTCGGCGCCGTCTCGGTCGTGCTCGTCATGGCGTTCACGGCTCTCGGAGCGTGGCTCTCCCTCGTCGCGTCCGGAGACACCTCAAGCGCCGTCGGCGACGTCTGGCAGACTTCCGTCGACCAGCTCCCCGCGGCACTCATTTACCTCGCTCTGCCCGCCGCAATGTTCGTCGTCTGGCCCCGTGCCACGATCCCTGCCGGGTGGGCGCTCCTGGGTGTGGGCGTCGTCCTCGGAATCTACGGCGGCATGCTCGGCCTTGACCAGAAGCTCCGGGACCTCTCGCCGTTCACCCACACCCCCGTCACCACGAGCACCGGGACCGACTGGAGCGGCGGCTTCTGGATGCTCGGCATCGCCGCGGTCCTCACGGCGCTCTCGCTTGCGGCAGTGCGCCGCCGTGAGGTGGGAACAGCGTGACAGATCCGGGGAGCAAGCTCATGCCCGACGCCGCCGAGACGTCCGCGGCCGTGCTCACGGCCGCCGGTTTCCCCAAGATGCCTGCCCGCGCGCTCATGGCCCTTGTGGTCTCCGACGACGGCTGGCTGACAGCGGCCGAGCTCTCCGAGAGGCTGGGCGCGAGCGCGGCCGCCGTCTCCGGCGCCGTACGCTACTTGCAGACCGTCGGCTTCGTCCACCGGGTCTCGCAACCCGGCAGCCGACGCGACCGCTACGCTCTCCCCGACAACGCCTGGTACGTCGCCTCGCTCCGGCAGAACCCCGTCTACGAGCGCCTCGCCGAGCTCGCCGATTCCACCGCATCAAGACTCCCGGAAGGATCAGCGGCCAAGGCAAGGGTCACCGAGATGGGCGCCTTCTACCGCTTCCTCCTGACCCGGCTCCCCGGCCTCCTGGATGAGTGGGAACACACGCGGGTCAGGGCCTAGGCATGTCCTTGCTGGGGATGCTCCATGCCTTCGAACAGGCCGTGGGCCACCCGCTGCCATACGAAATCACGGGCCGCCGCGCAGAAGACCTGCCCGCGTTCTGGGCCGACGCCTCCTCCGCCCTCGCGGATCTGAGCTGGTCCACCACGAAGACCGTGGACCAAATGTGCGAAGACCACTGGCGCTGGCAGAAGAACAACCCGCTCGGCTACAGCTCTTAAAGCAACGCGGGGTCACTTACGGCCCATAATGTCCCTTGGGACGGACCGTAAGTGACCCCGCGTTGGCAGTGCCCACACCGGCGAGGGACCCGGGCCGAGCTTGCGACGCCTGAGCCTCAAGCCTGAGGCGGATACGGCTGCGGCGGGTTCGGCGGATACGGCGGCGGATATGCCTGCACCAGTCGGTCGAAGCGCTGACCCCTGGGATTGGCCGGCAGGAGCACTAACACAAGCAGCGCAATCCATCCGAGCACCGGGACCAAGGCGAGCAACAAGAACAACGCACTGAGATTCGCGTCGTGCAGGCGCCGCGCGGCCAAGGCGAGCGAAGGCACGATCGTCGCCAGGAACCACAGGCCGCCAAGGGCCGTCGAGGTGCTGGTGTTGCCGTTCCCTGTCGCACCGGCCGCATTGATGACACCTGAGACGATGGCTGAGGCGAGGAACCACCACCAATACTCACTGCGGCTCGCCCGCCCGTGGAAGATTGCGTATTTCTTCCAGAATCGTTTGACGGCTTCGATCGGCGGGGCTCCATAGTATGGCAGCTCAAGCGGGACTCCACCCGGGGGAAAATTCTGAGGCTGATAGCTGGACATGATTCAAGCCCTTCCATGCAGACTTATTCGACACCTAGCATGCTAGGCGCAGTCCGGCCTATCAGAACAGGGCACAAAGCCCTGCCTCGGACCAGTGACACCGGCAGGATCCGCGAGTCAGTCCGTGTTCCGTCCCTGGTGACTTCAGGCACTTGAAGATCTTCGCCTGCGGGACTTCCGGCCCTGCCGGGCCGGGCCAAACGAGCAGACAATGGTGCGCAAAGCATCCCGAAAGAGGGAGCCACATTTCATGGAGGCGGACAGAGTCATGAAGAAACCAATCGTTGTCGGCGTCGTTGACACCAAGGCGAGCCGGGCCGCGTTGGCTTGGGCGATGGACCGGGCGGCACGACATAAACTCCCGGTGCTGCTCGTTCACGCGGTCGACAGTCGATGGCTCGACGAATCAGTCGGTTCCAGCGAGGTGGTCAAGGCCGCGGCAAACGAGCTGCTGAGCAAAACCGCCGCATATGCGGGCGAATTGGAGCCGTCGGTCCAGGTAAAGACCTTGCTGTTCTCCGGTAGCCCCGGGCAGGCGCTCAGGAAGCACTCGAAAGGGGCCTCGATGGTTGTCATCGGAACCGGCCACAACTGGCCTGGAGGACCTGTGGCTGACAGGGCGCTGCAGATCGCCGCCGTCGCCCTGTGCCCTGTAGCAGTAGTCGGGGAGCAGGACATGACGGGGCGCCGCGGCATCGTGGTCGGCGCTGACGGTTCTGAAGAATCTACGCAAGCGGTTTCCTTCGCGGCCGAAGAAGCGGACAAGGACAGCCAGGAGCTGACAGTGGTTCACGCCGTCCTAGCGCCGCCGCTCATCCAGCGCGTGATGCCGGCGAGCGACGTCGCCGAGACCATCTTGGAAGAAGAACGAATCGTCCTCGCCGAGACCGTCGCCGGCCTGGCCGAAAACTATCCCGACATGGTTGTCCATCAGGTTCTGGTGTCCAACAACGAACCGGCGGAAGCACTCACGGACGCCGCCGCCAATGCCACGTTGCTGGTGCTGGGAAGCCGCGGAAGGGGCAGCTTCAAACGCCTCCTCATGGGATCGACCGCCCACACTGTACTCAGGTCCTTGCCCTGCCCAACCGTCATTACCCGGGTGCGTCGGGTGAAGCTCACGAGCTAAGGAGCTAGCCCGGTCATCACAATTTTTCGCGACGGGTGGTCGCGTCCCGTCTCTGAGCACGGATTACTACACCCGCCTGGAGCGCGGCAGTATCCGCGGCGTCTCTGACGCTGTGCGGCATCGCCCCCCGGAACCACCATCGCAGGGGATCCCGCCGGTGGATCCTTCGCCCCCGGCGTGCGCTCCCACACGCAGCCGGGAACACCCAACCCAGAAAGGACAGACCATGACTGAACGGAAAACCAGCACAGAGCATAAGGAAAACATGACGGAGAAAGAAGTCTGGTTCATCACCGGCGCCGGACGGGGCATGGGAACCGACATCGCGAACGCCGCGCTGGCCGCCGGCCACGCGGTGGTCGCCACAGGCCGCAACCCCGAAAAGCTCGCCCAGGCCATCGGCGAGAACGAGGCTGTTGGCCGTGAAGCTCGACGTCACCGACCCCGCCGCGGCGCAAGCGGCGGTGCGGGCCGCCGTCGACCGCTTCGGCCGGATCGACGTGCGCTCAGCCTATGCCGCGACCATCAGCGCCGAATCATGAGTTCCATGGTGGTCATGACGGTGTGCTCCTAGACGAGGTGCACGCCGACCAATGCCAGTGCTGCGATGAGACCCCAGGAGAGCATCGCTGCGATGATGGCCCTGCCACTGGTCTGGAGCAGAGACCGGACCTGCACTGACGCCCCAAGCCCGTACAGGGCTGCGGCAAGCAGCAGGTCCTGGACCGTGCCGGCAACTTCGAGGACAACAGGCGGCAGGATCCCCAGCGTCCGCAGAACGATCATCGCCATGAACCCGGCCACGAAGAGCGGGATCAGCGGAGGAAGCTTGATATCCGTGTCTTCAGCGGCGTTTGCCGTCCGTCGGCGGCGGGAGCGTCCCACCAGCGCGGCTCCTGTGACCATCGGCGCCAGCATCAGCACACGAGTGAGTTTGATGATGAGCGCTCCGGCAAGGGAAGCCGCACCCGCCGTCTGAGCCGTTGCCACAACCTGCCCCACGTCGTGGACGCTGGCTCCCACCCAGTATCCGAACTGAAGAGTGTCCAGGCCAAGGGGCCCCTTGAGCGCAGGAAGGGCCGCGATCGCCAGCGTCCCGCACAGGGTCACAAGGGCGATTGGAACAACGGTGTCGCGGTGGTCCGTTTTGGTGACCCCGCTCATGGCCCCAATGGCGGAGGCGCCGCAGATGGAAAATCCTGTAGCGAGAAGCAAGGGCTGATCGCCCGGAAGTTTGAGTGCCTTGCCCAGGACCAGCGTTCCGATAAAGGTCAGCAGGACAATGCCAACCACGATCGCCAGCGTCTTCCAGCCCAGCGCGGCTACATCGATGAGGCTGAGTTTGAGACCCAGCAGAACGATTCCCAGCCGCATGAACCGCTTGGCGGAAAATACCAGCCCGGGCTGCAGGACTCCTTCTACGGCCGTACTGATCCCGGGGAGATTTGCAGAAAGAATGCCCAGCATCACTGATGCCGTGAGGAAAGGCACCACCGGGACCGTCGAATGGATCAGCCAGGCGATGGCGACGGCGACGGCGGCCGCGACCAGTCCGGGCAACCGCCTGTTCCTCAAGCCTCGGGGAAGCCGCGCATCCTGCTGTTCGTCTTTTGCGGGTGTGGCAACGTCTTGTCTCATACTTGTCTGCGATCCTCCCGGAGCCGGGCATGCATCAGGCTCGCTCTGGATCTCCTGGCTCCTCATCTCCCAATTCTCGGCCTAGATACGGTCCGGGGATAGCCGTCTTCTTGACATGGGGATATATCAAAATCGCAACACGTTCCGCATTGTTATATGCTGAGCGCATGGCAAAGTGGCCGGATCTGACCGTGCTGGAACTAGTGGTTGGAGTGGACGATTACGGAAGCCTCAGCGCTGCCAGCCGGCGGGTGGGCCTAGCTCAACCCAACGCGAGCCGATCGATCAGAGTGATGGAGCGCCAGCTGGGCATGACCCTGCTGCAGCGCAGTCCAGCGGGTTCCACACTCACCCCGCAAGGCACAGTCGTGGCCCATTGGGCGCGAAGAATCCTCGCCGAAGCACGGCAGATGCTGGAGGCTACCGATTCCCTGCGTGCTGAGAGACGGACCGCACTGACGGTAGCTGCCAGCATGACTGTCGCCGAGCACCTGGTGCCCAGTTGGCTTGGCACCTTTGGAAGACTGCACCCTGAAGTCCGAATACACTTGCTTGTCCATAATTCCGCGCAGGTTTTCGAGGATGTGACCAGCGGAGCTTGCGATATTGGCTTCGTGGAATCTCCCACCATCCCTCGGAGCTTGCATAGCCTCACCGTAGCCCGCGATGAACTCGTCGTTGTAGTTCATCCTAAACACCCGTGGACCCGGCGACGGGAACCGATCTCCATTGCCGAGCTTGCATCAACATCCTTGCTGGTCCGTGAACCGGGGTCAGGCACCCGGATCACGCTTGACCTTGCATTGCTCGAGTACCCGCGCGCAGCCCCCCTGCTCGAACTTGGCAGCGCGGCCGCTATCCGTACAAGCGTTTTGGCCGGCATGGGTCCTTCAGTAATGAGCACCCTTGCAGTGGCAGACCAAGTAAAGGCCGGAGAAATGAAGATCGTGCCGGTCCAGGATCTTGTCCTCCATCGGGCGTTGCGTGCGGTGTGGGACGGACCCCGTCAACTATCAGGTCCAGAAGCAGAGCTCGTACGGCTCGTTCGTAGCCAGAGAACATCCCAAAACTAGACTTCATGATCAACGTGGGGCAGAGGATTGTGTCCGCTGCCCCACGCGATTTCGTGTCCTGTATCGGCCGTCTGGCCGAGAGCGCCAGGCTCGCGGCAACCCTTCGCAGTGCGGCAAACGCCGTGGCAGCCCTCCCTCAGGGCGTCCCGGTCGAGGTCGTTGTCCACGGGCCCGGGAGTGGGAAGCTCCGCCCCGGAAGCCGGACGCAGGGTCCTGGGCATCTCCCACCCCTGCTCGCTGTTCGACCGCTGGCGCGAGATCGTCGCGGTCAGCGATGACGCCGTCGAAACCAGGCGGCCAAGCTTCTAAACAGTGCCCCAAGGGGCAGACATCCGGAAGCGTGCGCCTAAGCGATGAACGACGTCGCCGGATCTCAGCCGGAGGGCGCAATCCCACCAAGTAGACGGCGCGGGCCACCCTGGGAATGGCTGCGGCCCCACCACCACCCAGGGCCCGCGCCAGGCGGCGGGGCTGTTGGCTGATCAGACCCTACAGCAACTAAAGGATCATGCCGACGACGAGCGGGGTCATCATGACGACCGCCCAATTCGTCAGCCCCTGCACTGCGATCCACGGCGAATCATCAACGTTCGAAACCCTGATTGCTCCCGTAATGAACGGTCAGATCACGACGCGGTGTTCTGGAGAATATTCGAAAAAAGGACCGTGACGGCTCGACCCAAGAATCCGAGCGGGAACGCCGACTGTGACCAAAGAACGTAGCCGTCGATAAGGGCCGGGTGGCCATGGCATTCAGATGCAGTTCCCCCGAATGTACACCGGGGCGATTGTCCTTCCCCATCGGGCTTGCGAATGTTGATGGCAGGTAGCCGGAAGGCCTCTGTCAGAGAGATTGGATATGACGAATGCCTGAAGAAAGGTCAACGAATACTACGACGGTCAAGTGAAGTCTCTCGAGGTCGAGAACTCACAGGGCAAGTTCACCGTCGGTGGAGCGCCCCTGGCCACGAGCTCATTGGGCAGGCCAAAGGCATTGAAGACGTGGTCCCCATAGGGCAGGAAGTTTTCCCGACCGGCCTGGGGTATCCGCACCGCATCGGGAAAGACCCGGAGGGGAAACGCCGCGGCCAGGTCCGTGACGGCGTCGAACTCAGTGCCTCGTGCCAGCAGATCCTCGACAAGTTCTTCGGCGTCGGCGGCCCAGGACTCCCCCAGTCTACGGATTTCGCGCGGACCGAGGATCTTGGTAAGGGCGGCGCGGGGCGCGTCGTGACGCGGAGGGTCCGCCTCAAGGAGCAGGCTCGGCGGGCGCCACGGCTTCTCATAGCGGAAGTTGCTCAAGCCGACCGGCAACGCGGGTGTAGTTGATGACGGCCCCGGATATAGCAGCACGTGGCCGGGGCCGCCCACTGGCGGCACCCGGGCATGCCCGCCCCCTTGAGTCCTCCGCAGCCTGGATTCCTCCCAAACCGTCAGGGGGCCACGATGCCTTCCGGCGCCAGGGCAGCTGGCGTCCAGCGCAGGTGTGACATGGTCTGGAACGTCTTCGAGGTTGACCACGATGTTCTCCGGCGTGCGGGTCGTGAGCCAGACCAGTTCCTCAAGCATAAGAATATATAGAGAAGTATTTACGAGCGTCACCGTAGCGTCATACACTTGATTCATGCCGCATGTATCGCGGACACAAGAGTGTTCCGTTCTACGTGCACTTCCAAGGAGACGACGATGTCTGGTTCACGCTTTGAAGAAGACAAGGAAAATGCCCACGAACTGTCCATGAAGGCCTTGCTTGAGGAAGAGTTCAGGGCCGTGTTTGGTGGCACCACACCTGTTGCGACTGCCTGGGCCGGCCTGACGTTCATCTGACACTTGGTGTCCGCTCGAATACCGGCCGCATCCGGAACGAGTCGAGAACCAGTATTAGGGGAATTTCCGCCCACCATGCTTCAGCTTGAATGAGGTCTGCCGATGTAGCCTATGACTGTCACTGAACCCGAACCAATAAATAGAGGTAGTACTGAATGGCCAACGCCGATGCTGTCCCCGACGTTGCCCCGATGCCACGCCATCAACACCTGATCGTTACCGTGTATGGCCTCTACGCCCGCAACCAAGACGGGACGCTCGCTGTTGCCGACCTCATACAGCTTCTAGGTGACTTGGGAGTGGAGTCGGCAGGCGTACGGTCTTCCGTGTCGCGGCTGAAGAAACGCGGCGTGCTCGTCAGTTTGAAGCGTGGAGGCTCCGCTGCCTACAAGCTTTCACCTGAACTTGAGGACGTCTTCACGGCAGGCGACGAACGTATTTTCGCGCCGCTCCGCGCCAAGAAGGACGACGCTTGGCTCCTGGCGTCGTTCTCCGTCCCCGAGGCCCAAAGGCACCTACGGCACAAGCTGAGGACCATCCTGACCCGTATCGGGTGCGGCCAGGTGTCCCCTGGGCTGTGGATCGCACCCGGCAATTTGGCACACGAGGTGGAACAGCAACTTCGACGCGCCGGACTCATGGACTATGTCGATCTGTTCAAAGCAACTCACCTGACCGAGGGACAGATCGACGAGAAAGTGGGGCAATGGTGGGACCTGCCCTCACTTGAAGCGCTCTACACCGACTTTATGGAGCAACACGAGCCCGTCCTCCAGCGGTGGTTGCAGCACGAACAAGAGGATTCCGAGTCCCCCGAGCTGCTGAAGCAGGCCTTCGCCGACTATGTCCCCATGGTCACCCAATGGCGTCGGCTGCCCTACATGGACCCTGGACTTCCCCAAGAGTACCTGCCCGATAACTGGCACGGCCTCGCCGCCCAGGAACTCTTCACAAAACTGCACCAACTGCTTGGCCCCAAGGCCCAGCGCTACGCGCTGTCCGTCGTCGGCGCAAATTAGTCCGAACAGCAACAGCCTTCCGAAGGAGCCGGGCCCGTTTTGCCGGCCCCGGCCCTTCGCTGAATGAACACTCCCTCGTTTAGGGCCCGGTCTGCGAGTCAAGGCCGATGGTCCGTCAGTGGCCTCGGAACGCCTCCGCCAGCCACCAGGATCCACCATCCGAGGCAATCTTTGCATCGATCACGAGAGGGCGTTCTTGATTCCCGTTGCGGTACAAAGCAACCCAGTCACGCACCGGCTGGAGGTCATCCACAGTGCGGACCGTCACGCCGTCGGCGCCAAATCCCCTCGCGATGGCTGCGATGTCTGTGTCGGGGAACGACACCGTGCCAAGCTCTGCGTCCTGATGGTGTTCGGCGAAATGGTGGACCTCGGCGCCGTAGGCGGCGTCGTTGTAGATGATGCAGACGAGGGGCAGTTTGAGGCGCACGGCGGTTTCCAGTTCCGTAATGCCCATCAGAAACCCGCCATCCCCTGCGCCGAGGACAGGGAGGCGATCCGGGCGGGCGACGGCTGCACCTATGGCCGTGTAGAGGCCTAGGCCGATTGCTTGGAAGGCCTGGGTGAAGCAGAAACCAAACTCGTCCGGCACCTCCAGATATTGACTCGGGTATCCCATGAAGTTGCCCGAATCGACGGCGACGATCCTCTCAGCCGGGAGGATCGAATCGAGTTCCCGGCTGATCACCCGCGGATCGATGGACATCGCCGCGGACAGGTCCGGTGTTTCAACGTCCCGCCACCGTGAGCCTTGCTTGATGGTCAACGCGTTCCGCTCGGTTCGATACTTCTCCGCGGAGGCCGGCTGGATCCTGCGCAAGGCCGCCACAGCGTCCTCCGCCACGAGGGCAGAGTCGCCCAGCACGCCGAGGGTGATCGGCCGGTTGGCGCCCAAGGCGGCGTCCTCGACGTCGATCTGGATCACTTTGGTGCCAGCGGAAATCAGCCGTCCGTGCCGCATGGTCCACATGTTCAGGGCGCAGCCCCAGGCGACGATCAGGTCCGCGCCACTGATGAGCTCCGCAGTAACCGGGGATGAAAAGCCACCGGAAATGCCCAGGTTGTGTGAATCGCCGTTGAACAGGCCGCTTGCGACGGCGGAAGTTGCCACGAGCGCCCCCGCATGCCGGGCCAATGCCAGGATGGAGTCCCTGGCGCCCCTCCCGCCGCGCCCCGCGACGAAAACCGGACGACGGGCCGCGGCAATCAGGGCCACAAGTTTTTCCACGGCAGCCGCGTCAGGCCTGATCCGGGATGGTTCCTGAATCCCAACATCGCCCACCAGATCCGGCGCCGTTGCGTTTTGCACGTCAAGGGGCAGGTTGAGGACAACGGTGCGACGTTCATTGACAGCGGTCCGGAATGCCCTCACCGTGTCTGCGATTGCGGTGTCGGCTGAATGGATCCGTTCGGCCACAGCCCCGACGCTTCGGGCAAGCGCGTCCTGGTCAATCTTGAAGTTCGACCAGATCGCGGACGCCTGTGTGTCGGCAGTGAGCACAAGGAGGGGCGTGCGGCTCTTCGCCGCTTCACCGATTCCCGTGATCGCGTTGCTCAGACCACAACCCTGGTGGGTTGTCACCACGCCCACCTTCCCTGACATCCTGGAGTAGGCATCAGCCATGGTGGCCGCCCCGCCCTCGTGCCTGGCCGCCGTATAGGGAACCCCTCCCTTGATGAGGGCATTGGTGACCTCAAAGTTGCCGCTGCCAACTACGCCGAAGACATGCCCGACTCCCAAGCTGGCGAGGGTCCTCCCTACCAGCACGGACACTTGAACCGCCCCGTTCATGAAGCCTCCACCAATGCGTAGACACGGCTCGGGCTGCCGGTTCCGCCGACGATCGGAAGCGGCGCAACCACCAAGGTCGCGCCTACGACCGGGAGACGGTCAAGTTGCCGGAGCGATGTCACTCCGTATTTGTCCGCCCCGAGGAGGAAGGAATGGACCGGGAACATGGGGTCCATGCTTGCCGCCTGACCGGCGTCGATGCCAACGGTTTCCACGCCGAACCCGCTGATTCTGTCGTTGCCGGCAATCCACTTCGCGCCTGCAACAGAGACACCGGGAGTATGCGGGCCGCTTTCGTCAGCATTGACGAAGTCCGACGCATTTCCTCCGCGCGCGGACCAGCCGGTCCTGAAGATCACCCAACAGTTCTCGGGCAGTTGCCCATGCTCTTCTTGCCACTGTTCAAGGTGCTCCGGTTCGAGCAGGAAATCAGGGTCCTGCGCTACCTCGGCCCTCTTGTCGATGACGACGGCGGGGCCCACCAGTCGCCGAGGCTCGATCCGGTCCACCGACTTTCCCTCGCGGCCCGTAATCCAGTGGACAGGTGCATCCAAGTGGGTGCCGGCGTGTTCACCGACGGTGACATCGTTCCACGCCCAGGCGGGTCCGGCGTCGTCGAAATTGCTCACCGGCGAGAGCGTGAGACCTACAGTGTTGGCGAGCGGCTGCGGCAGGCTAAGTACGGGGGTATCACCGCTGAGGGGTGTCGTAAGGTCGATGACTTCGATCGAGCCATCGGACAGGGCAGCCATGAGCCCGCTGAGGACAGACATTTGTTCTCCTATGGTTTTGATGATTTGTTCAGTCTTTGGGCTACGAGATGACCCGAGCCGCCGGAAAGCCCGGGACCGGGGTGGGTGGAAGCGCCTATATGCCACAGTCCCTTGACCGGGGTCCTGTGTCCCGCTGCCTCAGGGAAGGGACGCCACAGCAGATTCTGGAAGAGCTCAGCAGATCCCCCATAGGGGTCCCCTTTGACGGCGTTGGGATTCTCCGAGGCCAGGTCAGTTGGTGCCAGGATGTCCCATGCCAGGACTGAGTCGCGCGTACCAGGCGCGAACTGTTCAAGCCTGGACAGGACACGCTCCATGTACTGTTCCTTCAGCTCTGCGGACCAGCCGTCGTCCACGGCAAGCGCCCCTGCGGCATCCCCTTTGGGCGCGAAGGGTACCTCCTGCAGCTGCAACCAGAGCGTCGCCTTGCCAAGGGGCGCCCTTGATGGGTCGAGTACGCACTGCTGCCCGACCACCACTGTCGGCTCCGCCGGCAGCAAACCCCCTTCGGCTTGGGCGCACGCTATGCCGGTACTGTCGGAGCCGTTGCTCACGTGCACTAGGGGAACCGTGTTCAGTCTGGCGTCCAGCCATTCCACGGGTTTGTCCAGAGCGAGGTGGATCTGCATTGCGCCGCGGCCGTTCTGGTACCGTACGGCGGCTTTGGCTGCGCCCTCCGGTGCTTGGCTGAGTAGCCGGGAGTACAGGGCTTGCGGAGAGACATTGGCAAGGACCGTACTCGTGTCGATGGGGCCGTTGGACGTCTTCAGGCCCACAACCTTGCCGGCTTCCACGAGGACTTTGTCGACATCTGTATCCAACAGAATTCGTACGCCTTTTTCACGTAGCAGCGACTCAAAGGCGGCAACAAAGTTCGAGGCACCACCCTTGACCACCGGCAGGCCGTGAGCGTGCATGCTCATCGCCATGACGGGCAACATGACGCCGCCGGTGGCCTGGTCTGGGCCAAGACCGGCATGGAGCAGCCATGGGGACCAGAGCTGGTCTGCCTCCCACCCGTCAAACCGGCTCCTGAGGTAGTTGCGGCCGCTCATCACGGAGTCCCGCACGAAAGCCTCTGTGCCCTTGATCTTCCCTCGCTTCAAGGCACCGAAGGCGATTTTCAGGACCTGCTTGAAGGATCGAAGTTCGGCGCCGAACGCGCCGAAAACGGTGCCGGCGTTACGGCCGAGATCTTCCAGCATCGCAAGGTAAGCGCCGTCATCCTCCGGGGTATCGAACCCCGCCGCAGTGACACTCGGGTCGCGGTGGGCTATGACAACCCTCTGTGCACCGGTCCGGGGGTCGGCAGCCACGCTGGCTGTTACGGCGCCGTCGGCGTTGCAATATTCCAGCCCCCTTGAATGCAGTTCCTGTCCCAAGGACTGATAAGCGCCTCCCGAGACGAACAAGGGATGCCAGGAGGAGAAGGTGTCGTGGACAAAACCTGGCAGTGTCCGTTGCGAGGAGTGGATGAAGCCGCCAAGCCTGTCCTGCCGTTCGATCAGGCACACCTGCTTCCCCGCGAGGGCGAGTTCCGCTGCGGCCACCAGGGAATTGATCCCTGAACCGATGATCGCTATTTCGCTGGAGGTCATGGGGTGTCTCCGCTCTCAGAAGTCCGGATGGCTGGCGGTGGCGTGGTACTTCCCGCCGTGGAACACTAAGGGCGCCCCGCCCGGGTTTTCGTATTTCTCCACCTCACCCACGTAGATCACATGGTCGCCTGCGTCGTGCCGGGATATAGTCCTGCACTGGAACGTGGCCACGGCCCCATCCAGCAGGGGAACTCCTGCAATTCCTTCTGATGTCTCGGCTCCCTCGAATTTGTCGATAGAAGGAGTGGCGAATTGCCGGGACAGCACGTGTTGGTCGCTCGCAAGGATGTTGATCGCGAAATGGGTGGATTCCTCAAAGTCGGTGAGGCTTGGAGCCCGCTTGCTGGGGCACCACAGCACCAGAGGGGGTTCCATCGAGACGGAGGTGAAGGAGTTTGCTGTCATGCCCACTTTCCGTCCGTCCGCGGCAAGGGTGGTGACCACAGTGACACCGGTGGCAAACTGTCCAAGCGCGCCCCTGAATTCCCTCAGGTCAAAGGCGGCCAAGTCTTCCGATTTCTTGGACTGCACGAAGTCCGCCGCTGCTCCGGGGTCAAACCACCATGGATAGAAGGTTCGTGGATCATCAAATCCGGCCGCGATGCTTGAAGCCAGGGCAGGATGCGCCGAGGCATCGCCCAACGCCGCCTTCTGGTGTTCCCTGCGCGGCTTGAGCATGTCGTTCGTCCACGTGACCGCCCATTGACCCCAGCCACGCCAGAATTCGTCGAAGGTCCGTTCCATCCATTTCCGGTCGAATGGCTCCTGCCCCCTGCGAACGATGGAGTCCAGGTAGTACCGGGAAGCCAGGGTGGCGTTGTTTGAGCCTTGGCCCGTGAGTGGGTCGTTGAGCAGCACCGCATCTCCAAGGCCGAAAACCAGTCCGCCGTTAGCCAACTCCCCCACTGCGGAACGCACGGTAGGGGTGATGCGTCCCAGGAGAGTCGCACCTTCATCCGTGAGGACTGCATCCGCAAAGTTTTTTGCTTCGTGCGGGAAGTGTTCCTCCAGGATTTCCAGCGAACGCTGAAGCTGCTCGTCTGGCGTGCGGACGTCGGTCCAGCGGTCGATCGGACCGCCCACGACTCCCTCGAAGACCATCATTTGGCAGGGTCCGGAGACGGTCAGTCCGGGAAAAGTGAAGAATTCCCCGACCCCCGGCACCATCGACATGCGAATGCTGTCACCACGCTGCCCGGGCAGCTCTTCGGCGCCGGGCTCTTCTTCCGCCCCAGGCTGCTCCCCCGCCGGATTGCCAACAGTGACGTAGTTGAGTGCGAGGACCCGCTGAGGACGATCGAAGGGTGACTTGGACTTGTCCTTGGGAAAGACCTGGCCGATCTCGCCCTTTCCGGTGCTGACGATGACCAGCTCGTACTCGCGTGCGAGTTCCTCAAGCATGCGCGGCGTGACCTTCTCGATTCGGAAGTCCCCGCCGGCGGTTACGAACGCCTCGATCCAGGCGGCACTCTTGATCCGCTGGTCGATTGAGCGTGCCGGAGCATCCAGGGGGGCCTCCCAGTCAATCGGATCCGCCGATCCTCCGACGTCGACCCGTACTCGAATAGCATTGATCGCAGGCACAGCCCCGCTGTCATAGAGGCCGCTTAGCGCCGGGCCCAGCTGGGCCTCCGCGGCCAGTGCCGTAGCAAACATGCACTGACTGGACATGACCTTACCTGTCCGGATTTGGGAGGCTGAGCGATCCGAGAAGAGCGTCATCGCGTACCCCTCCCGTTGCAGGCCCAGGGCCAGCTGGGCGCCGGATTCACCGGCACCGATAATTGCAATCTTTCGCATTTCCAGCCTTTCTTCAATCGACGTTGTTCTTCAAATAGCCAGAGGGGCGGCTAGGAGACCCTGGCGGCGTCGACGCTCGCCAAATAGGCGGCCGCCTTGTCCGGATACATGAACCACTCCTGGAAATCCGGCGGATTGTTGAAGCCGTTCACGAACCGGTTGGCGATTTCCGCCGACTGGTTCGCTGCCCCAAGAAGCTCCAGAACATGCGGCGGGGGCGGAGCCAGGAGGGCATTTGTCCATTGGGCTACGTGCTTCGCGTAGTTCCAGTAGTTTTCGAAGGTGGCCTGCATAAAGGCAGCGTCGAAGACGCCGTCACCGTGTTCCTGGATGCTCTTCAGGTAGGAAGCCGCGCATTTGCTGGCGTTGTTGGATCCCTGGCCGGTAATTGGATCGTTGAGGACCACGACGTCGGCCAGGCCCAGCACGTGCCTGCCGCTGGGCAACGTAGCGATGGGGTGGCGGACCGTCGGCGGGAACCGTCCCTGCAGGAAACCGTTCGAATCGGTGAGTTCGACGCCGGAAGCACGGTCTGCTTCCCACGGGAGGAAGGCTTTGAGGATGTTCTTAGAGGTTTCCAAGTGCTCCTGCGGCGTGAGGCCCTTCCAGCAGTCCATCGGGCCGCCTGGAATGCCTTCGAAGACCATGATCTCGCAGGGCCCCGTGGTTGTCAGCGCGGGGAAGGCGAAGTATTCCCCGACCCCGGGGATGAGGTTGAAGGAAACGGCAGAATATTCCGCCCGGGGCGTCATGCCGCTCACGTACGTCAGGGCAAGTGCTCGCTGCGGTGCGTCGTAGGTGCTTCGCCCGGCGTCCCGGGTGAAGAGCTGCGCAATTTCGCCCTTGCCCGCAGCGACAATGACGAGATCGGATTCCCGGGCGTACCTTTCGAGTTCCTCTACTCCCGCATCCTCAAAAATCAGTTCGCCGCCTCGTTGAACAAAGGCTTCCATGAATCGCGGGAACTTCACTCGCTGGTCAATCGATTTGGCAGGGTTGTCCAGCCGGGAGGCCCAGCCAATGGCCTTTTCTCCCGGAGTTTCAGGATGAGGAACCGTGAACGAGATCCCGTCAACAGTCGGAGCGTCCGGCCAGAAATCCAGTTCGAGGCTGCGTTCATGTTCCAGGGCATCGTGGAAGATGCACTGGCTTGAGGAGACCTTGCCCTCCCGGATTTCCTCGGGAGTTCGGTTGGAAACCATGGTTACGGCGAACCCGCCATCCAGCAGCCCGATTCCCAGTTGCAGCCCCGACTGCCCTGCTCCAACGATGGTGATATGGCGTTGTGTCATGTTGTTGCCCCTTTGTCCTTAGATTTTCTCGGCATGCCTGAATGATTTCGGTCCCGCCGCCGCGAACACGGTATGGGAATCTAGTCCCATTGGGAGCGGGAAACTAGTTGATGGCCGGCCTTGGCGCCGGTTTGGGCAGGTTTGTTCCCATCCCTGGCGCGGTTCGTGAACCACCTTGACGTTCTTCACTTGCACTCACCTCTCTTCAGCCGCGAGCAGGGGTATGGTTTCCTCGGCGCGTTCCGGGCCCAACGCGGAGTACCCGCCGTCGACCGCCCAGTCGGCACCGGTGACGAAACTTGCCCGATCACCTGCGAGGAAGGCGACCACGTCGCCGATCTCCTCGGGACGGCCAACCCTCTTCAGCACATGGAAGGGCGCGGCCACAGAATCCGTCTTGCCGATGTTTCCGTTGCTGAGGGTATCCATGATGTTGCTCCAGACCCACCCCGGACTTACCGAGTTGACCCTGATGCCGTCCTTGGCGAAATCGACCGCCATGCTTCTGGTGAGTTGAACAAGGGCCGCCTTGCTGGCGGGGTAAAGCCATCTCCCGGTCTGGGCAATCGAACTGGAGATGGAAGTGAAGTTGACGATGGCTCCGTGCCCGGAGGCCTTCAGATGGGGCCGCGCGGCCCTTGCGGCCATCACAGCGCTGACCAGGTTGACGTTGAGTGCCTCAATCCAGTCGCTCCGGCTGGATTCCGCACCGTCGTCCTTATAAGTGCAGGCCAGGTTGACAAGGATGTCCACACTACCGTGCCGTGCGACAGTTTCATCCATAAGGCGGGACAGCGCCGCATCGTCGGTGATGTCAGTCAGCGAAAAGTGGATGCCAGCGCCGAGAGCATCGAGTTGAGCGCCTCCTGCGTCGTCAATATCTGCGACGACGACGGCGGCGCCCGCGTCGCGTAGGGCCGCAGCTACGCCTTGGCCGATCTTTGTCACGCCTCCGGTAACGATCGCGGTCCTGCCTGAGAGTCCGGACATCGCCAAACCTTTCATCGGTAATCAATGGTTGATTGCTTGGGTGGGACGGTCGCTTACTTCGCGGACGGCCTCGGGATTGGCCGTGGGTGAGTCCGTTCCCACTCCACGCGCCGCTCGTGCACGAGCTTGACGTTCTTCACTTCCGCTCACCTCGCTTAGGTGGATTCTTTGTTGCATTTGTATGACCTGCGTCATACTTGTCCTAGAAGTGACTCTATTCACACCCTGAAAACCGGTATATCCACTTGGCGCAGGGCTCATCCAAAAAGCGAAACCCGGGGAAGTCAGGTGCCCATTGGTCAGGATTCTTCCGCGCGACGTCTTGAGGGGCCTCCCCACCGTTGCCGCGACCGACGTCGATGACGCGCACGAAAAGATAGCCAAATTATTCTGCGGCCACGATCTCGTCCCCCGCACGCGTGGAACCTCCGTGGACATGAAGCTGCGATCCCTGCACAGAGGAGACGTCGGCATCGAGTACCTGGACTACGGGGCAGACGTCAGGATCGACCCCCAAGGCCTCGAAAGCTTCCATCTGATCCAGATTCCACTTGAGGGGCACGCCCGCATGGACGTGGGCTCAAGCACCGTGGATTCCAGCCCCAGAGTTGCGACCGTTCCACCCGTCGATCGCCCCTTTTCAATGGCCTGGGATCAAGGAACCCCCCATTTGATCGTCTACGTGCGCCGCCTGGCCCTCGCTACCATAGCCGAACAGGTCTATGGTGAGGCTGCCAGCAAGGCCCTGGACCTGGGCTATTCAATGAACCTCGCCACGGCTGCTGGGCGGGCCTTCCTAAGATCCGTCGTTGAACTTCACGATGACATGATCAGCGAGACCCCAGTCGCCGCTCCGGTTTTTGTCCGGAATCTTCTGGTGGACACCATGCTGTCCCGCCTGCTCCTGGCAATGGACCACACGCCCCCGGAAAGCGGTGACCGCAACCCGGATTCTGAGAGCAGATTAATTCGGCGCTTCAGGGAGCTCTTGGAACGTCATGCATCGGAGGACCTCGCCGTCCCTGACATGGCGGAGAACCTCGGGGTTTCGGTCCGCACCCTTCAACTCGCCCTACGCTCCGAGACAGGGGCAACGCCGTCGGAACTGCTGCGCAGGGTACGGCTGGACCGTGCCCGGGAAATGCTTCTCGAGGCGGAGCCGGGCGAGCAAACCATCATTTCGATAGCGGAGCGCTGCGGATTCTCCCATCAGGGACGCTTCTCGGCATTGTATCTGGACACCTTTGGGGAATTGCCCTCTGAGAGCATTCGGAGGTAGAAGCCGCAGGGGAACGCCCTGCTGACGATCGCTAGGATCTCGAGTCAACAGGGTACGGAGGCCACTTCAACGAAGAGATGTTCACGTTAGACGGCGCTGTCACGGTTAGCACCTCCGCGATTCCCTTCCGATAAGAGTTGCGCGGCCGGCCGCAGCGAACCGGCACGTGTGACGCACGTCAGTTCGAAGCCGCGTGGATCGCGCCACGCGCCATTACGCCTCCGAAGGCGTCACTAGCTTCACCGAAGCCGGGATCGGCGGCGGCTGGATCGGCCACAGCCCGGTGGAACTGGCCGCCTACCAGCGCGCAGCAGCTAACGGCAGGCTGCACGCCCGGGCCACGACAGCACCCTTAGGAAATGTCAGGCCCACAAACTTTTTCGGCGGGTGACGGACGCATCCGCGGCGGGGTCCCCCACGTCAACCCTGGCGGTCGGTGGTGTCCTCAGGCAGTGGCGTGGCTGCTGGCTGGCAGTCGCAGGAAGATCGCGACCACGACGGCGGAGACCATGCAGATGAGAGCGTTGATACAGATTGCTGCCTGGAGCCCGGGAAGGAGCGTGGAGGCAGCGAAGGCAGTCACGATTGCCGACATGACCGGGGTACCGAGAGTGATGCCGACCTGCTGGCTCATCGTGATCAGGCCGGTGGCGAGGCCCTGATGTTCGGCCGGCACTCCGGTGGTGGAAGCGACGGTGTAGCCGACGATCGCGACAAGGTTGGCCACGCCGCCGATGAAGGTGACGGCCAGCAGCGGAATGACCCAGGTCTGGTTGTCGGAGACGAAGGCGAGCGGGAGGGTCGCGGCGCCCTGGATGATGAAGCCGATAACGATTGCATTCTTGGCGTTGGTCTTTCCGATGACTTTCGGAGCGATGAGTCCGCCGAGGACGGTCCCGATGCCGAGCCAGGCGAAGATCAGGCCTGCGGTGACGGCGTTGAATCCGAGGGTTTCCTGCAGGTAGAGAGTGAGCGGGAACACCAACGAGGTCTCGGTCGCGAAAGCCAGGAGCCCGGCGAAGTTGCCCCAGGCGATGTTCCGGCGCTTCAGCAGCGCCGGGGCGAGGAGGGGTTCGGGGACACGGGATTCGATCCGCAGGAAGACCGCGAACAGGACCGCCGCTGCAAGGATCGGACCCCAGGCGAGCGGGTCGGCCCATCCGGTCTCACCGGCGGTGGTGATGCCGTAGACGAGGGAGACCAGGGCAAGCGTGACGGTGATCGCGCCGGGAGCGTCAAGGCGGGGTCGGCGTTCGGTGGGCTTGTCGGTCAGCGCGAACGGAGCCGTGGCCAGGACGAACAGGGCGACGACGACGTTGATGAAGAAGGCCCAACGCCAGCTCACCAAGCCGGCGAGCACACCGCCGAGGGCGGCACCGGTGGTGAACCCTGCGGCCATGAGGGCTCCGCTGAGGCCGAGGATGCGGGCGCGGGCCGACCCTTCGGCGAACATGGTGGTGAGCAGTGACAGGGCCGCCGGGGTGACAGGTCACCCCACGAACTTCAGTCAAGGACCCTCGATCGTGGAGCGTCGCTCAGTCCCGGCCAGCACCGGGCCGGCTACAGCACCCCCATCGGGCTGATCGTCCAGGACGGTGACAACCCCTTCTACACCGCCGTCGCGCGGGGCGCCGAAGACCACGCTTTGGAAAACGGCAGCGCAGTCATCGTCGGCAACAGCGACCACAGTCCTGAAAGGCAGGCCCCCTATATTGACCTGTTTGAAGAGCATCGCGTCCAGGGCCTCCTCATCGCGCCCGTCGGGGACATCACGGACCGGATTGAGCTGCTGAAGAAGCGCGGGATTACTGCCGTCGTTGTGGGTCGGCCGGAATACGGCGCCCAATACAGTTCGGTGTCCATGGACAACGTGGCCGGCGGCTACCTTGCCAGGGAGCTAGCCTGGAAATATTTGCCACCGCTGAGCAGGACGTGATGGCAGGACGCCGCGTCGGCTCAGAGCTTGTACGTCGCCGTCCGCCAGAAGTGCCGGACGGTTTGTTCTGCACCAACGACCTCCGGGCCATCGGTGCCATGCAGTCGATCCTCCAGGACAGTAAGCTGCGACTCCCGGAGGACATCGCGATCATCGGCTACGACGACATTGACTTCGCGCAATCGGCAGTTGTCCCGCTGTCATCGATTCGGCAGCCAGCCCGCCCGATCGATCGGCAAGACACAAGTCCGTCTTCCGGCTTCCTCAGGCAACGGGAACGTTTAACGGGGAGCCCGCCGCGCCCCGAAGGGTACCGGTGGAGATGATCTGCCCGTCCTTGATGACGGTACGCGTCTTGCTTTCATCCCAGAGGATCGAGGGTTCATGGAAGGGATTCCCGTCGAGCACAACCAAGTCCGCACAGGATCCTCCGGCGATGCGTCCAAGGTCACCGCGCCGAAGCAGGGCGGCGTTGGTTGATGTTGCCGAGCGGAGGGCGCCGTACACGCCAAGCACTTCAGACTGCAGGCGGAGTCCGGCCAGTTGCTCATCCTCGAGTTCACCCATGAGGTCTGTTCCGAACCCAATCCGGACCCCGGCATCTCGGGCCAGTGCCACGGCGTTCCTCCCCGCCTCCAGCACTTCCCGGTTCTTGGCCGCTCCCACTTCGGTGAGGCCGACTTCCTTGCCGCGCCGTTCCATGGCTTCGTAGGTCACCAAGGTGGGGACTAGATAGACATCATTGTCGGCCATTAGCTGGGCGGTTTCCGCGTCCAGCAGGTTGCCGTGTTCGATGCAGCGAACCCCGTTAAGTACTGAATGGCGAATGGCCTCGGGCGAATATGCGTGAGCCGTGGCGTAGCTGCCCCGGCGGGAAGCCTCTTCCGTTACGACGCGGATTTCCGCCGCGCTGTACTGCGGAACCCGAATCGGATCGACCGGTGAAACGACCCCTCCGGAGGCCATTAGCTTGATAGCGGAGGCGCCTGTGCGAAACCGGTGACGCACGGCCCGCAGCAGGTCTTCGGCGCCGTCCACCACTTCGCACATGTGCCCGCCATGGAAGCATCCTCCATGGTTCGCGGCCCGGATATCGCCGTGGCCGCCTGTCTGGCTTAGCGCCGGGCCGGTGAAGAAGTAGCGCGGACCAGGGTACAGACCCTCCTCGATGGCGCTGGCAAGGCCAACGTCACCACCGGCTACGTCACGAACCGCAGTGAACCCGCGGAGCAGTGTAGCCGCGAGGCGCCTTGCCCCGGCAAGGGCGGAATAGCTCAGTGGCCCCGTCTCGTTCCTGGCGGACGTCAGGCTGAGCGCGTAAGCATGAAAATGCGCATCGATAAGTCCTGGAATGACGGTTCGGCCGCCGGCGTCAAGGACGGCACCGGTCTCTTCCACCTCCCGGCCTACGGCGGTGATCCGGCCGTCCCGGATGCTGATAGAGCCCTCAATCAGCTCAGGTGATTCACCGTCGAAGATTAGGGCGTTCCGTATTGTCAGGCTTTTCGGAGTGGTCACGTGCGGTTCCTTCCTGTTGTCCCCCGCGGGCGGGCCCCCAATTGGTGCCCGCCCGTGAAGGAACTAGTTGACGGCGGTAAGGGCTTCTTCGAGCAGATGGACAGACCGCCGTGCGACGTCGACGGCTGCGTCCACCGAACTCTGGTCGTAGCTGCCCTCAGGGCCGAGGAAGTTCATGGATCCGATAGTCTGGCCGTTGCTCACGACCGGAACGTTGACGATGGCCCCGCAGTCCAGTGACTCGATGGTTGCCGAATCAAAGAAGAATGCGCGGACCGCTTCCTTATCCGCCCCCAGGAACGGCCGCTGTCCGTTCAGCACCTGCTCCAGCCACCCGGGGTTCGTGTCCCCGGCGAGGGTCTTCTTCCCGCCCACCGGATAGACATCGGGATGGGTGGTGTAGACGCGGGCCATACTGGCGCCATCGTCGGCGATGACAGAGGCGGTAAAGAGTGTGACGCCGACTGTTTCCATGGCGTTGGCATATACGTCGTCAAAGGATTCGAACTGGGAACTCATGGAGTCCTCTCTTTCTGGATGGGAACCTATCCGCTGGTGGGGCTTAGTAGCCATAGTGCGTCTTGGCGAAGTCCTCGGTGATGAAACCATTGACGATGTCGTAGGTGATGTCCTCGCGGGAGCGCTTGGAGACGTCTCCGAAGCCGCCGCCCCCGCCCACGGCGAGGCGGACGACGTCGCCGGCCGTGACCTTGCGGGCATTCGCCTTCAGCGTGCGGACCTCATCAGCGCGGCCGGGGTTAATCACAACTTCCGGGCCCTGGGCGTCTGATCCGCCGAAGAGCCCCCAGGCGGGAGTCTTCGACCGTTCGAACCAGAGCCCGACCACGCAGTCGGCCAGGAATTCGTATTCGCGCACCACGCCGTTGCCGCCGCGGTACTGGCCGGGGCCTCCGGAGTTGGGGCGGATGGAGTACTCGTTGATCCGGAACGGGTAGCGGGTTTCCAGCATCTCGATGGGCAGGTCCTTGAGGGAGCCGTTGACGTTATTGATCATGGCTGATTCACCATCCGTGCCCTCCCAGGCACCCCAGCCGCCGAGGGTTGCTTCCATGGTGACGAAGTTCCGGCCGAAGCGGGTGTCGAAACCGGCGGCGGTGATGATCATTGAGTCACCGTGGCTGGCGCTGGCAACGCGTTCCGGCATGGCAGGGGCCATCGCCTTAGAGACGAGGTCGATCAGCAGCCCAAGGTGGGAGAAGTACCACTGGCACGGGGCCGGCGTTACGGCCCCGAGCACTGATCCGGACCGCACCTGGGTGGTCATTGGCCGGAAGGAACCGCCGTTGGAGTTGGACTCCGGGCTGACAAGGAGTTTGTAGCCCACGCGCAGTGCCGAGACGGCCTGGGCAGCACCACAGTTGACCGGACCCATAGTCTGGTCCGCCGATCCGGTGACGTCGAAGTCAACGGTGTCGCCGGCTACAGTGATCCGCAGCCTGATCGGAATGGGAGTGTCCAAATTGATGCCGTCGTTGTCCAGGAAGCCCTCGGCTTCGTAGACCCCGTCCGGGATGTTGCGGACGGTCACACGCTCAATTTCCTCCGTTTGACGGAAGATCTCATCCCGGGCGGCATCCAGCTGCTCCGTCCCGTACCTGCCCACGAGCTCTTTCATCCGGGTGGTCCCCATCCGGAGGGCTGCGATCATCGCATGCATGTCACCAATGGTCTGGTAGGGGAAGCGCACGTTGGTCCGGATCAGGTCCACGACCGATGTCTCGACTCCGGCTTCGACCAGCTTGACCGGCCCCATTCTGAAGCCTTCCTGGAAGATATCTGTCGAGTCCATCGAGCCGCCCACATCTTTGGACCCCATGTCCATCCAGTGCGCACGGGTGGCGGCGAATCCGACCACCGTGCCTTCGTCGAAGATTGGGGCAAAAAGGGTCACATCGTTCAGGTGGGTGCCGCCCAGGTATGAGTCGTTGAGGATCCAGATGTCGCCTTCCTGCCAGACCGCGCGGCCGTACATCTCCTCCACGGCGATGGAACAGGTTTCGAGGTTGCCGAGGAACAGCGGCAGGCCGGCGGACTGCCCGAGCACGCGGTGTTCGGTGTCCAGCAGGGCCACGACGCAGTCCCCGCCCTCGTAGAGGATGGGTGAGTAAGCGGAACGGATCAGCGTGGCGTTCATGTCATCCGCGGCGCTGGTGAGCGCGTTGCGGATGATTTCCACGGTGACGGGATCCAGGGTTTTGACTGCTGCAATTGTCATTTTGGTACCTCAGTTTCCTTCGACGTCTTCAGAGCGGATGACCAGTGAGCCGAACTCGTCGACCTTGACATTGAACCCTGGGGGAACCACGGTGGTGGCGGTCTGCTCCACGATGATGGCTGGTCCTTCGAATGTATGGCCGGCGCCGAGGTCATCCCGGCGGACCACGATGGTGTCCTGCTCGACGTGGTCAAAGACCACCCGGCGGATTTCGTGCTTGAACTCCGGGCCCCGTGCGGTGACGTAACTGGGAGCTTCCAGCCGTCCCAGGTCGCCGACGGCCTGCGTGCGCAGCGTGACGATTTCGATTGGGGCGCCGAGGTTGGAGTGGCCGTACCGCTCGTGGTACATCGCGGAGAAGCGGACAGCGAGGTTGGCGACGAAGTCCGGAGACTCGGGTTCGTCAGCGGAGGTCAGGGGAACGTTCAGGGAGAACTCCTGCGATTGATACCGGACGTCCACGGACGCCGTCGTGGCGCGGCTTTCCTCCGGGACCCCTTCCGAGACCAGTGACGACAGGCCTTCAACTTCCATGGAGCGCAGGATGCCGGCCATCTCTGCCACATCGATGTCTTCATCGAGGAAGAAGTAGGGTTCGGAAAAGTCCTTGCGGATGTTGGTTTGCAGCATGCCCCAGGCCGAGAAAGCGCCGGGGAAGCGGGGAACGACCGTTTCCGGGATGCCAAGTTCCTTAGCGAGGAAGACGGCGTGCATGGGTCCGGCTCCGCCGAAAGCCACGAGGGCAAAGTCGCGGGGTTCGATGCCGCGGGAGATGGTGATGGTCCGGATGGCCTGGGCCATCTGCGAGTTGGCGACGTCGCAGATGCCTTCGGCCATGGCGATGGGGTCCAGGCCGAGCTGGTCGCCGACTGTTCTAAGGGCTGTTATCGCGGCTTCACGGTTCAAGGCGACCTGTCCGCCGGCGAACCAGCCGGGGTCGACTCGACCGAGCACCAGGTTGGCGTCGGTAACGGTGGGTTCCGTCCCGCCGCGGCCGTAGCAGGCCGGCCCGGGGTTGGCTCCTGCGGAACGCGGTCCCACCCGCAGGCCACCGGCTTCGAGCCAGGCGACGGAGCCGCCGCCAGCGCCGACGGTGTGGATGTTCACGACGCTCATGAGCATCGGCAGACCTTCAAGGTGGGCCTCCGTGGAGACGTCCGGCTTACCGTCGACCACCAAGGAAACGTCAAAGGATGTGCCGCCCATGTCCACACCGATGAGGTTGCGGTTTCCCGAGACACCGGCCAGTTCGACATCGCCCATGGCACCGCCGACGGGGCCGGAAAGCAGTGTCTGCAGCGGGCGCTTACGGGCGGACTCGGCGGTAAGAACGCCGCCGGAGGACTGCATGATGTGCAGCGGGGCTTCCACTCCCCGGTCGGCGAGTTTCTCTTCCAAGTCCAGGAGGTAGTTGCGCACGACCGGACCCGTGTAGGCCTCGACGACGGCGGAGGACGTGCGTTCGTATTCGCGCCATTCCTTGGCTGCTTCGTGCGAGAGGGAGACTGTGAACTCTTCCCCGAGTTCCTCGATCAGGATTTCGCGGGCCCTCAGCTCGTGCGAGGGGTTCTTGTAGCTGAACAGGAACGCAACGGCGACGGCGCCGTAGCCCTCCTCCACTGCCCGGCGCGCTGCTTGGCGGACTGCCAGTTCGTCCAAGGGCCGGAGTTCCTGGCCTTGACTGTCCAGCCTGCCACCGACACCGATGACGTCCTTGCGCTCGACCAGCGGGGCAGGCTTGCGGTACTGAGCATTGTAGAGCTCAAGACGGGGGCCGCGGGCGATGTGATAGGTATCTTCGATACCGGCCGTTGCCAGCAGTAGCACAGGAACTCCACGGCGTTCGAGGAACGCATTCAGGCCCTGGGTGGTGCCGTGGACCAGGAAATCGATGTCCGATAGATCATCGACTATCGATTCGAGGCCTGCGATGACACCGGCACTCAGGTTCCCTGGCGTGGTTGACGCTTTCGTTGCCGCGTAGGTTCCGGCGTCCTGATCGTACGCCACAATGTCCGTAAAGGTTCCGCCGATATCCATCGACACCCTGTAATTCGGCATGTGTATCTCCTCATGATTCTGGATGGCACTTTGTGTGTGGGATCACGCTACCTACGGGGCCGACCAAGACGATGGGCATACTGCACCATTCTGCTAAAGCTGGACGGGCAGAGTGCATAAAGACGGTTGGCAGTTACGCCCCGCACCATTCCAGTCGCGGCAGGCAGGAACGGCAGAAATAGACCGGGTCTGTTCGCCACTTTTGCCGGGTCCTGTTGAATGCCCGGCGTCAGTCGCGAAAGCCTTCGAACCAGCGGACAGAGATCCGTTCAATATCTTTCACAACAAGAAAGTGATTCTGGCCTGCGCGGACGGGTGCGCGTTTTGGACAGTAGTGCGTAGCGCCCAAACGGGCACATCAGAAAAGTGCAAGCTGAACACTCTCTGGGGGTTCTCGATTTGTAGTGTGAGTGCAATCACTCGGCGGGAGGCTAGGAAGAGCTACTCCGAGTGGAGGCTTGGGTGAGCTGCTCCGAGGTGAATTCCCTAATATATCCGGACTGTTCTCCGTGCCCAGAAACACCGCGTGTACTTCTTATCCTGTCCAAAATATCGGAGGTCAAGACATGTCCAGCATCGACCCACTCATTTCAGGGCAAGCGCCGGGGACGGCGAGCCCGCCTCGCTCCATGGCCGTCGGGCACGCGTTCCGCGACATGCCTTTCGGGTCCATCCACTTTAAGATCTGCGCGATCCTCTTCTTCGCTTTCGCAATCGAAGCCTGGGAAATGCTCATGCTCACCTACGTTGCTGGTGATCTGGCTACCAGCCTGCAGGTCGGCACGACGCAGGTAGGAATCGCCATCTCGGCGCTCTTCCTGGGCATGATCCCCGGGTCGCTGGTCTGGGGGCCCATCTCTGACCGGATCGGTAGGAAAGCCACGTGTGCATGGAGTTTCGCCGGTTATGGCGTCTTCACGCTCCTGAGTTGCTTCGCACCGAACTTTGAGACCCTCTCGGTGGCCCGCTTCCTCTCCGGGCTGTTGTTCTCCGGCGTCTTCACTGTGACTTTTCCCTATTTTGAAGAACTGCTCCCGGTTAAGGCCCGCGGAAAGGCCACAGTTTATCTGGCCGCAGGGTGGCCGATTGGTATCCTGGCCGCCCTCGGTACTGCTGCTCTGATCGGAGGGCACGGCTGGCGCTGGGTCATTGCTGTTAGCGCACTTGCCAGCCTGTGGGGCATCGTTCTCTACAAGGTCGTTCCGGAATCCCCGTACTGGCTCGCGAGGCGGGGGCGGAACGAAGAGGCGCACGATGTCCTCGACTATCTGGGAGCACGCGGCATCTCCCGTGGCACCATTTTCACCGTTTCGGAGGGCAAGAAGCAGTCCATCTGGGGCCTCTTCAAGGGGAGGATGGGCCGGATCACGGTCATTCAAGTCCTCATCAACTTCACCTTCTCTTGGGGCTACTGGGGACTTCAATCGTGGATGCCAACATTGCTTGAAGGTCGGGGGCTGAGCGCCTCATCGAGTTTTGCCTTCATTGCCCTGAGCGCGGTCCTCATGATCCCCGGATACATGACGGCCTCCTACCTGACCGGACGCTTTGGCCGCAAATGGATATTCACGATCTACGTCCTCGCCGCGGCTGGCGGCGGCTTCTTCTTCGCGACAGCCTCAACCGAGACCGAGATGTATCTCGGCATGTTCTCACTGGCCTTCTTCGCTCTGGGAGCCTGGGGTGTCTGGGACACGTGGATGGGCGAGCTCTATCCCTCGGCCCTTCGTGGCTCAGGTTACGGGTTCGGGATTTTCGGTCAGCGCGTCGCGAATACGGTCGCACCGAGTCTTGTCGGGTTCCTCCTAGCCTCCGCCGCCGGAGCCACCTCGACAATTCTGTTCATCAACATGTTCTTGTTTGTCACGGTCATCCTCGGCCTGTTCTTGCCTGAAACCGAAGGAAGTGAATTGGAATGATCACCCCCACCGACAACCTCTACGATCTCTCGGAGAACGCCAGAATCCTGTGGATCAACCCGCTCTACACCGATGCGTACAACCGGGCGATGGCGGATTCCTTCCGCCAGATAGTCCGTCCGGGCACCGAAGTTGATGTCGTTTCCCTTGACGGAGAAGGCCCCTCCCACGTTGAATACAACGCTTTCGAGGCACTTATGCTTCCACAGCTGTTGCGAACGGTGCGGTGGGCGGAAGAAGAAGGCTATGACGCCGCCGTCGTCGGCTGTTTTTACGACCCCGCGCTGCGTGCGGCACGCGAGATCACCGATCGCATGGTGGTTGTGGGGCCGGCCCACTCGGCGCTGAGCATCGCCGGAAGTCTGGGCGAGCGATTCTCCATCCTCGTAGGACGGAAAAAGTGGATTCCCGAGATGGCCGAGAACGTCCATCGTTGCGGAGCATCAGAACGCCTTGCCTCATGGCGCGTGCTCGAGATGGGGGTCGATGACTTCCAGGAGGACCCGGCACTCACGGAAAAGCGGATCATGACCGAAGCCCGCAAGGCCGTGGAGCAGGACGGCGCAGACGTCGTCATCCTCGGCTGCACGGCGGAATTCGGATTCTTCCGAACGGTTCAAGAGGAAATCGGCGTACCCGTGATTGACGCGACTGTGGCCCCGCTCAAACACGCCGAGCAGCTCGTCGACTCGGTTCGTCGGTTCGGTTGGACGCACAGCAAGCGCCTGGGCTACGACGGGCCCACGGCCCAAGAACGCCAGCGGTTCTTCCCGGCTCTCGAGCCAAAACACATGGTGTCAATGACCACAGTGTCCTCGTAAATCACGATGTCCTCGCTTGCCTTGACATCCCATGATCGAGGCAGGCGGGGGAACCCTTGCCAGTCACCAGCAATGCGGGGACGGGTAACCGCATCCTTCCCATAACCCCGGCGGCATCAGCGCCGGCTAACCCAATCAAAATCAAACGTGCATACAGCACCACGCATAAACGGAGGTACGGCGATGTCCAAACGGACCCTATGTATCAACCCAACGTCGCCGCATTCGCTCTCAACCGGGCAGATCTAACCGGAACTTTCGGATGCCCAGGCCTGCTCTGTTTGGATGCAATATCTCACTTCCTACTTCGCCTTCGCGGAGGCAGCCAATCTCGGACGCGAAGACACAGTCCTCGTCACTGCTGCCGCCAGTTCGGCCGGGCTTGGCGCCATCGAGATCGCACGAGCGCTTGGGGCGAAGGTGGTCGCGACGACACGGTCGGAGAAGAAGCGATCGCTCCTCCTCGAGGCCGGCGCAAACGAAGTAGCCCTCGTGGGAGTCGACGACCTCGGCGAGGTCATCGACCGCGCCACCGATGGCAAAGGCGTGCGGGTCGCTTTCGATCCAGTCGGAGGAGAGTCCCGCGGCACCTACGTCGATCACCTCGCACCCAACGCCGTCATTTTCGGATACGGAACGCTGAGCGATTTGCAGCCCGTCATCCCTATGGCCGCAATGTGCAGAACTCAATCGGTATTCCACCCGTACTCAATGTTCAACCACGTCGGACGCGCCGATGAGCGGCGGCGGGGTGTCGACTTCATCCTTGAGCGGATTAGCTCCGGGGCCCTGCGGCCGAGGGTCGACAGGGTCTTTAGCTTTCGACCAAGTCCTTGATGCCTACCGCTACATGGAGTCGAACGAACAGTCAGGGAAGATTGTCGTCGAAATAAGCTAGCCCCGACCGGCTTGGATCCGTGTTCGTGGAACAGTCCGGCGGGCACGGACCGGGGTCGGGCTCAGGCATGGACTGCGCCGTCACGGACTGCTGACGGATGTCGACGCGCGCCGTACTCGTGCCGCAGCACTTTGGCGATGAGGTGGACGGACAGCAGCTCAGAGGGGATATCAAGCGGGACACCGAGTTCCCGTGCCCGGTTAAGCCGGGCCTGCAGGGTGTTCCGGTGCAGGTTGAGGGATTTCGCAGCGAGGCTGACCGAGCCGCGGTGATCGAGGAAGGCGGCCACTGCGGTAATGATCACGTCGCGGTCAGGGGAGGTCATCAGTCGCGGCAGTGATAGTTCTGCGACGAGCGCGACGGCGTCCATGTCGACGAAGGTCGTGGCCGCGGCCACCCCGAGGCCGGCGAAGCCTAAAACCGTGCCGGGTCCCGTTGACCGGGCGGATTCAGCGGCCAGCCGCGCCTCACGCACGATCAACGCCAGCGCCGGAACATCCTCCTGCCATCGGGACAGTCCCGCCACCAGGCCAAGCTCGGCAAGAGCTGGCCCCAGACGTGTCCTGGTTCGGGTTTCGAGCTGGGTCGAGGCGTCCTGATCTCCGGCCGGTACGAGCGTCAGCCAACCGCCTTGAACCTCAGCCAAGGGGCTGCGTACTGTGGCCTTGCGCCAGAGCAGGCGCAACACGGCCGTCAGCTCGGGCCGATGGTCTTGCACCTGCCCGCTGCGGAACCACACGGCCACATACGGCTCCCCCTCGCGCCAGCCCAACTGGTTCAGCAGATGTCGGTGTTTTTCCTCGAACTCCGCGCCTGACGCGGCGGGGTCCTGATCCAACCCGGCGATCGCTGCTGTGGGAACGGCCCGGGCAGTGCTGAGTAGGTCCTCCAACAGCCAGGCAGCCTTCACCGCGGGGGTGGCTACCTCAAGGATTGAGCGGACCAGCCGCAGGTTGTGGACTCCGGAAGTGGGCACGCGGGCCGTGAGGGTGAAGCGGACGGCGCTATTGGCCTCGCCGACTTCCACGGTGATGACTTCGTCAGTTTCCCGTGGAGGCATTCCGGCGGAGGCCAGAACCACGCCGTCGTACTCCAGCGAAACTCCGGACCCGTCCAATTCCCTGGAAATTGTCTTGAGGACATCACCGAGTGTAGTGTCCCTTGCGACTGTCCGGGCAACCCTGGCCAGTTCCGCATCGACCACTGACAGGGCCGCTCCGATCTCGGCCGCCAGTGCCAAGGCAAGCGCTGCAGGTTCCCCGTCCGTGGCCAGCAGCGTGATGCCCAACCGCTCCGCCAGTCCGACCGCCGCGCTTGCATAGGCGCTGCCGGCCACGACGACGGCGCTGGCCCGCCGCTCCCAGGCGTGTCGCAGCGCCGCGGACACAAGCCAACCCCCTGATCCCATCTCTGAGGAGAGGACCACCACAGTATTGGGCCGCACCTGCCGGATTGCCTCAAGCTGGGAGACGAGAACAACACTTTCTATCAGCCCGCTGGATGGAGTGAGATATAGCGGCGTGGTGCCACGGAGGGAGCCGTGCGCCAATAGCCCGGCGACATCGAGGCGGGTTTCATTTTTCGATCTACGCATGTCGCCGCCTTGGGTGCGCGATCGGAATGCCGAAGGCCTTTGGCTCGGTGAGATCTAGCCCTGCCTCCGTGTACCACTGCGCCGCTGCCGTGATCTTCACTATGTCGATGACGTCGCCCACCTGGACGTCGTCGATGTTGACCACCGTGCCCTGCTCGGAATTGAGTAGCGTCACCATGTCCGGGACGGCTGCTGTTACCGCACCATCCACGAGGACCAGCAGGATCTCATTCTGGATTTCAAGACGGACGATGCGTCCGGTGGTTTCGTCTTCGAGCGTTAGGCTGGATGGCTGCGCCGGCAGGCCGAGGTCGGTGGGCCGGGAGAGGCTTTCGATGTGGCTCACGCGGGCCCGGGCGATGCGCGTGGCGTCCAGGAGATCGGCGAGCAACAACAGCTCTCAACTGGAGTGCTCGCGTCGAGGATTTGCCCGATCCGGATCATCCGGCTGATGGAGCCATGGACGCCATGCTCCTTCAGCTGTTGTGCGGAACACGGATACATGGCGGTGGCTGCCCACCCGCCGAGTTCGGTCACCAGTGCACGCACCAGCGTTTCGGCCCGCTGTGGGCTTTCGACCTCAACCACCGCCCGTTCCCCGGTTACGCCCATGAGCGCGATAGGGCCGATCGCCACGTTTCCAATGTTCAGAGTTGTCTGGCTGATCAAGGGGAAAACGCGGCCCATGGGGTCGGAATCGATCACGGGCAGCGAGGACTGCAGCCCGACCATCAGAGGAACGATTCCGTTGATGTTGGCGGCGGCGAGCGAGTAGATCGCCCTCACCCTCCGGCCGAGACTGGCTTCGATGGCACTGATGCAGCCGAGGAACTCATCGCCCACGGGAGGCATGTCGGCGATGAAAAGGCCTTGCGTTACCATTCCGACCGCCACCACCAGATCGTCGGGAGCAAGCTCGTCGACGGTGATGAGTTCCAATGACCGGTCCTCCATCGCCCGCTGAATCATCTCTGCGTAGATGTAGATGGCCGTCGGGTCGATGGTGCAGGTCAGGAAGTGGGCCCCTGTGCGGAGGTTCCGGATGTCCTCGGTAGTGAGTACGGTGCTCATGGGTTGGTTCCCCGGGCGGCTGCGGGCAGCACGTGTTCCTCGTCGGCGGACGTTTCTCCTGCCGCTTGGACCCGGATTCGAACGATTCCGGGGTTGCCGTAGGGCATGGCGTAGACGTTCGATTCAAGGATGCGGGTTTGCCCGGGGCTGGCGCCTAACTGGACCGCCGAGGAGTGGGCATCCTCTTCGGCGAGATTCTGCACGCGTTTCAGGTCAACCCGGCCGCTGACGGTCTCCAGCCTGTCGATCCACGACGTCAGCGGGGCCACGGCAGATCCCACCAGTGCTGCGTCCTGCGCACCCGGCAGAGTTGGCACCAGCCCGAAGGGCACCGCACTCTCCTGCCACTCGCGGAGGTCGGCAATCACGGAGGGAATGTCTGTGCGAACCGGATGGTGGACGGTGTATGGCTCGAGAATCGCGGCGTTGCTGGCGAGGCTCGCCTCAAATCCTTGGCGAATGAGACTTCTGGCGACAGGCAGGCCTCCGTGGGTGTGGCCAACGGTGGCCCCATCCTCCATGCAGAGAATGACTTCCCCCTCGGGGATTCCCGCCAACGTGGCCGCGCCAAGGATTCCCATCGCGGGCTCGGCCCGCAACCCGTGGACAGGCGCCAAGGTCAGCCGTGACAGAGGTGCGCGTCCGCCGTCGTTCTTTGCAAACGACACGCGGGCGGCCGGGAAGTGGCGCCGGCCTGCCTCCTCAAGCATCGCTGCCAGCTCTTCCCCCGTCTCCATCAGGGCGCTGTTAAGGATGGCCGTGTAGTCGCGGTCCCGGAAAACACTGGAATAGAAATCACTGGAAATACTGATCCGCATATCTCTATCGTTGCTGAGGATGGCATCGGCTATTCGCGTTTCATGGTCCTTTGAGGCCGTCGAACCGACGGAAGTGATCGCAACGTTCCGTACGTCACCGGCAAGGATGCTGGGGAGATCGGCAAGGAACGCCTCCAGGTCCAACCGGGCCAGAGGCCGTCCCCGCAGGTCGTGACCCCCGCGGACATGGACGGTCCGGGTCACTGCCGGCTCAACAAGGGGCGGCAGCACGGTCATGTGGAAGGCGTCCGCGGGGGGACGGGGCGAAATGCGGATGGCGACAACGTCGGCCAGTTTCCGTTCCACCAGGACCCGTCCGACGTCGGCAGTGATCCGAGTGATGCCTGACCCGAACTCCCGACGAAGCCCTGACAGGGACGATTCCAAAGCTTCCGACAAGCTGCCCCCGTGCACCTCCCGAGCGGCGGAAACTACAGTCCGCCGGTCTAGTACAACGGTCCGGCAGCTGGATCCCTGCAGCCGCAGTCCTACTCTCATTGTTCAGCTTCCTGCCTGGCGTCTGCCAAACGGTGAGTACCTTCGGGGTGGTGAATATCTTCCAAGTATGTATGGTCCACCACTGGCCGTCATCTCATGGGGTGCGGTTCAGAAAACGGAAAAAATGACACGCTAGGGCCTAGCCAGTGGTCGTAAGGGCCTGAGATTGCCTGTTCCCATCTGGTGGTGCTGCGCCAGGTGTAGCGGGCGGTGAGATTGATGTGTTCCCGTTGCTGTTCAGACCCGCGGTCCGGAATCTCACCCGAGCCGTTTGAAGAACACGGCCCTGGCGAGTGCGTGCCTCGCCCAGGCAATGAATGCGTTCACACCGTTTTAGTGACCTTCTTCAGCCCGGCAGGTTTGTCTGGGTCGATCCCCCTGCCCAGGGCCAGGTTCAGGGCCAGTTGCTGTAGAGGGATGATCTCAATCAAGGGGATGAGCGCCGGGTCGATGACTTGCGGGCCGGTTCCCCCGGGAAGTCCAAGTTCGATGATCGTGCCGCCGAGCTCCAGTGAGGCTTCAACAAATGCCTGTGCGGATTACGCGGCAAGAGTAAGCACCCAGGTCATGAGGCGAGCCCGGTGATCATGACCACGACTTCGTTGTGGGCTGGTCCTCGACCAGCGCAAGGTCCTGGTATACAACTTCGACGCCTTTGGCCCGGAGAGCATCCGGAATGTCCAGATATCAAGCCTGCGCCAGGACGCCCCGCAACCAGGATGGGACTGTCTACTTCGTTTGGCCTACATAGCAACTTCGTTTGGCGGTTCCACGCGGTATCCCGAACCCTTCGAGGAGGGCGGGCACGGGCCGATCGGCTCCGCCTCATCCGGACCGGAACCGGACGGCATCCCGCCTAGCGTTCCCGGACCTAAGCTCCGCCTCAAGGCGCCGGTTGTCGGCTTCCAGGACCAGGACCATCCGGATGCCCGCTAGGTTCAAACCCGATTCCAGAAGCTCGCCGATCCGCCGCAACGTCGCCAGATCGTCCTCGCTGTACTGGCGGGTCCCACCCAGGGTCCTGCCCGGTTCCAGCAGGCCCTTGCGTTCATAGAGACGGAGGTTCTGTTGACCCATGCCCACCAGCTCGGCGGCCACTGAAATCGCGTACACACCCCTGCCCCGGTCCTTCGCCTGGCCCATCGGGTACCTCCAAAGTCTGCCCAAAATTAGCCTTGCCCTGACCCACTCATAGTGCTATAAGAAATATATACCAGCCACCATAGATCGGCTGGGTTTACAACGAAGTACACAGCAATCTGCAAGGAGTGACATACCATGCTGATGCGAACCGACCCGTTCCGCGAATTCGACCGACTGGCCCAGCAGGTACTCGGAACGACGGCAAGGCCCGCGGCGATGCCGATGGACGCCTGGCGGCAGGGCGACGATTTCGTGGTCGCCTTCGATCTACCCGGAGTCACCGTCGACTCGGTGGACATCGACGTCGAACAAAACGTCCTGACCGTCAAGGCCGAGCGCCCGGACCCCGTCGGCGAGGACACGGAACTGATTGCCTCCGAACGCCCCCGCGGCATCTTTAGCCGCCAGCTCATCCTCGGCGACGCACTGGACACGAACGGCGTCAAAGCAAACTACGACGGCGGAGTCCTGACCCTGCGGATCCCAGTGGCGGAGAAAGCAAAGCCACGCCGCATCGAAATCGAAACCACCGGAAAACAGCGCCAGGAGATCAACGCCTGAGCACCGACGCAGCCTCCCGGACCGGGAGCACCGCAGCGGCCAACACCTAAGAGGGCGATGGAGTTCACAGACCACGCCACAGCGCCGGTAGCGCAAAATAGAGGCCCCCAAGGATGACTCCCGCAACGATGGTCCCCGGCTGAACGGACCGGGGGCCATCCCTGTCTCTCACGTGGACACACACCAGACCCACCGATGAAAACCAACGACCCGGACCCCTACGACATCCTGCACATCACCCCTGCCGCCACGGCGCGGGAAGTGGGCCGCGCCTACCGCGCGCTCATGCGCAGCCGACACCCCGACACCCGGCCGGCCCGCGAACACGGCAGCGGCCCCGTCCCGACGGCGCCTTACTCACAGAAGGATCTCCAAGACGTCATGAACGCCTATGCCATTCTCGGGAATGCGGAAAAGCGGGCAGCCTACGACAGGAACCACCCGCGGCCCGCGCCAACCCCGTCGACGCCCCGGAAACCCTTGGCACGGCCGCAAGGCCCGCTGCTTCCGCCTGCCTCGCTGCTGATCGGACCGGTCATCTGGGAGCCCTCCACCGGACGGTCCCGTGCACTGCTGGCGTGGCCGGGCGGATCTCCCCCGCCCGCCTACACGTTGATCCTGCGGATCCCCCGCTGACCACCGTCTGCCCCAAAACACAATGACCAAGGAGACCCAATGAGTGCCTGGCGTCCGTACGACAGCCAGTTGTTGCCCGCGTTCTACGAACGTTTTGAGGAGCGGTGGGGCAAAGGAACAGCGCCGTTCCTGGACCCCGAGACCCACGAACAACCCATGCCCCGGGCGCAATGGATCAACGTCGACACCGGCGCCGCAGTGGCTGTCGTCCCGATCTGGACCGAGGACCCTCAACATCGCTCGTTCGGGGTCTTCTACCTGCCCCCGGCCAGGGACATCTGGGTCCTGCGCCCCGGTTACACGAACTACCTCGAAACCGACCCCAAGAACCCCGAGCAAGCCACCCTGCGCAACGACGCCTTCAGGAAAGCCGTCGCACATGCCAAAGAGTTCATCTACGGAACCCAACCCTGAAACCGTGCCCGACCACCCGGGCCCTGAGAGAATTCCCGGGAGCACAAATGACCCCTCAACAGATCAGCCAGTTCCTCCAGGACTGCAGCATCCACCCTGACGCAAGCAATTCGGAACTCGATGCCGACACGTTCTACCGGCGCTACGTCGGCTGGTGCGCCCTGAACCGGAAAATCCCTGTCCCCCATCACGCCTTCCGGACCGCCTTGCGCTTGGCAGGCATCCGCCCTGAAAAGAAGACCCCATGACGAGTGTCAGGTTCAGAAGTCGACTGCACGGGATTCACGAACTGGGGTTGCCTGCTGCGAGTGCGGGGGCTTGCGAAGCTTCGCCGTTGACAGGAACACGGACGCGGCCTGATGTCCAGCGGGGCTGAGCCTCCGGTTCGCGAGGTGGGCGAGGAGGATCCTGCGCGGCGGGGAGCCGGTGAGGGGAACGGCGATGATGTCGGGGCGGAGGGCGCTCAGGGCGAGCTGCGGGGCGAGGGCGATGCCGATGCCCGCGGCGACCATGCCTTGGGTTTCCTGGTAATCGTTGGCTGCGAAGGCGATGCGCGGTTCGAAGCCGGCGTCGTGGCAGACCCGCCGGAGGACATCGGCCACGGGGTGTTCGTCCCGGACGATCCACTCCTGGTCGCTTAGCGCGTCGATCCGCACCGAGCGGCGCGCGGCGACGGAGTGGCCGCTCGGTACGAGCAGCATGGTGGGGTCATTCATGAGCTGGACAAGGTTCAGGTCCTGGTCCTCGATGCGCTCCCACGGGTAGTCCCACAGCAGGGTGAGCTCGATGTCCCTGCGCCGCAGCCGTTCGAGAAGGCCGTCGCGACGCGCGCTGACCACCGTGACGGCGACCTCCGGATGGCGCGCGCGGAAGGCGAGCACGACGTCGGGCATGAGGGAAGCCCCGACGGTGGGGAACGTCCCCATGCGCAGCTGGCCTCGCCTCAGGCCCGCGAACTCGCCCATCTCGGCCCGGGCTGCCTCGATCGTCCTGTCGATGTCGTCCGCATATCGCAGCAATGCCTGACCGGCATCGGTGAGTACGACGCCCCGTGGATGGCGGTCGATCAGCGCGACGCCCACTTCGTGTTCAAGCTTCGCGATCTGCTGGGAGACTGCCGACGTTGTGAAGGACAGGGCCGTCGCGGCGGAGGTCAGGGAGCCGGAACGGCTCACCTCGCGGAGCAGGTGAAGCCTGTGCAGATCTAGGTCGGCCATGGATTTGAGTTTAGCAAAAGTGGACGGTAGTCGATAATCCTGTGATTGTGCTCAACTCACGAGGCGCGGATCGTAGAAGGAGCAGGCGCCGCGAGGTGCAACACAAACAACACGTGAAGGAAGAAGAACCATGCAACTCCGCGGTCACTGGTACCGGGGCGGCACGAGCAAGTGCTGGCTCTTTGACGCCGAAGACGTGGCCCCTCACGCCGGGAGCCGCGAGGAGATCCGCAACCTCCTGGCAGATGCCTTCGGCGCAACGGATGCCCGCCAGCTCGACGGCGTCGGCGGCGGCACGTCAACGACGTCGAAAGCAGCCGTCATCCGGGCCACTCCCGAGGGGCCGGCGGACCTCGACTACCTCTTCGCCCAGGTCGGGATCGGGGACCCTACGGTGGAACTCGGTTCCAATTGCGGCAACTGTGCCACCGCGATCGCCCTGTACGCCGTCCAATCGGGGATGGTTGCTCCCCAGGACGGATCAACGCGGGTCAGCATGCGCAACCTCAACACCGGAGCCGTGCTGAGCGGTTCGATCGCCACCCCGGGCGGCCGCATCCCGGCGTCGGGCCTGGCCAAGGTTCCCGGAAGCAGCGCACTGGGCGTTCCCGTGAGCCTCTCGTTTCACGCGCCGTGGGGGCGGACCACGGGAGCCGTTCTGCCGACGGGGAGCGTAGCCGAGCAAATCTCCGCTGACGGGCATACTCTTACGGCGACCCTGGTTGACGCCGGGGCGCCTGCGGTCCTCATCCCTGCGGACGAGGCAGGCATCGACCTGTCGGTGATGACCGGCAACCTGTCCGAGCACCTGCCCAGGCTCGTGGCAGCCCGGGCGTCGGCCGGCCTGATGATGGGGCTGCGGAAGCCCGAAGATCCTCCGCAGAATGCCGTGCCGAAGGTCGGGGTCGTCGCAGCGCCGGGCGACTACATCGCGGCCGACGGAACGAGGATCGCGGCCGATACCCATGATCTGCGGGTGCGGATGCTCTCGATGCTCGCACCCCACCCGGCCATCGGCCTGACCTCTGCCGTTGCAGTCTCCCTCGCGGCCGCCCTGCCTGGATCGGTGGTAGCCAAAGCGCTGCGCCCGGCAGACAGCGCCCACCGGGGGCGCCGGCTTCTGCGCATCGGAACACCTGCCGGTGTCATCACCACCGAGGTCGTCACGGACGAGAACGGTCACGTCAGCGAGGTCGCCCTCCACCGGGCGGCCCGCCATCTCGCCGTCGCCGACATCGACGTCGCGCAGCCTGTCGCCCTGACGGCCTAGCCCCTTCAATCCGCCCCTGCCATCATTAGGTGGGGCACTCACCCAGGAAGTTGTTCAATGAAGATCAAATCCATCCTCGGACATTTGTATGTCCAGGTACTCATCGGCGTCGGGCTTGGCATCCTCGTGGGCGCGCTGTGGCCCGACCTCGGGTCCTCCCTCAAGCCGCTCGGCGACGGCTTCGTGAAGCTCGTGAAGTTCATGATCGCACCGATCGTCTTCTGCACCATTGTCAGCGGCATCACCTCCCTGACCGACACCAAGAAGGTCGGCCCGACCCTGCTGCGTTCGCTGGGCTTGTTCTACGTGCTCACCGGAGTGGCACTGGCCATCGGCCTGGGCGCGGTCATGCTCTTCCAGCCGGGCGCGGGCATGCACATCAACCCTGCCCACCTCGATACCTCGGTCGCCTCGAAGTACACCAGCCAGCTACCCAGCAGCAACCCCGTGGACTTCCTGCTGAGCATCATCCCCACCAGCTTCATCGGGGCCTTCGCCGACGGCGAGGTCCTGCCCGTGCTCGTCATCGCACTGCTCTGCGGCTTCGCTTTCAGCAAGCTCGGCGCACCCGGCCAGCTCGCACTCAACGTCGTCAACAGCTTCAACAAGCTGCTGTTCGTCGTGTTCGGCTTCCTCATGAAGGTCGCCCCCATCGGGGCGTTCGGCGCCATGGCGTTCACGGTCGGCAAGTACGGAGCCCATTCGATCGGCAACCTCGGGATGCTGATCCTCGCCTTCTACACCGCGTGCATCGTTTTCGTGGTCGTCGTCCTCGGCATCCTGGCGAAGCTCACCGGGTTCAGTCTCTGGCGGATCCTGCGCTACTTCCGCGACGAGTTCCTGATCGTCCTCGCCACATCCTCAAGCGAACCTGTCCTTCCGCGCCTGCTCTCCAAGCTTGAGCGCATCGGCTGCGACCGCGGGGTCGTCGGCCTCGTGGTCCCGACCGGCTACTCCTTCAACCTCACCGGCACCGCGGTGTATCTGACGCTCTCCTCGATGTTCATCGCCCAGGCCTGCGACATCCACCTCAGCTGGGACCAGATCCTCCTCATGCTCGGAATGATGCTCCTCACCTCCAAAGGCGCAGCGGGCGTCACGGGCAGCGGCTTCGTCGCCCTCGTCGCGACCCTGACAGTCATGCCCACGCTGCCCGTTGCCGGCGTGGCCCTCATTGTCGGCATCGACCGCTTCATGAGCGAAGCCCGCGCCCTCACCAGCACCGTGGCCAACATCGTCTCGTGCGTCGCCGTCGCCAAGTGGCAACACGCGCTCGACATCGAGAAGCTCCAGTCCGAGCTTAAGTACGGCTTCGTGCCCACTGAGGCGGAACAACTCCAGCTGGCCGGGCCAGCACTGGTCCACTAGGAAACTGATCATCAGTCGGGCTCCAGCCCGGAGGCTGGAGCCCGACCCATGATGAATGCCACATCTCTAAGCAGCCACGGAACCCCTCGAAATCACGAACTAACGAATCGCCGGGTCCTTCATGCCAGGTCCTTCATAAGGCCGCACGCGACACCAGACCTGCACACCATCGCAACAGGTAACCCGAAAGTCGGGCGCAGGAACGGGTCCGTGCCAAAGTGGCGGGAAGCAGAAACTCTGCTTCCCGCCACGTACCCCACCCGGCAGGGATGTCCCTGCCGTCATAGGTGCTCACCTGAAGCAGCGCCGCTCCGTCATCCCCGCCTCTGGAGGAAGATCCCAATCTCCAAGATCGACACCGTTGTCTCCTCCTGCTCGGCTCCTCACCGTCCGGCGATTTAGTTATGTTCGCCCCGCTCCCTCGGAGGCCCGTTATGGCCACGCGCCTCCGGCAAATCCGAGAATCCGAGCATCCGAGCGGGAGTTGATGCGTCTGCATCGGATATGCCGCCCCGTGATCTTCTTTGAAACCGTTGACTTGTCCGGTGGACAGATCGTAAATTCCTCTCTTGACAACGTTGTCCACGTTCCGGCGATTCTGGTGCAAAACGCATGCAGGATTTGATTCAACCAAGTCCCTGCAGAACCAGCCCGGGCGACAACCGGCACTACCTGCCTGTCACTGTCGACACGAAAGGTGAATACGTGCGCCGCACACGTTCCGGTCCCGGGCTGACACCCGGACCAAAATCAAAAAAGCGTCTCAACGCCCTGATCCTCGCAGCCGTAATGACTGCTGGCAGCGCCCTTCCTCTGTCCGCCCCGGCTCTGGCCGCGGACACCTCCGGGGCCGCCTCGACGCCTTCCGGCGCGGCCGGGACTTCCGCGCCCTACTCCGAGACATACCGGCCCCAGTTCCACTTCAGCCCAGCGGCGAACTGGATGAACGATCCGAACGGTCTGCTCTACTACCAGGGCGAATACCACATGTTCTTCCAGTACAACCCTTCCGGGGATACCTGGGGCAACATGTCTTGGGGCCACGCCGTCAGTACCGACCTGGTGCACTGGACCCAGCTACCGCTGGCCATTCCGCAGGACACCAAAGACATGATCTTTTCCGGCAGCGCGGTCATCGACAAGAACAACACCACTGGTTTCGGACAACCGGGCGACCCGGCCATGGTGGCCATCTACACGGCGGCCGACAAGGCTACCGGCAAGCAGTCCCAGGCTCTCGCCTACAGCACGGACAAAGGCCGGACCTTCACCAAGTACGCCGGGAACCCTGTCCTGGATATCGGCTCGAAAAATTTCAGGGACCCGAAAGTGTTCTGGTACGAGGCCGGGCATGAGTGGCTGATGTCAGCCGTGCTGTCTGACCAGCACAAGGTGACTTTCTACAGTTCTCCTGACCTGAAAACGTGGAAGCATCTGAGTGATTTCGGACCTGCCGGTGCCACCGGCGGCGTCTGGGAGTGCCCGGATCTGTTCCCCTTGCCGGACCCGGCCAATCCAGGGAAACAGAAGTGGGTACTGACGGTCAACCTCAACCCCGGCGGGATCGCCGGGGGTTCGGGCGTGCAGTATTTCGCGGGAAGTTTCGACGGTACGACGTTCACCTCCGATGACAAACCCTACGTCGCGCCGGCGGGAACCCCGCTGGACAGCTTCGAGTCCGGCAGCTTCGGGAGCTGGACAGCCACCGGCACCGCGTTCGGCACCGCGCCCGCCGCCGGCACGTTGCCCAACCAGCAGACCGTCTCCGGATTCCCGGGCACCTACCTGGTCAACAGCTTCAACGGCGGCGACGGGTCGACCGGGACGCTGAGCTCGCAGACATTCACGCTCAGCAAGCCCCACCTGAACTTCCTCGTCGGCGGCGGCAACCACCCGTACGTACCCAACACGGTACCGTTCGGCACCCTGCCGACCGGTCAGGTCTTCAACGACTTCTCGGGGACCACCTACGGTGCCGGGTGGACCGCCACCGGATCCTTCGTCAACTCCGGCCCGTCGACAGAGAGCTTGCCCAACCAGATCGGCTCGAAGGTGCTGGACACCTATGCGCCCGCTGGAGATCCCGGCACGGGCACCATCACCTCGCCGACGTTCACGGTCAACAGCCCGTACATCGATCTCCAGGTCGCCGGCGGGAACCACCCCTCGGGCCAGTCGAACCCGACCGCGGTCAACCTGATCATCGGCGGACAGGTCGTCGCGACCACCACCGGCCCCAACAGCCCTGACCTGACGTGGACGAACTGGGACGTGAGCAAGTACCAAGGCCAGCAGGCACAGATCCAGGTCTTGGACCAGAACGACGGGTCCACCGGCGGATGGGGCCACCTCATGGTGGGCGACATCGTCTTCGCGGACGCCGCCGCCAAGCCCTGGGACACGCAGACCTCCGTCAACCTCGTGGTGGACGGAAAAGTCGTGCGAAGCTCCACTGGACAGGACAGCGAAAGCCTGGACTGGAACAGCTGGGACCTCAGCGACCTTCAAGGAAAAACCGGGCACATCGAAATCAGCGACAACAACACAGGGGGCTGGGGGCATATCCTCGCCGACCAGTTCACTCTCTCCGACACCGCTGCACAACCGGCAATCCAGCGCGCACACTGGGTCGATTACGGCAAGGACAACTACGCCGGAGTCACTTTCAACGACGCCCCGGGCGGCAAACGGATCATGATCGGCTGGATGAACAACTGGGACTACGGAGGATCCATCCCCACCTCACCCTGGCGCAGTGCGATGACAGTCCCCCGGGAGCTGTCACTTCAAACCGTTGACGGGGTAACCCGTCTGGCGCAGACACCGGTCAATCAGCTCAACGAACTCACCACAGGACCGTCCGTCCACGAGGAGAAAATGTCCGTGCCCGCAGGAAGCACCGTCCTGCCGGCCACAGGTAAAGCGGTCGACATCACTGCGTCCTTCGCTGCCGGTACCGCCAGCTCCTATGGACTGAAGGTCCGCACCGGGTCCGGGCAGGAAACTCTCATCGGTTATGACAACAAGTCCGGACAGGTCTACATCGACCGGACCAAGTCCGGCGCCGTAGGGTTCAGCTCCAGCTTCCCCGGAGTCCAGACCGCGCAGCTAACCACAACTGGAGGAGCTGTCAAACTTCACATCCTGGTCGACTGGTCCTCGGTCGAAGTCTTCGCCGACGACGGAAAGGTCGTCCTGACAGACCAGATCTTCCCCGACCCATCCAGCCAAGGCATCGAAGCTTTCTCCAACGGGGGAAACGCTATCCTCGCCTCCCTTGACGTCAAGCAGATGAAGTCGGCCTTGCCATCCGCTAGCTCCCAGCAATAACGGCGAATCCCGGCAACACACCTGCCAGACCGCTGCGCCCGCAACGTACCCGCTGCGGGCGCAGCACCCATCCCGGGCTCGCTCATCGCCGACAGCCTGGAGGCCTGCAACCGGCAAAGCGCTGATTTCGATTTCCCGGCGCGCATCACCCACTTGTTTGAGGATTCTCTCCTGGGCAGCCAGTTCGTGTCCTCGTTGGATCCGCCGTCCGGCGCGGCGAAGAACGCATATCCGGCTACATGGACTTCCTGACTCCAGTTGGTCTCGATGTTAAACGCTCAACGGCCGTTGCCACCCCGAGGAAATCCGGGTGGTGCAACGACCGCTAGGAGCCAGGCACTGTTCGTTTCGGCCCGTGCGTGGCCTCCGGCATTGGCCGGGACCTAGTCCAGTGGATGGAGCCAGGTCAGGACTGAGCCGTCCCCTTCGATGTGCCCGGCAAGTTCCGCGTTGAAAATCCGGCCGTATTCCGCCCCGATGTGTTCCTCGAATGCCGCTTCATCGCGGTAGACCTCGAACACGAAGTATTCCCGCGGGTTGGTTTCGCGGGTGTAGGGCAGGAACATGACGTTCCCGGGTTCCCGGCGGACGTGGCCGGCGAGTTCTGCCATCATTTCGGCCACCCTCGCTTCGCTGCCTTCCCTGACGGTGAATTCCGCGTACAGTGTCTTGGTCATGTCCGGTCCTTTGCTTGGTGGGTTCGGCTGTCTTGCAGGTTTGCTTGTTAGTTCAGTGGCGGGATCTCGCCGGATCCCCTGGGGATCAGTTCTGACGGGACGATGTAGGTTTTCGGGGCGCCGTCGTCTCCGTCGATTCTGGCGAGGATCCGCTCGGCGGCGAGTTTGCCGATGCGCTCGGGGTGCTGGGCGATCACGGTGATCCCCGGTTCCATCATGTCGGCCAGGGTGAAGTCGTCAAATCCGATCAAGGCAACCCTGTGATGCAACCCGAGGGATCTCAGCGCGCGCATGGCACCGAAGGTGATCAGGTTCTGGCTGGAGAAGATCGCGGTGGGAGGGTTCTCCGAGGTGAGCAACTCGATCGCAGCCCGGAGGGCGGTCTCCTCGTCGTGGAGCCCGTTGCGCACCGGGATGGTTGACGTCGCAATGCCGGCCCTGCCGATTTCCTCCAGGAATCCGGTGCGGCGTTTCGTTGCCGTCTGGATGTCGGTGCGGTCTCCGAGGTAGGCCAGTTTCGTGTGGCCGTGCCGGATGAGGTGTGCGGCCGCCTTTGTGGCACCCACTTCATTGTCCGTGACCACTGCGTCGGCTTCGATGCCTACCGGCTCGCGGTCGATGAACACCATGGGCAGGGACCGTGAGTGCTCCGGGATGACGTACGCCTGGCTTCTGGCGATCGGGGTCAGGACAAGTCCGTCAACCCGGCGGCCCAGGAAAGCGGAAATCAGTTTCTTTTCCCTTTCCGGATCGTCATCCAGGCTCGAGGCGAAAACCGCAATCCCGCGCTCGGTCAGCGCGTCTTCCAGAGCCCTGTGGATCTCCCCGCTGAAGGGGTTGGACACACTCGGAAGCAACAACCCGATGGACTGGGTCTTGCGTCCGGAGCGTTTCAGGCTGCCCGCGGTCATATCAAGGTGATACTGCAGCTGCTCCGTGGCCCGGAGCACCCTCTGGCGTGTTTCCTCTGAAACACCGGGTTCGTTGTTCACGACTCTCGAGACCGTCTTGATCCCTACCCCTGCGAGATCCGCCACGTTTTTCATCGTCGGAGGCCTCCGACCGGAAACGGATTGGTAACGATTAGACACCGTTGTCAACGAACTGCTCCTCATCATCGAATAACACTTGACTCCACAGTGTGAGCTTGGTTACATGATACATGACATCGTTGTCTGGCGCCGGAAAGGCGCCACAAACACAGGAGTTTCAATGTTGAGTTCCAAAGCCCCGAGGCCGGCCACTACCCGCCTTCTTGCCGCCGGCGCAGTCCTGACCCTCGGCGCACTTAGCTTGACCGCCTGCGGAGGCAGTTCCTCCAGCTCGTCGTCCAGCGGAGGTGCCGCTGGAAAGATCGGCGTTTCGCTGATCGTGAAGACCACGTCCAACCCGTATTTCGTGGCGATGGAGGACGGCGCGAAGAAGGCAGCGGAGGGTGGCAATATTGACCTGAAGCTCGCCGCGGGCAAGTCCGATGGCGACGAAGACACCCAGATCCAGGCCATCGAGAATGCCATCTCCAGCGGTGACAAGGGCATCCTGATCACCCCGAACGGTCCCGCCGTCGTCGACGCGATCAAGAAGGCCCGTGACGCGGGCTTGTACGTGATCGCCCTGGACACCCCGCCGGACCCGGCCAGTGCCGTGGACATCACCTTCGCGACCGACAACTTCGCCGCGGGCAAGCAGATCGGCCAGTGGACTGCGGCGCAGCTGGATGGAAAGAAGGCCACCATTGCCCTGGTGGACCTGTTCAGCGACAAGGTCGTCTCGGTCGACTACAACCGCGACCAAGGGTTCCTGACCGGCCTGGGCATCGACACCGCGGACAAGACGAAGAACGGTGACGAGGCCAAGACCGGCAAGTACACCGGCGGCAAGGGCGGGGACTACGAGATCGTCGGCAACCAGGCGTCCCAGGGCGCCGAAGACGGCGGCCGTACGGCGATGGAAACCCTGCTTTCGAAGAACCCGAACATCAACGTCGTCTACACGATCAACGAGCCGGCCGCAGCCGGAGCCTACGAGGCCCTGAAGGCCGCGGGCAAAGACAAGGGCGTGCTGGTCATCTCCATCGACGGCGGCTGCACCGGTGTGAACAACGTCAAGTCCGGCATCATCGGCGCCACCGCGCAGCAGTACCCGGTGAAGATGGCACAGCTGGGCGTCCAGGCCATCCAGGACCTCGCCACCTCGGGCAAGAAGCCCACGGTCTCAGCGGGCCTGGACTTCTTCAACACCGGTTCCGCACTCGTCACGGACAAGGCAGTTTCCGGGCTGCAGAGCATTGACACGACGGCTGCTTCCCAGATCTGCTGGGGCAAGTAAAGCCTCCCCTCTGCGGGGAGCCGCGCCAAAGGCGTCTCCCCGCAGAATACCCAGCACGACAACAGTTATAGAACATTGAAGTTCAGGAGCTATTCAAGTGACCCAGCAACAGACCGCCGGCCCGCCGAGCGCAGGGCATGCTGATTTGGCCGAGGAATTCCTCGACCGCCAGACCCCTCTCAGCAGAATCCGCAACATTCTCCACCGCTACCCCGCCCTGAGCCCCGCCATTGTCCTGCTGATCGCGGTGGTGGTCTTCGGGATCCTCAATGAGCGCTTCCTGCGGGTGGAGAACCTGTCTCTCATCACGCAGCAGGTCGCCGTCGTGGGCACCCTGGCGATCGCACAGACCCTGATCATCCTGACCGCCGGCATCGACCTCTCAGTCGGGGCGGTCATGATCCTGTCCTCGATGGTGATCGCACAGCTCGCAGTCAGCAACGGCATCCCCGGGCCGCTCGCCCTTATTGCCGGTCTCGCCGTCGGCCTGGCTGCCGGGGCACTCAACGGCTTCCTGGTGACCAGATTCCGGCTCCCGCCGTTCATCGTCACCCTCGGAACCCTGAACATTTTCGTCGCCCTGACGCTCCTTTACTCCGGCGGCAGCACGGTCCGCGGATCCGCGATGCCGCCGGTGCTCACCTGGCTGGGAAGCACCTTCCCGATCGGACCCGTCCGCATCTCCACCGGCGTCGTGATGATGATCCTGCTCTACGTCGTCGTCGCCTTCATCCTGGGCAAGACAGCCTGGGGACGGCACGTCTACGCCGTCGGCGATGACAAGGAAGCAGCACGCCTTGCCGGCATCCCCGTCAACCGCGTCCTCATGAGCGTCTACCTTGCCGCGGGCGCAGTTCTTGCCGTGGGCGCCTGGATCCAGATCGGCCGCACCAACGCCGCCAGCCCGAACGCCGGGGTCGATCTGAACTTGGACTCCATCACCGCCGTCGTCATCGGCGGAACCAGCCTCTTCGGCGGACGCGGCTCCATCTGGGGTTCACTGCTTGGCGCATTGATCGTCGGCATCTTCCGCAACGGCCTCTCACTCGCAGGCCTGGACGTCCTGTACCAGACTCTCGCCGTCGGCATCCTGATCATCGTTGCCGTGTCTATCGACCAGTGGATCCGAAAGGTCAAGTCATGACCATGACAGAATTTGCAGCCTCCCACACTCCCACCCGCGAACCCATCCTCAAGGCCAGGAACCTCGTCAAGACCTTCGGCCGCGTCGTCGGACTCGACGGCGTGAGCCTGGACCTGTACCCGGGCGAAGTCCTGGCCGTCATCGGCGACAACGGCGCCGGCAAGTCCACGCTCATCAAATGCCTCACCGGCGCCGAAATCCCCGACACCGGGGAACTCTACGTATCGGGACAACAGGTGCACTTCAAACGACCCCAGGACGCCCGGGTCCACGGCATCGAAACGGTCTACCAGAACCTGGCCGTCTCACCAGCCCTCGATGTCGCCTCGAACCTGTTCCTCGGCCGCGAAGAACGACTCCCCGGCCCTCTGGGGAGCCTGTTCCGAATGCTCGACACCAAAGGCATGCGCAGGAAGGCCAAGGAAGAACTGACCCGCCTGGGCATCTCCACCCTGCAGGACGTCACAGTGCCGGTCGAGAACCTTTCCGGCGGCCAGCGCCAGGCCGTCGCCGTGGCCCGCGCAGCGGCCTTCGGGTCCAAGGTCGTCGTTCTGGACGAGCCGACGGCGGCCCTGGGCGTGCGCGAATCAAACCAAGTCCTCCAACTGGTCCGCGACCTGCGCGACCGCGGCCTGCCGGTCATTCTGATCAGCCACAACATGCCGCACGTGTTCGATGTGGCCGACCGGATCCACATCCAGCGCCTGGGCAAGTGCGCTGCCACCATCACCCCGCAATCACATAGCATGACCGACGCCGTCGCGATCATGACGGGCGCCGCAAAGGCCTGACGGGCCGGCACCTCCCGCTCCACCAGAGCCCCTTCTCCGTCCGCGGACCTGCCAACAAGGTCCGCGGACGGATCCATACCGGGCTCCCATCAATCAACCCGAAGAAAGAACCCTGATGCACAAGCCCGAACCGGACGGCTCCAACCACGAGCTGATGGACGTTGTCGTCATCGGCGAAGCCCTGATCGACATCGTCAACGGCCCCGAAGGATCCATCAGCTATCCGGGCGGGTCCCCGGCAAACGTCGCCTACGGTCTCGGCCGGCTTGGCGTCCGGACCGGGCTGCTCACGGCAATCGGGGACGACGAACACGGCACCGCCATCACTAACCACCTCCACAGCGCGGGCGTCGAGCTTCTTCCCGGATCCACTTCCCTTGAACGGACCGCCACCGCCACCGCGACATTGGCTGCCGACGGCTCAGCCAGCTACGAGTTCGACATCGCCTGGCAGCTGGCGCCTGTGGCGCCGGGCATGATCCCGAAAATTCTGCACACGGGCTCGATCGCCACGTTCCTGGCCCCGGGAGCCGGCACCGTCCGCACTCTTCTCGAGCAGTGCCACCAGTCCTGCCTGGTCACCTACGACCCCAACATCCGCCCTGCTCTCCTTGGCAGCCACACCGAGGCAAAGAGGATCTTCGAGGACCTGCTCCCGCTCACGGACGTCGTCAAACTCAGCGACGAAGACGCACACTGGCTCTACCCCGGATGGTCCCCGGACGACGTGGCCTCCCACTTGCTGCAACATGGCGCGCGCCTGGCCGTCATCACCAAGGGCGCCGACGGTGCCCTGCTCGCCACACCCGGCGCCCGGTTCAGCATCCCTTCCGTGAAAACCGAAGTTGCCGACACCATCGGGGCAGGCGACTCCTACATGGCCGCACTCATCTTCGGACTCCTGACCCGCGGCGAAGAAGCATTCTCGCCAGCCGCACTCGAAAACATCGGACAAACCGCGTCAATGGCCGCCGCAATCACGGTCAGTCGCCCGGGCGCCAACCCACCGACCTCCAAAGAGCTTCTTACAGGCTAGCCGAGCCTCAACGACCCTATGCCACCATCTAGCCCGGGTCGCCGTCCCCGCAAAACGAGCTGGCCACTCTGGGCCAACTAGGAAGAGATGGAAAGCCGGCGGCGCCGGATCCGTATCGAATCGACGGCCGAGCACTCAAACTCCTCCCGACTGATGGCGGCAGCAGACAGTGCAGCCGCCGAGGCGAGGTTAGGTTAGGGGCGTCGATGAGCTTCTTGCCATCTGAGGGCGTCCAGGTTGGATCGTCGTTGAGAACATATGACAGGTAGTCGATGGTTTGAATCAGGGGAAGATGCCTGGGGCGAGGGCCAGTTCCAACTTGGAACTCGATGCTCTCTGCGATATCTCGGATGTACGACGTGGCGTCAGCGCACGACCTAAACCTGCGAAGACGCGGGCCGGAGATGTTTACCTCGGTGGAACCGCCGGCCGTCAGGAGGTTGAGCGCGGCATATTCTCGCTCGAGGACTTCCTTGATCATTGATTGAGGAACTGAGAACGGGCTGTCGGCGGTTGCGGAAAATTCGCTCCCAAGAGAGTTGCGCACAATCCAAAACTTCGCCCGGCGCTCCTACGACGCTTATTTCCTCGCGAACTTTTGGACCGCTCCCGGTGCCCCATGTTGCACTCCGGGCCCTCATACCCAGCGGTGGCTTCGCTATCAGAACGACGACAGAACCTGACGAGCGCGCCCCGGCAAATTACCGGCATCCCAACGCAGTTGCCTGACCGCCTGTCTTCAGTTGAAAATGCGCAAACCCTGGCCGGGCAGCGAACCGCTCCACCAGATCGCGCAGAAGTCATGCAGTTCACCCCTCCGCCCCACCATGAAGAAGCAGGACCGCAGACCACTCCCGCAACCAGGAAAGCGAGGCAGCGGACCCCGTTTTTGCGCCACGGCCGTCGATTCAGCCGCTACGCGCCATGCCGAAAATTTAGCACGAGCGAGCTCTAAGCAAGCGGCATTGCTCTTAGGGGGCCAGTTCGCCAGCCCGAGTCCAGCCGAGGGCCTCGTACCGGTCCGCCGCCCCGGCGTCCACGGGCGCATAGACAACATCCGCGCCCTCGACGAAGGCTTCCTCCGCCAGACGGGCCAGAACCACGGCCTCGTGATCGAGCGCCACAGCGTCGCCGTCCACTGCGCGCACCGGGCCCACCACAGCGAATCCATCGCCGAACGCCACCCGGCCCCGCGCCAGGGGGCGGTCGAAGCGGGTCAGCTCCACGACGTCGTAATCCTCCAAGGGCGCCTCGAACACGCCGAACTCGGACTCCAGCGGCGGCGCACTGTTGACCTCGCCCGGCGGGGCGGTCATCAGGACGCCGACGGGAAGTGTTTCCTCGCCTTCGTTGAGCCGTACCCACAGGGGCCGCCAGTCATGTCTGGTATCCGGTGCGCTCATTCACCAACCCTATCGTCGTCCCTGACAACCGGTAACTTGCGGAAGAGCGGTTGAACGAATAGCCGGCCGAATGCGGGGGTAGCGATCGGTTGAAAACCGGCGTCACGCGACCGTTGACTGGGGTTCCTCAGCGAGCATCTTATGGGAGTGTGGGAACAACGCCGATCCTCACCTCATTGCTGTCTTCGGTGAATGTCATCAAAAGGTGTGGACCGAAAGGGCATGGCTTTCCGGGGTTTACCAGCGTGAATGGATCATCTCGCGGAAGTACGTGTCGTAGATTTCCCTGACGCTGTTCTCGAAGTCCGGGCCTAGGTGGTCCAGTATTTGGGTGGAGGCGGCGTTGGAGCGGGCTTGTTCGGGGTTTCGAGCCCCTGGTATGACGGTGCTGACCCCGTCTTGTGCCGCGATCCAGGCGATGGCCGCTTGGGCTGTCGTTGCTCCGGACGGGACAAGCTTTTTGAATTCTTCCACCGCTTTGAGGCCCTGTTCAAAGTCAACTCCGGAGAAGGTCTCTCCGACGTCGAATGCTGCACCGTTCCGGTTGTATTTCCGGTGGTCATTTTCGGCAAAGACTGTGTCCTTGGAGTACTTGCCCGAGAGCAGGCCGGAGGCCAGAGGGACCCTGGCGATAATGCCGACTCCGGCATCCTTCGCCGCTGGCAGGACCTCGTCCAGGGGTTTGAGTCTGAAGGCGTTCAGAATGATCTGGACGGTGACCGTGCCGTGCTTGATGGCCTCGAGTGCTTCATCGGTCCGCTCAACGCTGACGCCGTAGTCCTTGATTGCGCCTTCACTGACGAGCGTCTCCAGCGCATCGTAGACTTCCGGGCGGCTGTAAACCGGAGTTGGTGGACAATGCAGCTGGACGAGGTCCAGGCACTCCGTCTGGAGGTTCCGCCGGGAACGGTCAACCCACTGCCGGAAGTTGGCCAGTGTGTAGTTCTCCGGTGTCTGTTCCAGGCGCCGCCCGATTTTGGTGGCGACCATGATGTCCAGTCCACGGTTGGCAGCGAGGTACGCCCCGATGGTTTGCTCGCTTCGCCCGTCGCCGTAGACATCCGCCGTATCAAAAAACGTCACCCCGGAATCCACTGCGGCTTCCAGGATGTCGTTGGCTTCCTTCGGATCTACGTTGCCCCAGTCGGCACCGAGCTGCCATGTGCCCAGCCCCACAACGGAGACAGACTGCCCTGTCTTGCCCAATACTCGCTGCTTCATCCTTCGACTATAACCACGGCACAACGGCCCCGTCTGCATGGTAGGGGGCCAGCTGATCCTAGGACCCGAAGGGCCAGCCACGCTGGGTCGAAAGATGCTGTCGGACGCGTAGTCTCGAAACGGCTACCGAAGTGATGTGCAACGAGCGTGTTGCGCACCTAGGGTGCACTGCTTGAGAGAGCAGGTCGTCGTGTCGGTGCGGCTGGTTTCCCGTGCAAGGCTCATCAGCCGTGCCGACACTTAGAGTTCGGCGAGATTTCCGCCGTCGAAGAACCGTCCGGCCCCTCGTGCCAGTCCAGGTCAGCAAACTTGCACCTACCCTTCGCTGTTCTCATCGAGCCACCTCGGCAAAACATCCTGGGAACGGGACCGACTGCAGCACGAACTGGGTGACGCGGGACCAATTTTCCCGGGCAGCGGATCGGCCACTACCCGAAGCGCAGGCCGGCCCCCCAAAGCCGCCCCGACCGACTCACGCGGAACGTTTGCTCTCATCCCAACGTCTTGCCGCATGATTGATCTGTTCCTCAAAATGGAATGAACTCACCTTTTCAAAAGCAAATCAGATGCGCTGGGGAGACATTTCGGGAAACTCTCGTACATATCTTGTGGTCTCTTCAGAATTAACGTAACGTAGCTCACATGGAGCAGGCCACCAAAACCCGAGGGCGTTACGCCAAGACCGCCGAGCGGCGCGCGGCTGTTGCCCGGTCCGCGCTTGAGATCATCCGCGGGAAGGGGCACAAGGCCCTGACCACCGCGGAGGTCGCATCGGCGGCGGGCATGAGCGAGACCGCGCTGATGTACCACTTCCCTTCCCGCGACCACGTCCTCGTCGCCGCCATGGAGCTCGCCGACGAGGAAATCGGCTCACGCATGACAGCAGAGTCCAGGGCTAGCGAGCTGGTCTCCGGCGACTGGGACCCTGCCGGGGCGGCGCGTCTGGTCCTCACGGAGGAGACCACCGTCCGCCTCCTCCTCGCCCTCGAAGCCGAGGCCCCGAACCCCGAGCACCCGGCACACCAGTACATGAAGAAGCACA